>CAZWJC010000018.1:0-47211 GCA_964634255.1 uncultured Verrucomicrobiota bacterium | reverse complement strand
GGCCATCACGGCCAGCGCGATTTCCTTGGTGGCAAAGCCGGCCGCGCGAATCGCGCTCCAGCCCTTTTCCTCCATCGTGCGGTGGATGTTCTCCAGCACCACGATGGCGTCGTCAATCACGATGCCGACGGCGAACACCATGCCCAGCATGGTGAAGTTGTTCAGGGTGTAGCCCATCGCCCGCATCAACGTAAACGTCGCGATGAGTGAGGCCGGAATGGCCACCGACGCGATCACCGTGCCGCGCCAGTCGTGCAGGAACAGGAACACCGTGAGCGCCACCAGAACCGCGCCGAGCATCAGGTGGAAACTGATTTCGTGCAGCGAGCGGTTGATGAACGTGGACTGGTCGCGGATCACCGAGAGCTTCAAACCCGGCGGCAGGATTTCCTGCAACTCGGCCAGCCGGCGCTTCACCGCGTCAATGAGCTTCACCGTGTTGCTGCCGGATTGCTTGCGGATGACGAGGGTCACCGAGTTCTCGCCGTTGAGGCGCGAGAGCGAGCGCGGCTCCTCGACGGAGTCCGACACCGTGGCGATATCCTTGAGATAAACCGGTTGCCCGCCGAAGTTCGCCACGATGAGCTCGTTGAAATTGCGCACGTCCTGCATGCGCCCGAGCGTGCGGACGACCATCTCGCGACTGCCCTGATCCAAGCGGCCGCCGGGCACTTCCAGGTTCTGTTGCTGGAGCGCGGAGCGGATGTCGTCAATCGTCAGCCCGCGCGCCAGCAAGCGCTCCGGATCCACGGCGATCTGCACTGCGCGCGTCCGCCCGCCGACGATGGTGATCGCGCCCACGTCCGGCACGGTCTCGAGGTTCTGCTTGATCTGCTTGTCGGTGATGAACGTGAGCTCCTTCAGCTCGCGCGCGCCGCTGACGCTGATGGACATCACGGGCGAGGCGTCAATGTCGAACTTGTCAATGATCGGTGGGTCGGTGCCGTCGGGCAGGCGCGCGAGAATCGTGTTCACCTTGTCGCGCACATCCTGCGCAGCGATGTCGCGGTTGCGCTCCAACAGGAACTGGACGGTGATCTGCGATACGCCTTCCAGCGTAATGCTGCTCAACTCGTCAATGCCCTGAACGGTGTTGATGATTTCCTCCAGCGGCTTGGTGACGCTGGTTTCCATTTCCTCGGGCGACGCGCCGCGCAACGTGGTCGTGACCGTGACGATGGGCAGGTCCACATTCGGGAACTGGTCCACGCCGATCTGCTGGAAGGAAAACCAACCCAGCACCACGAGGAGCAGGTTGACCATCGTCGCGAAAACCGGGCGCTTGATGCACAGGTCCGCGATGGGCAGGCCGCGCGCGCTGTCGCCGGAGGCCGCGGATGGAGGCAGCGGCGTCATGCGGCGACGACAGCGCGAAACTCGAAGCTCGAAATTCGAAAACCAAAGGAAGCTCGAAACTCGAAATCCGAAGAATCAGGGTCTATGGCAGCCACCGGGGGAATGGACCTCGCAGAAGCTGCGCTGGCGGCTCCTGTTCGAGCTTCGGCTTTCGGGCTTCCTTCGGACTTCGGACTTCGGATTTCGGACTTGGGCGCGGCCTCTCGCACCCGCACCGGCGCCCCGTCGTAAAGTTTGCTTTGACCGGACGTGGCGACCGTTTCGCCCGCCTTGAGCCCGGAAAGCACTTCCTGTTTGCTGTCGCTCACGCGCCCGACCTCGATCTGCCGGGCCCGCGCCACGCCGTTTTCAACGACAAACACCTTCATCACTCCGGCGAAGCTGACCACGGCTTCCAACGGAATCACCGGCGTAGGAACGGCCTTCTCCAGGATCAATTCGCCGCGACCAAAGGTGCTGGCCTTCAAACGGCGGTCGGCATTGGACACGAGCGCGCCGACATTGAAAGAGCGCGAGCTGGTGTTGACCGCGGGGCCAATGAGATAAACACGGCCTTCAAACGACTCACCGGGCCAGGCGTCCACCGTGAAGCGCATGAGTTGTTCCTTGCGCACCTGGGCGGCGTAACGCTCGGGAACCTGCACGATGAACTTGAGCACGCCGTCATTCACGAGCCGGAACAGCGACTGGCCGGTCTTCATGTAATCGCCGGCGCTGGCGATGCGCTCGGCGACCCCGCCATCAAAGGGCGCTTTGACCTGCGAGCGTTCGAGATTGAGCTGCGCGATGGCTTCGGTGGCGGCGGCGGCCTTGACCTCAGCCCTGGCCTGCTCGGAGGCGGCGACCGCTTTGTCGAATTCGCTGGCGGATGCGATCTTGTCGCGCTGAAGGTCGCGGACGCGTTTCAAGTCCTGCTCTGCATTGGCGGCGCTGGCCTCGGCCTTGGCGAGATTGGCGGCGGCCTGACGGGTCAGGGCTTCATAGGAGGCGGTGTCAATCCGCGCCAGTACCTGGCCGTTCGTGACGCGATCCCCGAAGTCCACTAGGGTTTTCTCGACCTGCCCTTCCACTTGCGCCCCGATGGTTGCTTCATCCTTGGCGAAGAGAGTCCCCACCACGGTCAAGGTACGATCCAGCGGGATGGTGACCACCTCAGCGACGGACACCGGGATGGCCTCAGAACGCGCCCCCTTGGGCTGTCCATCACTGGCCGATTTGGAGCAGCCGCCTGCCAGGAGCATGATGGCGACCCCTGCGCTGAACGCAAACCCCGAAGAATTCATGGTCAGTTGGCAACGGTTTCAGTGACCTGCGGGAGGGGCTTGTGCTCGGCGTGGGCGAAGTCTCGCGCGATCTCGCCCGGGTCTTCACCAACGTGTTGCTTGGCGATTAGGACATAGATGGCAGGAATCACGAGCAGCGTGAAGATCGTGCCCAGTGCCATGCCGGCGACAATGGTGATGCCGATGGAATTCCGCGCCGCCGCGCCCGCGCCGGTGACGAGGGTCAGCGGGAAGTGCCCGGCCACGGTGGCGACGCTGGTCATCAGCACCGGACGGAGCCGCACCAGCGCTGCCTGCTTGGCCGCCTCCATCTTGCTGAGGCCGCTGCGCTGGAGTTCGTTGGCAAACTCGACGATCAGAATGCCGTTCTTTGAAACGAGGCCGACGAGCGTGACCAGTCCGACTTGCGAGTAGATGTTCAGCGTTGTCGTCCAGCCGTTCGTAAAGAAGTCCATGCCCTGGCCCGGCATCTTCAGGAAGCTAAAGACGAGCGCGCCGAACATGGCCAGCGGCACGGAGCCGAGCAGGATGATGAGCGGATCACGGAAGCTGTTGAACTGCGCGGCGAGCACGAGGAAGATCAGGGTCAGCGCGAGGATGAACGCGGGCAGGAACTTGTTCCCTTCCGTACGCAATTGCCGGCTCTCGCCCGTGTAGTCCACCGTGTAGCCCTTCGGCAGAACCCGCGCAGCCTCATCTTCGAGGTAGCGAAGCGCCTCGTCGAGCGGGCGGATGGCCACGCCGCTAAGCTTCACCGCGTTCAATTGTTGGAAGCGGTTGAGCGAGCGTGGCTCGGTCTTCTTCTTCAGCGTGGCAAAGGTGCTGAGCGGCACCAACTGGCCGTTCGGCCCCTTGACGTAGTTGTTCTCCAACTGGTCCGCGCTGAGCCGCTCGATGCGCTTGAGCTGCGGGATAACCTTGTAGCTGCGCCCATCGAGGTTGAAGCGGTTTACGTAGTTGCCGCCCACAAGCGTCGCCAGGTCGGCGCCCACTGAGGCCATGTTGAGTCCCAGCGCGGCGACCTTGTCGCGGTCCAGCACCAGCTCGACCTCCGGTTGGTCGATCTTGGTGTCAATGATCGGCGGGAAAGCGAACATGCCGCTGGTGGCTGCCTTGAGTTGAATCTGCCGCGCGAATTCCAGGATGCGCTCCGGGTCCGCGGTCGAGGCGATGATGAACTCCACCGGGAACTGTCCGCCCCCCGGCAGCGCCGAGGGCGTGGCGACCATGCTGCGAATGCCGGGAATGGCGGCGAGGTTCGTCTGCACACCCGGCACAATCTCGAAGACCGTGCGTTTGCGCTCGCCCCACGGCTTGAGCACCAAGCCGCCAAAGCCATTGTCCGGAAACGTGATTTGGAACGTTTTCTCGGCTTCGGGCACGCTCAGAAGTCGGCGGTTGACCTCCTCGGTGTAAAAAGTCGTCTGGTCAATCGTTGCGTCCGCTGGCGCTTCCACAATGCACATCATGAAACCCTGGTCTTCCGTGGGCGCGAGTTCCTTCGGCGCCATCATGAACATCGGAATGGCGAGAAGGCTCAGCGCAATCCACACGATGTAAACTGCGGGCCGGGCGTTCAACGTCACGTCCAGCACGCGACCATACAACTTGCGGAATCGGTCGAAGTCGCGGTTGATCCGGCCGGTCAGGCCGCGTGCTTCACCTCCGGCGCTGAGGAGCTTGGAGGACATCACGGGCGAAAGCGTCAGCGCCACGATGCCCGAGATGAACACCGCGCCCGCCAGCGTGAAGGCGAACTCGCGGAAGAGCGAACCCGTCAGGCCACCCTGCAAGCCGATGGGCGCATACACCGCCGCCAGCGTGATGGTCATGGCGATCACCGGCCCGATGAGTTCGCGCGCTCCGAGCAACGCCGCCCGGCGGGGCGTCTGCCCCTCGCGGACGTGGCGTTCGACGTTTTCAACGATAACGATGGCGTCGTCCACGACCAAGCCGACCGATAGCACGACGGCCAGCAGGGTCAGCAGATTTAGCGTGAACCCGAAGATTTGCATCAGGAAAATCGCGCCAATCAGCGAGACGGGGATGGCGACCAGCGGCACCAGAACCGAGCGAAGCGAGCCGAGGAAGAGGAAGATCACGATGGCCACGATGAGCAGCGTTTCGCTCAGCGTCTTCAGAACTTCGTGGATCGCGTCTTCGATGTATTTCGTGGCATCGTAAGCGATGCCGGCTTCCAAGCCGGTGGGCAGTTCCTTCTGGACTTGCTCCATCTCGGCGCGCACGCGCTTGATGACGTCCAGCGAGTTGGCATTGGGCAGTACCCAGATGCCCATGAACACAGCCTTCTGCCCGCCGAAGCGCACTTCGGTCTCGTAATCGTCCGCGCCCAGTTCCACATCCGCCACATCACGCAACCGGACCAACTTGTCGCCGGACTGGCGGATGACGAGGTCCTGAAACTCGTCCACAGAGCGCAAATCGGTGTTGGCAGAGAGATTCACCTGGACGAGCGAACCCTTCGTGCGTCCCACAGCGGAAAGGAAGTTATTCGCGGCGAGCACCTCGCGAATCTGGTTGGGATTGATGTTGAATGCCGCCAACCGGTCGGACTTGAGCCAGATGCGCATCGCAAACGTGCGCCCCCCCAGGATGTCGGCGCGTTGCACGCCCTCGAGCGCGGAAAGGCGTGGCTGAACGACGCGAACGAGGTAATCAGTGATCTGGTTGGCCTCCAGAATCTCTGAGTTGAATCGCAGATAAGCGGAGGCAAACTGCGAATCAGCGGCCTCGATGTTGATGATTGGCACCTCGGCTTCCGGCGGCAAGTCGCCACGGACTTGGTCCACCTTCGAGCTGATTTCGGACAGGGCCTTGGTGGCGTCGTAGTTGAGCTTGAGCCGGGCGGTGATGGTCGAGAGCCCGAGCCGGCTGCTGGATTCGAGGTATTCAATGCCATCTGCGGCGGCAATGGCCCGCTCCAGCGGCGTGGTGATGAATCCGCGCACCAGATCTGCACCGGCGCCGATGTACGCCGTCGTAATGGTCACCGAGGCGTTTTCGCTTCGGGGATACTGGCGGACGTTGACGGACCGGATGGCCTGGAGGCCAGCGATGATGATGATCAGGTTGACCACCAACGCCAGCACCGGTCGCCGGATGAAGAGATCGGTAAAGGACTTCATGCAGTAAAGCGTGCTGCCGGGCATCCTGCCCGCAGTTCAAGTTGAGTTCTCATGGGTGTCTAGACACGGAGACGACAGTGGGTTTTCCGGCGGGACGCCGGAAACACGCTAACTATCCGACGGGCGCGGTTTGTCCGAAGCCTTCGGCACAATCTCGTTGTTCTCGGTGACGGCCATGCCGTTGCGTAGCTTGAACTGGCCAGCGCTCACGATCTTCTCACCGGGCTTGAGGCCGGTTTCCACGTTGATGAAATCGCCGCGCACGCCGCCCACCCGCACGAACTGCTGCCGTACGGCCAACCCGCCCGCCTTGTTGGTGGACGGCTCGATCACATACACCGAGTCGCCGTACGGCGCGCTCAGGACCGACGTGGCGGGAATGACGAGAACCTTCTGCTCCTCGGGCAGCAGCACCTCGACCCGCGCGAACATGCCCGGACGCAACAACTGGTCGCGGTTTTCGAGCGTCGCCTGGACCCGCACACTGCGGGTCGCCTGGTCCAAGTCCGGGTTGAGCGCCGTCAGCGTGCCTTCGAACGTGTTGCTTGGGTAGGTATCCGCGACCACATGCACGCGCATGCCGGGCTTGAGCCGCGCCAGTTCCTGCTGTGGCAGTGAGAAGTCCGCATACACGGGCGAGAGCGCCTGCAACGACACGATGGGTTTGCCGACGTCCAGATACTCGCCGAGATTGACCAGCCGGATGCCGAGCTTCCCGGCAAAGGGCGCGCGGAGGGTCTTCTTCTCGATGGTCGCGCGGATGGCGTCGGCGTTGCCCTGGGCTTCTTTCAGCGTGGCTTCGGCCAGATCAAGGTCGGCTTGCGATGTCGTTTTGTCGGCCCGCAGGGTCCGAGCCCGCTCGGCGTTAAGGCGGGCCAGTTCCACCTGAGCTTCCACGGCACGGAGTTGGGCGGCCTCGGACGACGTGTCCAACCGGACGAGCAGATCGCCCTGCGCCACCGTGGCGCCCGACTCAAAGGCAATCTCTCGCACGGCGCCGGGAATCTCCGGCGTGATCGTGACACCTTGAACCGCGGTGATGGTGCCCACGGCGCTGATCAGCCCCTGCCACTTGGCCTCGTGCACGACCGCCGAGGAAACCGATTCGGGCGGTTCAGCGGCGGCGGCCCCGGCCGCGATCAACGTTCGGATTTGCAGCGTCTTGATGCCGGCAAGGCCGCCGGCGACCAGCAAGACGATGAAGACAGCAATGGCGATGGTTCGTTTCATGGGTTGAGAAGGATGACGGTCAACGCGGCTTCCGGGCGCGCGGCTTCCTGATTCGCGGTGCGGCGGCGCCGGAGAGGAACAGGTCCACCACCCGCGCCGCCACGCGGCGATCCGGTGGGCAGTCGGGAACAACCAGATTTGCGACCAGGTAAAAATTGGTCAGGCCGTAGATGCCGAAGGCCAATTCCTCACTGTTGAATCGGCTGTCCAGTTCGCCGTTCTGTTGGGCCCGTTGGATAAGCGCCTGCACAAAATCGAAGTTACGTTCGCATTTCTCCTGGCAGGTAAAGCCCTCCGGCACTTCGCCGGGCGCGGCGAACATGGTCGCAAAGGAAATCCGGACGAGATCACGGTTCTCGGCAAAATACTCGAAGAGCGCCGCGAGGATGGCCTCCAACTGCCCGCGGATGGTGCGACTCCGGGCGGCGGCCTCCTGAAGCAACCGGTAGCGCCCGTCGTGCGCCTCATTCACCAGCGCCTGAAAGAGCCCAGCCTTGTCCTTGAAATAATAGTAGAGCGCCGGCTTGGACACGTTCGCGTCCGCGACGATCTGTTGGACCGACGTGGCAGCATAGCCGGAGTGCGCAAACCGCTTGAGCGCGGCGCGCAATATCTCCTGGCGGGTTTCGCCGTTGGGGTTGTTCTTGGCCATTAACCTACCGAACGGTAGGTAATGCGCGCCGCGGCGTCAAATCCTTTGTCGTCCCCCAGCCAAACCGGCCACCTCTGTGCGACGACGGTTTGGGCTGGTCTCGACTTGCTGCTGGTTGAGCTTGGGTGGAGGGGCGGCGACAGCGCCCGGGCTGGCAATTATCCTACCTGCCACAATCATAAGCGCGCTTGCCAAATGGCCTGCCAACCGGCATTGTCGGGGCACTATGAAAGTAAAGATAGTGATGCTGGTTTTCGCCGTGGTCGCCGTGGCGCTCGCGGTGGTGCTGCTGGTCACCCGCCAGAAGACCGCCGAACAGCAGAAGCGGGACGCGGAGGCAATTGCCTACAACTCCAACCAATGGCAACAAACCCAGGTCAAGCTGGACGATGAGAAACAAACCAACACGCGCCTGAACCAGGAGTTGGACTCGCAGAAGAAGGCTTTAGGCGAGCTGACCAACAGCTATACCCAAACGGTCGGCAAGCTGCTGACCACGGAAGCGACCCTGGCCTCCACAGCTTCCTCACTCAAGTCCGCGCAGGATAAGATCACCCAGCAGGATGCCGACATCGCCAAGTTGAAGGCAGACAATCAGGAGTTAGACAAGGAGGCGGCCGAACTCAGCACCGCTATCACCAACCTCACCAGCCAGATCACGGAAACACGGCGACTGCTCGCCGCCTCCGAGGGCGACAAGGCGTTTCTGGAGAAGGAACTCAAGCGACTCATGACCGAGAAGGCCGAACTGGAACGTCAGTTCAACGATCTGAAGATCCTCCGCGCCCAGGTGGCCAAGCTCAAAGAGGAGCTCAACATCTCCCGGCGTCTGGAGTGGATTAAGAAGGGCTTGTCCGCCGGCAGCGACCAGAAAGGCGCGTCCCAGTTGATCCAAGGCGCGAATGCGCCAAGCAAGAAACCCAAGACCACGGGGCATTACGATCTGAACGTGGAAGTGACCGCGGATGGCGCGGTGAAGGTGATTCCCCCGATGACCAACGCCCCCGCCAAATAACACCATTCTCTGAATCCATCGCCAGCCTGCGTAGCGATTACGTTGCCCGGCTGGCGGTTTCGTTCCCAACGCTGAACAGTCGAACTGATCATGCCGACCTACGAGTACGTCTGCGAGAAGTGCGGACATCATTTTGAGCAATTCCAGTCCATAACTGCCAAGCCGCTGACCGTTTGTCCGGAGGAATTGTGCATGCGCAAGCGCTGGGGCAAGGGCAAGGTCAAACGCAAGCTGAGCGGGGGCGCCGGGCTGCTGTTCAAGGGGAGCGGTTTCTACATCACCGACTACCGCAGCGAAAACTACAAACAGGCAGCGAAGAAGGATTCAGCCTCTCCGACCACCTCCAGCAGCGAGAGCAAACCCAGCAAACCCGCCGGCGAATCCAAGCCGGCGAAGTCAGAATCGAAGAGCCCGGCGAAATGAACCTGCGCCCGGTGGGTTGACCGCGTGAAAACACAATGGCCAGTGGTGCTGATCGGTGCGTTGCTCGCGGGCAGCGCGATGGGTCAGACCGGGTTTCGCCAGCCGATCGCCGTCCACAGTCAGTCAGGGCAGTTCGTTGTTTCCCGCGCGACTGCAACCGCCCCAAACCCGCTGGCGTCGGTCCTCACCACGAACCGGCAGGTGCTGGAGGTGGACCCGACCCTGCTCGTCGTCTCTTGTGAACGCGTAAAGCAGGCGGTGTGGCGGCAACTTGGGCTGACGTCGCCGTGGCGGGGCAAAGTGTTCGTCAGTCTCTTTCCTGCCACAGGGCCGGATCATTCACTGACTCTCACCGCCGAACATTTTCGGGATGAATGGCGTTACCGCTTGCTCGTGCCGGACTTGGTGGATCGCACGCGGCTGCTGCAAGGCCTCGTGCAAGTGGTGCTTCTGGAAGCGGCCAACCGGACGGCGACCGATCGTTCCGCCGAGCTGCCGCCCTGGCTCGCTGTCGGATTCACCGACGCACTCCTGGCGACTTCCGAAACCGAGTTTTTGTTCACCCCACCCCGCAAGGAAGTAGGCGGCTTGAGGCTGGATTATACCGTTATCACCAACCGCGAACTGAACAAACTGACCGCCCTCAATGCCCGGCTGCGCGAACATTCGGCGCTCACCCTCCAGGAGCTGAGCTGGCCGACGGAAAGCGATTTGAATGGCGACACCGCCGCCGCCTACCACGCGAGCGCTCAGGTCTTCGTCTCCGAACTGTTGCGGCTCAAAGGCGGCTCGGCCTGCCTCCGGACCTTCTTGGCAGAATTACCCTGCAACCTGAACTGGCAAACCGCGTTTCTCAAGGCTTTCGGTTCCCATTTCAATCGCTTGCTCGACGTCGAGAAGTGGTGGGCGTTGCAGGCGGTTTATCTGGGCGGTCGCGATCTGATGCATATCTGGCCAGCCGCCGAGAGCTGGCGGAAACTTGAGGAGGCGGTTCGCATTCCGGCTCAGACGCGGGCCGCCGCGGACCAATTGCCCACCGACGACACGACGATTCCACTGCAAACCGTGATTGCCCGATGGAACTATGCGCGGCAAACGACGGTCTTGCGTGCCCGGCTGGCGCAGTTGGACCTGGTTCGTCAGCGGGTCAATCCCGAGGTGCTGGAGCTGACTGAGGCCTATCGGCAACTCTTGAACCGGTATTTGGCCGAGCGGGACAGACTCGGGCCGGCGCTGGCCCCGGGGCCGACGCTCCGTCCCAAGCTCCAGCGCCTGATTGATTACACCGTCAACCACCTCAATGCCTTGGACGAGAGGTTGGCCGCCAGCCGTCCCAGCGAGTTACCCGCCACCACCAATACCAACTCGGCGACGACCGCTGCCAACTGAGCTCCGGACGCATCGCCAAAGTTGTTTTGACGCCGGGAGCGCTTCTGGCAGACTGCTGCACCGCTGGAAACCGTCAGAACAGGACAGCCCTGTGTTGTCGCTGAACTGGCTCAAACACATGGTAACTTGATATGGCAAACGGAACGAAGCGAGGCAAACTCGGCATTTTGGTCGGAGGCGGTCCCGCCCCGGGCATCAACGGCGTCATTGCCGCCGCCACCATCGAAGGCATCAATCAGGGCTTTGAGGTCATCGGCTTCAAAGACGGCTTCAAGTGGCTCGCCCAGGGCGACACCGAGCATTACACGAAGCTCACGATTGACGACGTGAAGTACATCCATCTGCGCGGCGGCTCGATCCTCGGCACGGCGCGCACCAACCCGGCCAAGTCCGAGACCAGCATGCACAACGTGCTGGATGTGCTGCACAAACTTGGCGTCACCGCCCTGGTCAGCATCGGCGGCGATGACACGGCCTTCTCCGCCAGCCACGTTTACGCGAAGGGCAAGGGCGTCATCCGCGTGGCCCACGTGCCCAAGACGATTGACAACGATTTGCCGCTGCCGGGTTCGACACCGACCTTCGGGTTTGAAACCGCCCGCCACAACGGCGTGTTCCTGCTGCGCAACCTGACCGAGGACGCGCATACCACGTCGCGTTGGTACATCGTCATCAGCATGGGCCGGTCGGCGGGCCATCTGGCGCTGGGCATCGGCAAGGCCGGCGCCGCCGCCGTCACCATCATCCCCGAAGAGTTCCGCGGGCGGCCCGTTACGGCCGAGGAGGTATGCGACATCATCATCGGCTCGATCATCAAGCGCCGCGCCGAAGGCACGCTCTACGGCGTGGCCGTGCTGGCTGAGGGCTTGATTGAATCCATGGGAGAGAAGGGGCTGCTCAGCGCTGTGCCCGGTGGCAGTTTGGAGCGTTACGGTAAAGTCGTTCGCGACGACCACGGCCACCTGCGCCTCGGCGAGATCGAGTTCGGTCGCCTGATGAAGGATATCCTCACCGCCCGTCTGGAGCAGCTTGGATTGAAGATGAACTTCATCACCAAGGAGCTCGGCTATGAGCTCCGCTGCGCCGACCCGATCCCCTTCGATGGCGAATACACACGTGATCTCGGCTACGGCGCGGTGAAATTCATCCTGTCACAGGATGCCGCCAAGTTCGGGGCGATCATCAGCTTCGTGGACGGCAAGATGATCCCGCTCCAGTTTGAGAAGATGCTCAATCCGAAGACCGGCCGGTTCACTGTGCGTCGGGTCAACGTGGACGGCGAGGCTTACGAATGCGCCTGCCATTACATGATCCGGCTGGAGAAACCGGACTTCGAGGACGTGGGCCAGATCAACAAGCTCGCCGCCATCGTCTCAATGACGCCGGAGCAATTCCGGACGCGCTTCGGCTATCTGGCCGGCCTCAAGTAGCCAGCATTTGGTCTTTTGCAGCGAGCCGCCGCGGCGCAAACCGCGGCGGTTCTCTCTGGATCAACCGACGAAGATCCCCGGCGGGGCTATTGGCTTTTCAGAAACGCCTCGTACAGCAGCTTCAGGGTCAGCGCCACGACGACGGTTAAGAAGAGCGGTCGAATGAAGCGGGTGCCGTGTTTCAGGACCAGGCGCGATCCCAAGCGTGCGCCAAGCAACTGCCCTGCGCCCATGGAACAGCCAGCCAAGAAGTGAACCTGCCCGGCCACCAGAAAGAAGAGCAGCGACGCTGCGTTGCTGGCGAAGTTCATCGCCTTGGTCTGCGCGGTGGCCTTCGTCAGATTGAAGCCCAGGCCCAGCACAAAAGCCATCGCCCAGAACGTCCCCGTGCCCGGCCCGAAGAAGCCGTCGTAGAAACCCAGGCTCAGCCCAAACAGAACATCGAACGCGCCGCGGGAGAGGCGTGGGCACACTTCACTCTGGCCCAAGGCCGGTTTGAACATCATGTAGGCGGCCACTGCGAGCAGCAGGGCGGGGATGAACCGTTTCAGTAACGCTGGGTCCAGTTGCTGCACCGCGAGCGTGCCCAGCACTGCGCCGATAAAGGTCAAAGCCAGTCCGTGCCAGCATTCAGCCCAGTTCACCAGGCCTGCCCGGGCGAAATGCCACGTGGCGCTGCCCGAGCCAAAGCTGGCTTGAAGCTTGTTTGTGCCCAGGGCCAACTGCGGAGGAAGTCCGCAATTCAGCAACACCGGCACGGTGATCATGCCGCCGCCACCAGCGATGGAATCCACAAACCCCGCCGCCAGGCCGACGACGAATAGCAGGGGAAACTGCCAGGTTTCAAGCACGGGCGAATGCTAGGCGTGCCGCCCGGACGGCTAAAGCGGAAATACGCTTTGTCTCCGGTTACCGATTTGCGGATTGAAGGGACACAGGCGGCTGTGCATCAATTCCCGCGATGAAACGCATCTGGGTCGGATTAAGTCTCCTGGCCGCCTGCACCACGCAGGCGGTCGGGTTGGGCGAGCCGTTGGTCTTCACCGGCATGTGCGACGGTTCTGCGGCGGTGGCGCTCGACGCGGACTTGTTTGTTGCGGCCAGTGACGAGGACAACATCCTGCGCTTCTACCGTCAGAGTCAGCCGGGCAAACCCGTCCAGACCTACAACCTGAACCAGCATCTCGCCGGGCGAAAGAAGTCTCCTGAGGCCGATCTGGAAGGTGCGGCGCGTTTGGGGCAGCGCGTGTTCTGGATTACATCCCACGGTCGCGACTCCGCCGGGGAACTTGCCCCCAGCCGTTGCCGGCTTTTCGCCCTCGACATAACAAACCGCGGCGCGGACGTGACCGTCCAGCCCGTTGGACGAGTGTATGTGGATTTGGTCCCGGACCTCGCGCGTGAGCCCAAGCTGGCGCGGTTCAAGTTGGGGGAAGCGGCACGGCTTGCCGCCAAAGCGCACGGCAGCCTGAACATCGAAGCCCTGACCGACACGCCCGAGGGCACTCTCTTGATTGGTTTTCGCAGTCCCACACCGGAAGGCCGCGCCCTGCTCGTGCCGCTGCTGAATCCGAACGAGCTGCTCGCGGGGCAACCACCGCGGTTTGGCGACCCTGTTCTGCTTAATCTCGGCGGGCTGGGTCTGCGCGACATGGGTTTGACCAAAGGCGGCTATTACCTCGTTGGCGGACCGGGCGAGGAGAAGGCGGCCAGTCGGTTGTTCTTCTGGGACGGGAAAGGCAGCGTGCCCCGACCCATCGCTGGCGTGACATTCCATGGCGTTAACCCTGAGGCCATTTGCTTTCAGGATGTGGATGGACGGAGCGACTTTCTCGTGCTGAGTGATGATGGCAACCGCAAGCTCAACGGCAAGGAAGGTAAAGACCTGCCCGCAGCTCAGCGCCAGTTCCGTGCGTTCCGCGTCATGCGCTGACGGAAGAAACCCTTGGAGCTCACCAACCGAGCACCAAGGGTTCAATCTTGTTCAGTGAAGTGAACCGAGTAGCCGGCTCAGGCGGTTAGCGCCTTGGCAGTGGCTTCCAGGCTTGAGACGCTAGACACGTTCAAGACCTGCGCATCCTTGCTGATGCGTTTCATAAAGCCGGTGAGCGCGTTGCCCGGGCCGAACTCGACGAAGCGGGTGAACCCCTGAGCCAGCAGGTAACGCATGGATTCCTCCCAGCGCACGGTGGCGGTGACCTGCTCCACCAGCCGGGTCGCGATCTCAGCCGGCCCGGCGTGCGGTTGGGCGGTCACGTTCGAAATGACCGGGACGGTCGGCGGCGAGAGCTTCGCCTTGGCCAATTCGGCCTGCAGCTTCGGCTGGGCGCTGGCCATGAGGGGGGAATGATACGCCCCGGCCACCGGCAGGGGGATGGCGCGTTTCGCGCCTTTGGCCTTGGCCAAGTCCACGGCCTTGGCGATGCAGTCCTCCGCACCCGAGATGACGATTTGTCCCGGACAGTTCAGGTTGGCCAGGGACACGCCCGCCTCGGCGCAGACCTCGCGGGTGGGCGCTTCGTCCAGACCGACGATGGCCGCCATGCCGCCTTGGGTGACATCGCAGGCTTCCTGCATAAAACGCCCACGCTGACGCACCACGCGCAGGCCGTCCTCAAAGCTCAACACCCCAGCCGCCGTCAACGCCGTAAACTCACCTAGCGACAAGCCGGCGGTGGCCTCACAGTTGAGGCTCGGAACGCGCGCCTTGAGCAGTTCCAAAGTCACCCAGCTTACCAAGAAGATCCCCGGCTGCGCGTTTTCGGTCTTCGTCAACTCATCGTCCGGCCCCGAGAAGCACACGGCGGCGAGATCATAGCCGACCGCGGCATTGGCCCGGTCAAACCAGGCTTTGGCCTCGGGGAAAGCCCCTGCGAGGTCTTTGCCCATACCGACCGTTTGTGCGCCTTGCCCTGCGAATAGAAATGCGGTTTTGCTCATAGAAGGGGCAGATTAAACACCAGCCGCCGGGAGAGCGAAAGCCGGTTTTTTGCCGTCGGCCAACCGCTTACCGGCGCCGCCACCCAAGGAATAGCCTTTCGTCCAAGCGGCTCTTTGCCATAATCTCTGCTCCTGAAGCATCCGAAATGCAGACATTTGTTTTGAGCATCCGGGGTGGCGGCGCGCGCAGGGAACAGACTTCCCCGGGCGGGCGGTGCAAGGCACAGGGTGTGCCCTCAAACGCACGGTTACGGGAGCCAGCCAAACCGGGTATTCTGCGACGTATTGGCCCGTAGAGCATGCGGCAATTCATCACCATCGCGGTTAACGCGTTCATGGAACTGGTTCGGCAGCCCATCTTCCTGCTGCTGATGACCAGTTCCGCGTTGTTTGAGATTTTCCTCGCCACGCCGTACTACTTCGCGTTCGGCGACGAACCCAAGTTAGTAAAGAACAGCGTGCTGGCCGTGATGCTCCTGACCGGGTTACTGGGCGCCGTGCTCACAGCCTCGGCATCGCTGGCGCGCGAACTCCGCACCGGGACTGCTTTGGCGGTGCTTTCCAAACCCGTAGGACGCGCCCAATTCCTCGTGGCGAAGTATTTGGGGCTGGTGGTGGCGCTGACCGTGCTGACTTACGTCAACCTGGTAGCAGCGCTGATTGCCAGCCGGATGGCGTTCGACGCCTACGGCAGCACGGATCTAGCGGCCATCGGCATCTTTGCCGCCGGCGTGATCGTGGCCTATCTCGTGGGCGGCTTCAGCAATTTCTTCCTGCGCCGGCCCTTTGTGAGCGATGCGACCTTCGCCCTGGTCGTGACCGTGAGCTTGGCCGCCTATTTCATCAGCGAGTTTACCACCCAAGAACAGTCCATGAACCAAGCAGCTGCTGTGGATTGGCGACTGGTGCCGGCGGCGGTGCTTATTCTATTCGCGCTGTGGATTCTGGCGGCGCTGGCCTTGGCCTGCTCGACCCGTTTTGACATGATCCCCACGCTCGCCATTTGCAGCGCGGTGTTTTTGCTGGGGCTGGTTTCGGATTACATCTACTACAAGCTGGGTGGGACGGTGGATGGTGGACCGTGGTGGGCAACCGTGCTTTACACGGTGCTCCCAAATTGGCAGTTTTTCTGGCTCGCCGACGTGCTGGAGACGGGCAAGGGCTCGTTCCACTGGGGCTATGTGGGCAAAGCCTTGGCGTATGTGGTGGGCTATGTTGGCGCCGCCCTGTCTGCGGCGGTGCTATTGTTTGAAGAGCGGGAACTTGGTTAGTCGTGAAGCGCTTGATCTTTCAACCGTTGAATCCTGGGCATGCCGGCCGTGGCCGCCGGTTCAATCGGGCGACGATCAAACGCTGGAGCGGTCAAACGGTCTAACGTGCCGGTAAACATGGAACGAAGCTATCAAAGACAAGGTCTGTTGAATTCGCTCGCGCTGCTGGTCGTGGGCGCGATCGGGTTTGCCCTGGCACGTTACGCCGGTTCACTGGCCGGCCAGATCACGGCGGCGTTCGCCGGCCTCGGCTGGCTCGTCACCCTCGTGGCTTGGTTCCAGATGCGGCTGGAGGAACGCGAGCGGCTGGAGAAGCTCGAACTCGAGGAGATGGCCCGTTCGAAGGGCAGCGCAGCGCTTTTTGAAGCCCAAGAGGCGGAAATCTTTCCCGCCCAACGTTCCCGCCAGCAATTCGAGCGGTTCTTCCTGCCGGGTTTCACCGTCCTTCTCCTGTTGCTCCAGGCTGGGGGCACTTACGTCTTCTGGCAGTGGCTGGACAAAGCCGTGGTTCGGATCGCGCCGGAACGCTGGATGATAGCCGCGGCGCCGTTCGCGTTGTTTTTCCTGGCGTTGTTCATTCTGGGACGGTTCTCAGCCACGATCGTGCGGTTGGAGAACAACCGGTTGTTGCGGCCGGGGACGGGCCACCTGCTGCTGGTTGCATTCCTCTGCGTGCTGACGGCTGCGGGCATCGGCACGGTTGGGGTGTCCGCGGATTTTCCGAAAGCCGATCTTTACCTGGCGCGCGGCCTGTGCGTGGTGTTGGGCTTGGTGGGGCTTGAGACGCTGTTCAATCTCATTCTCGAAATCTACCGCCCGCGCGTGAAAGGCAAGGTTGCCCGTCCGCTGTACGAGAGCCGCTTGGTCGGCCTGCTGGGCCAGCCGGAGGGTTTGGTCACCACCGCGGCGCAAGCGCTCGATTACCAGTTCGGCTTCAAGGTTTCGGAAACCTGGTTCTACCAGTTCTTCGCCAGAGCGTTGGGTTGGCTGCTGCTGCTGCAACTGGCGGTGCTGCTGTTCTCCACATGCTTCGTGTTCGTCGAACCGGGTGAGCAGGTCCTGCTGGAGCGTTTCGGTCGCCTGCTGGAGACGCGTCCCGCCCTGGGACCAGGCGGACACTTCAAACTGCCTTGGCCGGTGGACAAGGCTTATCGCTTCCGTACTGAGCAGATTCAAACGCTGGAAGTGGGCTACGTTCTGACCGAGGAGGAAGCCAAACACCCGCCGAATACCATTCTCTGGACCGTCGGTCACGGCAAGGAAGACAACTTCCTGGTCGCCAACCGCGAAACCGCGCAATCAGGCGCCGCGACGACCAACGAAAGCCGCAAGGCGCCACCGGTCAGCCTGCTAACCGTCAACATCCCCGTGCAATTCCAGGTGACCAACCTTATCCAGTGGGTTTATGGACACAAGGACGGTGCGAATCTGCTGCATCAGATCGCCACGCGGGAGGTGACACGGTACCTCGTCAGCTCTGATCTGAACGACATGATGTCCCGCACCCGCCTCGAGACGGCGGAGAACTTGCGTGAGCGGATTCAGACCGCGGTGACCGGCCACGCATTGGGTGCGCGCATCCTGTTCGTGGGTTTGCAGGGCATTCATCCGCCGGTGAAGGTGGCGCCCGAATACGAGAAGGTGGTTGCCGCCACGCATCAGAAGGAAGCCAAGATTCTGGCGGCCCAAGCCGATGAAATCCGGACCAACGCCCTTTCGAGTGCCCAAGCGGTCACCACCGTCAATGCCGCCCAAGCGGAACGACGGCGGCTTGAAGTCAATGCCATTGCCCGGGCCGCCGCGTTCACCAACCAGATCCCGGCTTACCGCGCCGCGCCGTCCGTTTACCGCGAACGCGCCTACCTGGATGCCTTCGCCCGCGGTTCGGTCAATGCCCGGAAGTACGTTCTACTGACCACCAACACTGAGGACGTCATCCAGTTCAATCTGGAGGACAGCGCCTACAAGTCGCTCCTCGATCTTTCCGTTCCAGCCTCCAAGAAGTGATTTCCATGAAACGCAATCTGCTCACCCCCGTCATCGGCGCCGTGCTGCTCGTGCTGTTCGTGCTGCTGTTGTTCGTCTTCCAAGTCCGCAAGTCGGAGGTCGCCGTGGTGACCCGCTTCGGCAAGCCCGTTCGCGACGCGGCGCCGGGACCACACCTCCGCCTCCCTTGGCCGGCGGAGAAGGTTTACCGCTTTGACCAGCGCATCCAGACTTTTGAGGACAAGTTCACGGAGGACCTCACTGCCGACAACAACAACCTCCTCACACTGGTGTACGTGGGCTGGCGTATCAAAGACCCGCAGGCCTTCTTCCCGAAGTTCGCGGGCGGTTCGGCGGTCGCCGCGGAGCGGATGCTCGAAGGCATCCTGCGCAGCGCCAAGAGCGCCGTCGTCGGCAAGCACAGCCTCTCCGACTTCGTTAACGCGGATGAAAAGCAGATCAAGTTCGACGCCATCGAAAACGAAATCAAGGGCTTGGTGGTGTCTCAGCTCTCGGCTAACAACACCGGCATGGAAATCGAGTTCCTCGGTATCAAGAAGCTTGGGTTGCCCGAGAGCGTGACCCAGGCGGTGTTCGACCGCATGACTTCCGAGCGAAAGAAACTGGCGGATGGCCATCAATACGAAGGTGAAGCCGAAGCCCTGAAGATTACGTCAGCCGCCAACCGTCAGGCCGCCGAGGCGCTGGCCAATGCCGAGGCTGAGGCCACGCGCATCAAGGGTCAGGGCGAAGCCAAGGCCGCCGAGCTGCTGCCCGTGTTCGAGAAGGAACCTACGCTCGCCAACTTCGAGTTGCGCCTCAAGGCGCTCGAACAATCGCTCAAGGAACGTGCCACGCTGATTCTCGACGAGCGGACGCCGCCGTTTGATCTGTTCCACAACTTCGCCACCAACCGCCCCAGCAAGTAACGCGGTATGAGCCTTACCCACGAACATCATTCCGCGCCGCCCCCCCCGACGCCGGTGGACAGCGGCTCTCAAGCCCTGGCCGAGGCGCTGCGCAGCAGTTTCGTCATCGTGCGCGTCGTGATGGTGGCGCTGGTCGTTTTGTTTCTCTGCTCCGGGTTCTTCAGCGTGGGATTGCAGGAAAAGGCCATCATCCTCCGCTTCGGCCAACCGGTTGGCGAAGGCGGGCGGGAGTTACTCGGCCCGGGCCTTCACTGGGCGTACCCGTACCCCATTGACGAGGTCGTCAAGGTGCCGATCACCGAGATTCAGACCATCCAGTCCACGGTCGGCTGGTATGCCACTACCCCCGAACAGGAACTCGCCGGCACCGAGCCGCCGCCGGGCGGCTCACTGAATCCCGCGGTGGACGGTTATGTTCTCACCGCCGATGGCAACATTGCCCACAGCCGCGCCACGCTGCGCTACCGAATTGATGATCCGATCCAATTCGTGTTCGGCTTTGTGACGGCTACGAACGCCGTCCAGAATGCTCTCAATAACGCCTTGCTCCACGCGGCGGCACGCTTCACCGTAGACCAGATTCTGACCAGTGATCGGACGCGTTTTCAGGAAACCGTGGCCCGGCGTTTCACCCAGCTTGCGCAAGCCCAGGGCCTCGGCGTGGTGGTGGATCAATGCAGCGTGGATAGCAAAGCGCCCCGGCAATTGAAGCAGGCGTTTGACAACGTCATCACCAAGGGCCAGGACCGCAGCAAGCTGCTAAACCAGGCTCGCAGTACCGAGAACCAGACCACCAATCGCGCCACCTCCACCGCAACCGCCATCGTCAACGGCGCGGAAGCGGCCCGCACGCGTTATCTGGAGGACCTCGCCGCCGAAGCGGAGCGGTTCAACGGCTTGCTGCCCAAGTACCAGAGCAACCCAGACCTGTATGTCCAAATGCGCCTGACCGAGACCATGGGCCGTGTTTTGACCAACGTCGCCGACAAGATTTACCTCCCGCAACGCGCCGATGGCAAATCGCGTGAACTCCGCCTGCTGTTGAACCGCGAGCCGCAAAAGCCGAAGACGGAAACCCAAACGCCCTAGCACCGAAGGGTCGAATTCACACTGCCGCATGCCGAAAACCGCCATCAGTCCGATACAGCGAATCCGATGGGATGTTCCGCGTGGACGCCAGTTCGGATTTCGTACTTCGGATTTGCTTCGGATTTCGGATTTCGGATTTCGGATTTCTTGAGTCATGCAAGTTACCTCTCTTCTCAGTCAGCACGAGCACGAGCACCATCACGAGCACGGGCCGGGATGTAGTTGCGGCCACGATCACGAGCATGCCCCAGTGCGCCTGTGGCAAACGCTGATCGGCGTGGTCTTCGTCGTCAACGCCTTCCTGGTGGACTGGTTTTTCGAGCAGAGCCACACCATCTCCAGCGCCAGTGGCATGATCGGCGCCGTCATTCTTGGCATCCCGATCATTCTCGTCGCGATCAAGGATTTGAAGCGCGGCCACCTGAGCATCAATGAACTCGTCGCCATTGCGGTGCTCGCCGCGTTCGCGTCCGGCGACTACAAGACCGCCGGCGTCGTTGCCTTCTTCATGCTGCTGGGCGAGATCATCGAAACCCGCACGGCCGAAGGCGCACGGGCATCCATCGAATCGCTCATCAAACTCACCCCCACTAAGGCGCGTCGCATTCTCGCCGGAGGCAAGGAAGAAGAAGTCGCGGCCAGCCAACTCGCCATCGGCGACATCATCCGCATCCGGCCCGGCGACAATGTCGCGGCGGACGGCGTGATCGTGACCGGCCAGGGTTCGTTTAACCAAGCCACCATCACGGGCGAATCCCTGCCGGCGGACAAGAAACCGGGTGACGAAGTCTTCGCGGGAACGCAAAACCTGACCGGCGTGCTCGAAATCAAGGTCAGCCGCGCCGGCACGGATACGACGCTGGGTCGCGTGCGCGACCTCATCCTCGCCGCCGAGAAGACCAAGCTCCCGATCATGAAGATCGTGGACCAATACATGGGCTTCTACACGCCGCTGGTCCTGGTCATCGCCGCGCTGGTTTGGGCGTTCACCCAAGACCTGAACCGCGTCATCGCCGTGCTTGTGGTTTCCTGCCCCTGCGCATTCATCCTCGCGACTCCGACAGCCATGGTCGCGGCGCTCTCCGCCGCTGCTCGCCTCGGCATCCTCATCAAGAACGTCGCGGACATCGAACTCGCCGCCAAGATCAACGCCTTCGTCTTCGACAAAACCGGCACGCTGACCACCGGCGAACTGGCCGTCAGCCGGCTTAGCCCGATGGGCGACGTGAAACCCGCCGAATTGCTGCGCATCGCGGCCAGCGCTGAGAAATACAGCAACCATCCCACCGCCAAGGCGCTCGCCGCCATTGCCAGCGAAGCCGGCGTGCCGTTGGTCGAGCCCAAAGACTTTAGCGAAACCGCCGGTCGCGGCGTGAAGGCTGACATTGGCGGCGCAAAGGTGCTCGTCGGGCGCGCCCAATGGTTGAAGGACAACGGCGTGGATGCCGGTTTCGAGTCCTCGGTGGACCTCAACGAAACCGAAGGCTGGAGCTTGATCTTCGTTGCGCGCGACGGGAAATGCATCGGCTGGGTGGGCTTGGAGGACAAGACCCGCGCCGAGGCGAAAGAGGCATTGGCCGAACTGAAGGAAGCCGGCGTCCGCCGCGTGGCGATGGTCTCCGGCGATCGCCAACCCGTGGCCACACGCGTGGCGGCGGAGATCGGTTGCGAAGAGGCCAAGGGCGATTGCCTGCCGCAGAACAAGGTCGAGTTCGTCCGGGCGGTCAAAGCCAAAGGCTACAAGGTCGCGGTCATCGGCGACGGCGTGAATGACGCTCCGGCTTTGGCCGCGGGCGATATCGGCATCGCGATGGGCGCAGCGGGCAGCGAAGTGGCCATCCACAGCGCGACCATTGCCCTGATGAATAACGACCTGCGCCGGCTGCCGTTCCTGGTGAAGCTCTCGCGCAGCACCCGCGCCGTCATCAACCAGAATTTCCTGTTCGGCATCGCATTCATCATCGGCGGCCTGTCGGCGGCCTCCTTCGGCTACCTGAACCCGATCGTGGCGGCCATCTTGCACAACGTGGGTTCGCTGATCGTGGTGTTCAACAGCGCCCGGCTCGTCCGCAAGGGCGAGGAATTGGAGCATTACCACCCGCAGACATCGGACGCCGGTGGCAACGGGGATTCGCGCCACGAGGCTGCGGCCCAACTGACGCCAAAGGTGGCGTAACGCTCGCCAGTGTGCGGGTTTCAACTAATTGATTTATGGCCGTTGCTGAATTGAATCCGCAATCCGCAATCCGCAGCACGCAATCCGACGCTGAAGTCGTCGTCTCCGTCCGCGGCCTGACGAAGGTCTTCAAGGATTTCTGGAATCGCCCCAAGGCGCGCGCTGTGGACGACGTGGATTTCGACGTGCGCCGGGGCGAGGTGTTCGGCCTGCTCGGCCCAAATGGCTCGGGCAAGTCCACCACTGTGAAGATGCTCTTGGGCCTGCTTTACCCGACCAAGGGGCACATCGAGGTCTTCGGCCATTCACCGCGGCACGTGGCCACCAAGTCGCGCATCGGCTACCTGCCCGAGGAATCGTACCTCTACCGCTACCTGAACTCGCGCGAGACGCTGGATTTCTTCGGTAACCTGTTCCATCTCGACAAGGCGGAGCGGAACAATCGCGCCGAGCAGTTGCTGGAAATGGTCGGGCTGAGTCAGACCCGCACCCGCGCCGTCGGTGAATTCTCGAAAGGCATGCAACGCCGCATTGGTCTGGCGCAGGCGCTCATCAATGATCCCGATCTCGTCATCCTCGACGAACCGACCTCGGGCCTCGATCCCATCGGCTGCCGCGAGATCAAGGACCTCATCATCGCGCTGGCGCGCCGCGGCAAGACGGTGATCCTGAGCAGCCATTTGCTGTCGGACGTCGAGGACGTGTGCGACCGCGTGGTGATTTATTACGGCGGCAAGGTGCAAGCGCTCGGCACGCTCAAGGAACTGCTGGCCAAGCCCGACACGTTGCGCATCACCACGCCGGTGCTCCCGCGCGCCACGATGGAACGCGTGCTGGAAATCATCCGCAAGGACATCTCGACCGGCGAAGTGCGCGTGGACAACCCGACGCAAAACCTGGAGAGCTACTTCCTGGAAGTCGTGGAGAAGGCCAAGCAGGCCGCCGCTCAAACCAGCGGGGCGCAATCCGGCGCCCGCGTGGCGGCCTACTTGCGGGGCGACGCGGAAGCGAAGCCCGCCGCCGAGAAAGTCTTGGAACGCCTCACCTCGGCGCCATCCATGCCCACCGCGCCTGTGCCGGCTGCCGAAGCCGCGCCCGCGATGGACGAGAAGAAGTTGGCCTCTCTGACGAAGGCTGAACCGACGCCGACACCGACCAAGCCAGCTGCCGTTTCCCAGGAGCCTGCGGCGGATTTGTCCAAGGCGGACGAGAAGCTCTCGTCGCTGCTAGGGAAGCCGAAGTAGATCGGAGGCTCATCTTCCATGTCACACGCCTTTGAAATCTACAAACGGGGATCATCTCCGCCGGTGGCGGTAAAGAGTGGTTTTTGCTGGCCAGGTTTCTTCCTCACTTGGATTTGGGCGTTTGCACGTGGCCTTTGGCTGCAAGGTGCATTGTTCCTCCTGGCGAACGTTCCGGCCACCTATTTGGCTGTGGTGATCTTCGGCGGGAACCCTGTTCTCTGCGCGTTCCTTTCTCTCGCAATTCAACTCACGTTCGGCATCAGCGGTAACCGATGGCGGGCAAGCAGACTTGAGGCTACTGGCTACGGTTATCTAGGCACTATCATTGCGTCGTCTGCGCCGACCGCATTGGCTGCTTTCGCTCAAGGCGGCGGCGCGGCGACTTCTGCCCGCAGGGTATCGACTTCGTTTTTGTCGCTGCCTGGTTGGTTTCAACGCCTCCTCGCCATCGCCCTGCTGACTTGGAAAGCCGCCTTCCGCTTTCGGCTGTTCTGGGTGTTGACCGTCTTGTTGCTGGCGGCGGTGGTCGGTTTGCCGATTCTCATCAAGGACGACGGCACGGCGCGCGGGTTCACGCAGATTCTGCTGACCTACACGCTGAGCGTCATCACCGCGCTGCTGGGGCTCTGCACGCTCTGGCTGGCGTGCGGCACACTGGCGCGCGACATCGAGGAATGCCAGATGCAGGTGGTGGCGGTGAAACCCATCGCCCGCTGGCAAATCTGGCTGGGCAAGTGGCTCGGCATCCTGTCATTGAACTTCGTGCTACTGGTCATCTCCGGCGTGAGCGTGTACAGCCTGCTGCTGTGGCGGGCCACGCAGTTGCCCGCGGATCAGCGAGCCGTGTTGCACAAGGAAGTGATGGTGGCGCGTGGATCGGCCAAGCCTCCGTCGGTCGAAACCGATATCGGGGCCGAAGCGATCCGCCGGTTCAAGGAACGCCTCGCGCAGAGCCCGGTGTCCAGCGCGGACCTGGCGGAGGTGCAGAAGCAGATTCTCGAGCAGGTCAAGGCCGAGTATCAGATCGTGCCACCCAATTACGTCAAGACCTGGCAGGTAAACTTGGGCCTGCACCGGTTCTTCCTGCAAGGCAAGCCCCTCCATCTTCGGATCAAGTTCAACGCGGCGGCAACGTCCACCTCGGGCACGTTCACCGGCCTGTGGCAGGTGGGCGTGCCGGAAACGACGAAGCTGTGGCGGAGTAATCCCATGAGCCTCGCGCCGGACACGTTTCACGAATTCGAGGTGCCGGCCGATCTGCTGGACGACAACGGCGTGCTGAACATCGCGTTCATGAATGCAAACGACACCACGCTGCTGTTCCCGTTGGAGGAAGGCATCGAGGTGTTGTTTCAGGAAGGCGGGTTCGGTTTGAACTTTGTGCGTGGGCTGGGCGTGATCTTTTGCTGGATGGCGCTGCTGGCCACCATCGGGCTGGCGGCGGCCAGCTTCCTGTCTTTCCCGGTGGCCGCGTTCTTCTCGCTGGCGCTCCTGACGATTGCGCTGTCCAGCAGCACGCTGACCAACGTGGTCACGGAAGGCACCATCATGGGTTACAACGAGGAAACCGGCGCGGTGGGCAAGTCGGTGGTCGACCCCATTGTCGTCAACGTGTTCCGGGTGCTGCTCTGGCTGGTGAACCTGGCGAAGGATTTTTCACCAATTGACGCGCTGAGCACCGGCCGCAGCGTCTCTTGGGGAGAGCTGGGACGGGCATGTGGGCAGGTCGTGGTGCTGCTGGGCGGGCTCTTCGCCGCGTTTGGCATCTATACCTTCAGCCGGCGCGAACTCGCCACCGCGCAAGGAACGCAAGGATGAACGTTCGACTGAAAAAGGTTCTTCTGCTCCTGCTCGCCGCCGTCTTGCTCGCCGGCGTTTCGCAGGTGCAACGGTCGCTTAACCGTGATCGCGAGAAACTGGGGTTGACACGTGTCGAGCCGCTGAAGAACGCCCCGCCGGTCTTGGCCTTCACCACCGTGGCCTTGGGTGGCTTCCGCGGGTTGATCTCGAACATGCTCTGGATTCGTGCCAGCGACCTGCAGGACGAGGACAAGTTTTTCGAGATGCAGCAACTCGCCGACTGGATCACGAAACTGGAGCCGCATTTCGTCCAGGTCTGGCTCGTGCAGGCGTGGAACATGGCCTACAACATCTCCGTCAAGTTCAAGGAGACCGAGTTTGGGCAGTATCCCGACCGCTGGCGCTGGGTCCGCGCCGGCATCGTGCTGCTCCGGGATGAGGGGCTTCGTTACAATCCCTATGAGCCGCTGATCTACCGCGAGCTGGCGTGGTTCTTCCAGCACAAGATGGGTGCAAACCTCGACGACGCCCATAATTACTACAAGATGAAGTGGTACCTGGAGATGTCCGAGCTCTTCAAGCAGGCCCGGCCGAACTTCGACGAATTCATCCAGCCGCAAACCGAAGACGCGTTCCGGCGGCTGAACCTGCTGACGAACGACTACAAGATGGATCCCGTGTTCCTGAAAGCGGTGGACGAGCGGTATGGACCGCTCGAATGGCGGCTGCCCGAGTCGCACGCGATTTATTGGGCGGCGCGCGGGCTGGAAATGGCCAAGCTCAACGAGCGCAAGATTGACCCGGAGGAACTCATCAAACTGCGCCGCGCCATCTACCAATCCATGCAACTGGCCTTCCAACGCGGCAAGGTGATTCCGCTCATCGGCGTCAAAGGCATTGATCTGGGACCCAACCTGGAGATCATCCCGAAGGTCAACGACGCTTACAACCAGGCCATCGTGGAGGACGCGAAGAACGCCGAACACATCAAGACGGGCCACCGGAATTTCGTAAAGGATGCCATCTACTTTCTGTTCACGCACAACCGCATGCGGGATGCCGCCCAGTGGTATCGCTATCTCGGCGAGCACTACCCGAACAAAACGATCCTCGACGGCGACACCAACTCGTTCCCGCGTAATGTGACGCTCGACGAATACTGCGTCGGCCGTGTGCAGGTGGACATCGAGGAAACGGATCGTAACCGCATCAAGCAAACGGTGGAGGGCATGATCGCCACGTCCTTCCAAAGTCTGGTGGTGGGCGAGGACGAGCAGGCGGCGGGGTTGTTGTTGCTCGCGCGGCGTGTGCAGGAGATTTACCTGTCGAAGGTCAAGGGCCGCGAAATGGCTATTGGGCTGCCGGCCTTTGAAGACACCTACAAGCAGGTGTTGAACGCCATGCTCGATCCCGAGGAAGGGTTGCCCCCGGAGTACCGCGCGACCCTGCGCGCCAAGTTGAGCATGCCGCCGGAAGCAGCAGCCCCGGCGAGCACGTCCACCAACACCCCGCCCGCGGCGGTTTCGACGACCAACGCGCCGGTCACCCGCTGACTTCCGGATGAAGCCCGAACCCAAATCGCGCCCCACGCGCGTGGGCCTGATTTCCCTCGGCTGCGCCAAGAACCTTGTGGATGCCGAAATCATGCTCGGCGCGCTGCTCAAGGACGGCGTCGAGATCATCAACGACCCCGCCCATGCTGACGCAGTGATCGTGAACACCTGCTCGTTCATTGATGCCGCGCAGGAGGAGAGCGTGGATACGATCCTCGAATCCGCCGCCGTGCGTGAGGCCAACCGTCGCGGGCAGGCCCTCATCGTCTCCGGCTGCCTCCCGCAGCGGTTCCGCGACGATCTGCCCAAGCTCTTTCCCGAAGTGGACGCGTTCATGGGCATTGACCAGGTGGCGCGCGTGCCGGAAATCGTGCGGGAAGCGATGGCAAGGCGGCAGGAGCGGACGACGGGAAAACCTCGAACCTCGAACCTCGAACGCCGAACATCCAAGGCCAAAGCCCGGTTGGCGCAGCTTGACCAGGGTAAACGGGAGTTGGCTGGCGAGACGGCTGACTCACTTCGCGGCACGGACAAGTTCGGGAAGACAAAAACGGTCGTTGGCGGAAAGCGATCTCATCCTTCAGTCTCGCCGTTGCTCGACGTTCACGCCCGCCCCACCTTCATTCCGGATTACGCCACGCCGCGCTTTCGGCTTACGCCGCGGCATTTCGCCTACGTCAAGATTGCCGAGGGCTGCAATCACCCGTGCAGCTTCTGCATCATCCCGCGGATGCGTGGCTCGCATCGCAGCCGGTCGCAGAGCGATATCGTGGCGGAGGCGAAAGCCCTGCTCGCCGACGGCGTGAAAGAGCTGAACCTGATTTCGCAGGACTCGACTTACTATGGCTTGGACCTGCGCCCGAATCACTCGCGGGCGATTTCCTCGCCGGCGAAGTTCGCCGCCGCCGCGAAAGCCCTGCCCGCCAGTGCCACGACGCTTTGCACCTTGCTGCGCGAGCTCAACGCGCTGCCCGGTGATTTCTGGATCCGCATCCTCTACACCCATCCGGCGCATTGGACGGATGAGTTGATCCAGACGATTGCCGAATGCCGGAAGGTGGCGCGCTATGTGGACATCCCGCTTCAGCACATTCACGAGAACATGCTTGAGCGGATGCGGCGCGAAACCTCGCGGGATTACATCGCGGATCTGCTGCGCCGCATTCGCGCGGGCGTGCCGGGCATCGCGATCCGGACCACCTTCATCGTCGGTTTCCCGGGCGAGACGGAGGCGTGTTTCAACGACCTGCTCGACTTTATCCGAGCGACGCGTTTCGAGCGCTTGGGCGTCTTTGCCTACTCGAAGGAAGACGGCACGCGTGCCGGGGCGATGACAAGCCAGTTGCCGATCAAAGTGAAGCAGAAGCGACGTGATCTGGCCATGGCGGCGCAACAAGCCGTCGCGGTGGAGGTTTCGGAATCGTTCGTCGGTCGCACGATCCGGGTGCTGGTCGAAGGCAAGGCGAGCGACAAGCAACTCCACGCCGCGCGAGTCAGTTCGTGGGAGCACGGACTGTTGCGGGCTGGCGAAGTCCGAGGTCCGAAGTCCAAGGCCAGCAATTACCTGGTCGCCCGCGGCGAGGCGGACGCGCCGGATATTGACGGGCGCGTGTTTGTGCGCGGCAAGGTATCCGCCGGCGAGTTTGGCCGTGTCCGCGTTATCGGACACACGGACTACGACCTCATCGCCGAACCCGTTTGAGCCAGTTCCCCTCAGGGCAAATCAAACTCCGCCCAAACCGCGGCGTGGTCTGAAGCGTAGTTGGTTTCGTTGACGGTAGGGAAATGGGGGAACTGCCCGCCGAAGTTGGTCTTGCTGAACAAGCCCTGCCGTTCGAGGCCGACCTGCGAAATGCAGTCGTAAAGCGGTTTGGAGACCAACAGGTAGTCCAACTGCTGCTTGCCCTCGCCATAGGTCCAACGCGGCGCGCCGGCCGGGAACTTGGGTGAGTCGAGCACATCGCGCAGATTTGGCGTTGTCAGCAGCCGCTGCAGCGGTTGGATCGGCGGGTTGTTCGCCTGGTCGTTGAAGTCGCCCGCCACGACGACGAGGTCCTGCTTCAGATTGAAGCGCCCGAGGTAGTCGCGGACTTTGTCTGCCTGTGCCTTGCGGCGTTTGTCGTTGTCCGCCTGGCTGCCGTAACCCTGGCTCTTGAAATGGTTGGCCAGCAGCCAGAGCGACTTGCCGCCGGGCAGGAGGACTTCAAATTCCGGGCAATCCCGACTGAAGAGCCGGCCCTTGCCGTTGGCGTTCGGCTGGTCAATGTGGCTGCGCACGGAAGCAATTTCAAAGCGACTGTAGAGGCCGACGTCAATGCCCCGGTCGTCGTTCCCGTCCACCAGCAGGTTGTGGGCAAAGCTGACGTTGAATTTCTTCAACACCTGCTCATTGAAGCGGTCGAGCGCCTGCCGGTCCTCAACCTCCACCACGCAGAGAATGTCGGGTTTGAAGACTTCCAGCACCCGGGCGGTGTTTTCGGTGCTCGCGCCGGAGACGTCTTCGCGCACGAGCTCCACCCAGCCCACCCAATCCGCGCGTCCCGCCGCCTTGACTTCGACGCGAGCTGGCTTGGTTTTGGCCTGAAAGAGCTTGTTCCGGACTTCGTTGATGGTGAACCAGGGCTTCTTGGTTTGCCGGTGGAAATCGTACTTTTCCAGCAGCGTCTTGATGGCCGCCTTGGTCGGGGCATCGTACACGGCCTGCTCCAACAGTTCGTTGAGGCGGGTGATATCATCGAGGACCTTTTTCGCCGTGGTCGAAAACCCCTCCAGTTGCAGAAGGGCCGGCCGGCGAAAGAGGTTGTTGACGTTGAAGGTCGCGATTTTGATTTTCGACATAGGGATCAGGGGTTGAGGGTGAATGATGGCGGCCCCCATTACAGCTTCCGGCGAAAATCTCGAAGGGCCGACTTCGAGGTGGCGAATGAAATCCCGGCTGGCACCGAGTTCACACCCAGGATGCGCGCGAGGGTGGAGCGGACCGTCGCTGGATCGTCGTCAAATTCACCGTGCCGCCGGGCGTGCGCCGCATTCGGAGAATCGCCGGCGGGCAGGCCATTGGGACTACGAATCCATTGCGCGGACTCCGAACCGAACAGGTTGACGACCGGTGGATTGTTGCGCTCGAGGTCCTTCTTCGGAGGAGACTGGAAGACCGCATCCTTTAGGATATAGCGTTCCATCCCGAGCAGTGGTTCCCCCTCCGCCCAAAAGAGCCCGTGCTTCTCCTCAAATGCGTTCGCGACCAGGTAGAGCAGCGACTTGTGATAAATCCCGGCGCAGTTGTCATCTTGCTCCGCCGCGTCCTTGAGCGTGAACAAGGAGAAACGCTGGACCGTGCCGTTCTGGATGGCCGGCAGGTAAGCCTCGTGAAACAGCTTCATGGTGCAGGCCGGCGCCCAAAGACTAAGCGAGGCAACGGGCCGGGCGGCCGCCAGCGTTTGCACCACGGGCGCCATGAAAATGCTGCCCGCGCTGTGACCGGCCACATGAATCTCCCACCCGGCGTCCAGTGCTTGCTGCAAGGTGTCAATCACCAGCCGGGCGCCACCCTTCGCGTCGCGGGTGGACAGGAGCGCGTTTTCCTTCATCTCGTCCCAAAGCGCCTTGCCCAGAGGGCGGGCAAGCGGTTCAAGCGTGTCGTCAAGGCGATCCAGCATGAAATCCTTCATCGAATCCAGCAGTCCTTCTGGTCGGCGCTGGCCGAGGGCGTCGCGGAGGATGTTGCCCAGTGTGGTCCAGAAATCGGTCTTCCAGATGAACGCCAGCGGATAGACCTGCGCGTCAAGCAACGGCTTGCGGTATTCCTCCACGCGCTGCAGGGCGTTATCCTCGCTGACCAATCCGCCGTGGGCATAGAGCAGCAGGCGCTTCTTCGCCCAACCCTGCGTGAGACGTTGCATGTCCTGCGTGAAGATCGTCTGCACGTCTGCCGGCGAGGTCGCAAACTGGCCGCCGGGCCGCAGGAGGCCGTCGTTGCCGATGCTGATCACGTGCGGGCGGAGGTCGCTGAAGGAGAACTCCGAGCGCGAGGCGATTGTCACCAAACCGGTCCGCTCTTCCGCGGTGAGCATCCCGATCGGCGCGCCGAGGCGTGCGACCCAAACGTCGGTGCCATTCGCCAGCCAGTCGTCATAAGTCACCAAGGCGAAGCCACCCTTGCCCCAATCCGGTCCCCACGAGTTTTGAATCCAGAAGCCCCGCGTGTCATAGCCGACGATGGCAAACGCGTGACCGCCGAGCGATTCGTTGGTGAGGGGGATGACCCCGTCGGTGCCGATCTTGCCCCAGCCTTGATGCACGGTGCCGGTGGCGTAGAGGATACCGACCTCGGCCAGCGCCGAGTGCATCGCCACAAGGTCCTGGTGATTGACGCGAAAGTAAGCGCCGAGCGGACGCTTGGCAGCGTCGGCTGCGCGATCGTTCGTGAAGCCGCCGCTGTCCTCAACGCGGTACGGCCAGGCAGTTTCGGCACACACGCCGTGTTTGTGCCAGCCTTTCATCGCCCCACGGGCGCTGCTACCCGAATACGCCTCGCCCGGCCATTCATCATATCGCCGGGCCATCTCGTAGAGCATGCGCGGACTGACGGCCGTCGAATCCGGCACGACCTTGCGGCGGCGCAGCAGGAAGTTGGCAACCGCCGCCAAACCAAAGCCGGTGCAGGCGCCTTCCTTGCCTTGGTCTAGCACCGGCACTTTGCGGGCGCGGTAATAAGACTGATACTGTTCCAGTGGAATCTTGATCGGAACTTCCACGAGCGTGGGCACGTACATCTTGTCTCGGAAATCCACGGTGTCGGGCCGGGCGTTGAAGATGCGTTGGGCGAGGGAGGGAGCTTTTGGGGCGGTTGTCTTTTTCATAATGGGTTTGGGGGATGTGGGCGGCGCCGTAGAAGTCTACTCCCGGGCCGACCGGTTCAAAGACTGTTGGATCATGTCTAAACGGCGAAGGTTGCTGCCCAGTTTCTCGGTGGGGGGCATCGTCCTGGTAAAGTTGGACAACACCTCGGAAACCTCGACGAGTTCGGCGCGGCTGACGCCGGCGTTGGTCCGGCCTGGGGCGGAGGCGGAAAGGCTCGCAATTCGTTTTTCCAACTCCGCCTTGGCTTGCTGCAGCGACTGGTTCTGGTGCTGGAGGTCTTCGATCTGTGCTTTGGCCTCGGTGACGATGCGTGACACCTCGATCTTGTCGTCGGCGAACCGCACTTTGGCATCGGCGAACTCCACCGAGACGGACGTGGCGCGATAGGCGATCATGAGCACGCCTCCCGTCAACAGCAACATGGAGGCGCTAAGGGCAGCCCAGAAGAATTTGGGAGCGTTGCTGAGGTTCATAGGTGAATCAACTTGGATTGGCCTCGGTTCTGTTCAGCTAGAATTGGCAAGCGCCCAAACGCGCGCGGGGTCCAGGTTCGTGAACCAGAACGGCTGGTTCGGCGCGGTCGTCAAAACGCTCGCCGCCGTGTGCTCGCCGAGCTTGCGATAACTCTCCCACTGTGCTTCGTCAAAGAACTGGTCGGCAGTGGACTCTTGGGGGAAGTCCTTTCGCTGCGCGTCGTATTCCCACACATCGAGCGGTTCGTCGCCGGACAACGCTGGCTTGAGGAACAACAAAAGGGTGAATCGCTGCCCGCCTGGTGATGGGTGGTTGAAGCGCACTACCGCCAGCACGGCGTGGGGCTGCTTCCCGTCTGCCTTGTGTTCCGAGAAGTCCATCGGCAGGCCGATGTGCGAAAGTAGTGTCTTGGGGAGTGCGAGCTTCTGGTGGGCGGCGGCTTGCCGGAGTTGGTTGCGGGAGGCGAAGCGCACCTCGGCGCCGAAATCAATCCGCGCTTTGCGGACCAGGTTGGCCAGGTCACCGAAATTATACTCCGGGTCGGCGCCGCAGTCGCAACAGAGCACATGGGACACGCGGCGGCGCAGCAGTTCATAGACACCGGTGTTCTCGAAATGCCCGCCGTCGGACAGATACCAGTGCCGACGGGCCGGGCCGTGGAAGCGCGCGAGCCATTCGTCGTACAGATAGGATTGCACCGGGAACAACGCGCTGAAGCACCGCCCCGCCCATCCCCCCAGAGTGGGAAAGACCTCCTGCTGGAAACGGGCGGCCGGGTTCACGCCGCTGTCCCACCAGTAACCCAGCCGCAAGTTGGCCAAACCCGTGACCAGACTGAAGCCGAGGCTGTTCAAGCGGCCCAAACCCGTGCCAAAGGCTGCGCCCGAAAGGGCGATCCAGTGTCCGACGCTCAGGTTTTCGACCGCGCGGGTGCCACCCGGCCTCGGCGGGAACATCTGGAACTGATCCGGGTCGGTGACTCCATGCTGCGGCGATTCCACATGCGTGCCTTTCTCCGTATGCTGGTCCACTTTCCACCGCACATGATGCGAACGGCCCACCGACAGGCCACACGGGCCCACGGCGAGAGGCAGGCCTTTCCGGTCCCGTTGTTCGAGTTGCGACTTGCCGGAACAGGTTTCATTGAACGTGACATTGATGATGTGCAGCGGGCCACCCTTCGCGTGCGGTTCGTAGGTGCTCAGCGAGATGTCGTCACCCGGAACCATGTTGGTGACCGATTGCTGCCGGCTTTGCTGGCGACGCGGGTTGGTCGCGCCCAGGTAGGCCCGTGCCAGCCGTGACCCGTAAAGGAGTTGCAGGGACGAGCCGTTGAGAAAGGGAAGATGCCGCCCCTGCAATTCCGCAATGAGCAGGCCGGCAAGGCAGGCTGCCAAGAGGAGGCCAGTCTGCATCGGATCGGAAGCCGACGGCGATGCAAAGCCCCAAGCCACGGCGTGGGCCAGCAGGTTGAAGTTCAGAAGGAAAAGGCCAAACCCGACGAGTCCAACGCACGTGGCAACGGCCTGCCACGGTATCTTGCCCCCCTTGCCCGACAACTGCGATTGCGCCCACGGCACGAGTTTTTCCCCCAAGGATAGAAGTGTGGCAAGTCCGGACGCCGCCCAAAGCCCCTTCACCGCCGTCACCATACCGCCGCCCCGGTACCATCCGAGATAGAGCGACTGCCCCAGCGAATCCAACAGGGCGAACGCCAGCGCCACCCCGGTGCAGACAAGCGCTCCCTTCAGCGCGCCCCCGTAAAGATTGCGAATCTTGCGCCAGATTTCGGTGGTGACCGCGGTGGATGAATCACCACTCGAATCCGGGGACGCCGTGGCTCGCAGCCGCCGCTGGACTCCCAAATTGGCCACGAGCAACAGGACCATGTGCGCCAAGAGCGCTCCCAGACCCAGAAAGAAAGCAGCCTTCAGTGCCCAGGCGGCCGTTCCGAGGCTCTCGCGCAGGTGCGCGGATTTCTGGAGCACATAGTCCAAGAACCGGATTTCGCTCGCGTTCAAGGAAGCGGGGTCTGCCCCCCAGCCGACCAGAGCGCAGCCGGTCAAGAATACCGTCATCGTGAAGAGGGGGAGGTATCCTCGCCATCCCAGCCGAGGGTTCACAGCCAGCCAGTAACCCCACCCCAGGGCCACCGCCACCGTCGCCGCGGCAAGCGGGGCGAGCATCCACGGACTCCACCACCACCACACCTCACCCTCGCTGGGAAAAGCGAAGAAGGCGGCCACCACGGACCACTTGCACCGCAGCGATAACCACAACTCGGTTCCGTCCCACCAGTTCCGCAGCCAGTTCGCGCCCAGAAAGACGGCCAGCACGGTTAACCCCATCATGATAACCACGGAAAGCCAGTTTCGCAGCTGAACCGCCAGCGCGGTCAGCAGGTCTCCGGAGCCGTTGGGCGCAAGATGCCGCCCATTTTCGCGCAGCCAGTTTATCTCCTTAGAGTGGTTGTCGCTCAGGACCTGTTCTGCTTCCACTAGCCCCCTGAGCTTGATCAGTGCGCCCAGGAAGCCGCCCACGTAGCCGCCGCCGGAAACCGTCGAAAGGTAATCCACCGCCCGGAGCAACCGCGCACGGGCCAGTGTTTGCAGCACGCCCAGACAGAACGTCGCGCTGCGGATGCCGCCGCCGGAGAGGGCCAGACCGAAGAAATGTTTTGGGATGGCGTCTGCTCCATCGGCAGGCAGACGCTCATGCCGAGTCTGGAGGAGTTTCTGCTCAGCGGCCTGCATCTCGCCTGGCCATACACTCTGACCAAGTGGAGACGGGGCGGGAACAGTGGGCGATCCAGAAGTGGAATCCGGCACGGCCTTCTGTTCGAGGTTATTCATGGTGCGGGCTCATCTGGAGTAGAATCGGGGTTGAAGCCTCCACAAGCGCGAGCATCTCATGCGCTGTGGTGGAAAGCCACGGTGTCGGGCTGGGCGTTATTCTGGTCTGGGCCTTCCCGGAGACGGGAGGCGACGAACGATCGGACCGGAGGTCGTCTGGTTCGGGCTGTCTTCATCGCGGGGGTCTATTGGGACGGGGATTGGGAGGAACAACGGCGGTTTCTGAATCGCCACGCGGGGCCGGACGACGCCACATCAACCAGCCCTTCCAGTCCTCGGTGTCCACTCTTTCGAGCCGGCTGATGTCTGTCCCCAGCCACTGTCCATTCAGACAGGCATCCAGTGCCAAACGGCGATCCTGGACGCTGATCGCATCGTGGCCGATACATGAAATGTCACTGACGGACTCTGTGGGTTTGGCGGTGTTGATTTCGTTCATGCGAACCTCCGTTTGTGCTATGGGGCCAGTTGATTGCAGTAGTAACGGACTGCCGCTGCGGCAGCACTGTCGTTGCTCACGCGGACGGCCAACTGCGCTATCTCACGTCTCTGCAAGTCCAAGATTGCGGCCAAATCCGTGCGGGTGGGCGAATTGGTGGTCACGATCTCGGCATTCGTTGCTCCAGGCCGACGGTATTGAAACGATGCCCTTGCCAGGGCACCCGAGAGTTCGTTCACCGAAGAGCGGAGACGGCTTTGATACCGCTGGAAGGTCACAAATGTTCGGTTGGTGCTCTGATCCAAGAGTAAATCGGCGGCCGAGAGCATCGCCGCCTCAAGGGTGGTTTTGCTCGTTGGGCAGCTAAAGACAACCAGCGAATCCGGCTCCGGCGTGAGTTTGCCGAGTGCGTTGAGGGCCGCCAAGTGGCGAGTCGCTTCCGTATCGCCTGCGTCACACAATGTTTTGATACCGTTGAAAACAGAGGCTATAGCTATTTCCGCGCGCAACCCGACGGGGCCGCCTTCACCCAAGATTTTGCCCAGCTTCTTCATTTCTTCCTGATTCGGATCCAACCGATACAGCATGGCCGCGCGCACATCCGGTTGCAGCGCCAGGCGCGTCGCCGCTTCGCCGGTCGCGAAGTATTGCAGTGCCGTAATCCCGGTCTTGTTGGTGCCGGCTTGGATCTGGCTGTCAATCGTGGCGAGGAAGGAGGGCATCTTCACTTGCCAAGGGGTGCTCGTGTTGTTGGTGGTCATCGTCAACGGCGCCCAAGCAAACTCTTTCCGGTTGAAGCCCGCCTTGACGGTATCTGGCATCTGACCGCCTGCGCCGCTCCAGGCCACTTTCAAACCCAGCATCGTATCCGTGCCAAAAATGAAGGGCCGAATCTTTCCCGGCTTGGCTACGTCGAGCGCCTTGATTGGGCCTTTGGGTTCCGTTGTCAGCTTGAGCGTCGAATCGTAGGTCGAAGGATTACGATCCTTTGGGGTACTCTCATTGTAGAGTTCGGACATCACTCGTGCTGCGTCGCCCCCCGCGAAGGTCTGGTCCACGCCGAGGAAGAAGTTGACGAAAGGCCCATTGGCCCCGATGTCCGGCTTGAAACTCGCCATCACCGGCGGCGTCTGGCCGCCTTCGAAGGCCGGGGCAATGACCGCCTCTTTCCGCGAGATGGTGATCTCGGCCGTGGGCGGCTTGGCGTCGAAATCCAGACCGGCGTTGGACTTGGTCATGAACAGTGTGTGATTGTAGCCGGCGCAACCGGTGAGCAGCGCGGCCAGCGTAGCAATGGGCAGGGTTTTGAAGATCATGGATGTGGGGAGGTTGTAGTGGATTGAAATAAGAAGTTGGTGGGCGGATCGCCGATTCGAAGGGTGAACATGTCTCTCAAGCCATACGGCCACCAGATGGTGTTCGTCGGCCAGAGCAAACAGAAATGGGCGTTCTCCGCCGCGATGACGACGCGCGACCGGGAATCCCAGCCAGCCGCCAGTCCGGCGAACTCCCGGCCGGCGCCCAGATTGAGGCCGAGGGTGCGGACGCCCGTCACATAGGCGAGGGAGGCGTTGGTGCAGGGCAGGGGTTCACAATGGCGCGGCACTGCCCGCATTTTGAGATGGCCGAAGCCCCACAGGTGCTCGGTGCCGGTCTTCTGATCGTAGTAATGCACCGCGCAGCCGGTGAGTCCACCCAGCACGAGACTCAACCACACGACCACGTGGACGATCGGCCAAGTTCCTGGACATCCGCGTACGCGCGACTCGCTCGCAATCACTGCTCGCGACGGTTTCATGTTGGAAACATCGCCATCCAGAGAGGCTGCACCTGCTTCTCCGCCTGGCTCAAGTTGCTGACCGTTGATACGCCGAACCGAAGAGTGATGTCCGCATCACTCCAGCCCGTAACCACACCAGCGACTCTCCCTCCCGTAAAACGTGGCTGACCCTACCCTCAGCCGAACGAATTCTATAGTTCAAGGAATCTAAATTGCCAAGTAAAAAACCGGGAGCTGCGGGACTCTTGTCCAAAAGGTATCTCCCGTTGCCGACAGCCATGCGGAGATGATCTTGAGACCACAAATCCTGAGTCTCCGCCTCAGTACAGTTTTGAAACTTGCCAGCAACGCCTCGCAACCGGCAACCTTGCTCACAACGATGAACCTGCCGAACAAACTGACCGTCTCGCGTCTGGTCATGACCGCCGTACTGGTGGTTGTGATGATGTCGCGTTCGCCGGTGAACGACACGTTGGCGTTGGTGGTGTTCGTTGCCGCCGCCTTGACCGATCTTTTGGATGGCCGTATCGCCCGCTCGCGCAAGTTGATCACCAACTTTGGCATCCTGATGGACCCGCTGGCCGATAAGGTGTTAACGTGCGCGGCGTTCATTGCACTGGTGGAACGCGGGCAGATGTACCCCGCGACCGAGGTCAAGGTGGCCGCGTGGATGGCCATCGTGATCGTGTCGCGCGAGCTGGCCATCACCGGGCTGCGGCTGCTGGCGGCCTCCCAAAACATCGTCCTTGCTGCCGAGCGGTACGGGAAACACAAAACCACCTCGCAGATGACCGCCATCATCTCCCTGCTGGTGCTGGACGCCTACGTCGAATGGCCGGCGTTCTTGCAGATGGTGCTCCGCCCTTGGGCGGCCTGGTTCGCCTGGCTCGTGCTCTGGCTGGCGGTGGTGCTGACCGTCACCAGCGGAGGACTCTACCTCTGGCGGAACCGGGTGCTATTCCTGAAAGACGCCTGACCGTCAGCCGGGCGGTCGCGTGTTGGCAATCACCGGCGGTTTGTCCTCGGCCTCCAGCAAGGCCCTCCTGGCGCGGCCCCGAGCCTCGCGCAGCAAGCTGATGCTGGTCCCAAGCGACCACAGCCAAGCGATGCCGAACAAGACCACTCCAGTTTTCCACCAGCGATGCCGCAGATCCGGCTCTGTGCTAGGGGCGTCCCAAGACATCAGGCTGTAGAGGATGATCAGCACCCGTATCCACCAAGCCAGGAGTATCCCGAAGCCGGCACTGGCGAGCAGGAGCTGCAAACTCCCAGAAACCCTTCGGCCAGCCATCAGAGAGCCCAAACCCGGCGTAGCGAGTTGGTTAACGAAGAACACCGACAACGCCTTCCCGCGGTCGAGCGGTTTATCCACCCACCGGCGGAACAGGCTAATCATAGGCGAAGGTGGATGAAGCTCAGGTGGCCTGCTTCAACGCTGCTTTGACTTCCGGTTTGAGCAGCACTACCAGCGCCCAGATGCCGATTGGCAGACCCAGCAGGCAGCACGGCGAGGTGCAAGGCACGAGTGCCAAGATGCACGCCGTCATTGCCCAGCCATAGCTGGCGAGCTTCTTCATCTGGATCGCGCCATAGAGTACGAGACAGGACAGGATTACGCCAATCACGCAACTGACGACTCCCATGACCCCGGTCATGCTTTGAATGAGCCGCTGCAACTCCGGATCCATCCCGGGCGGCATCTGCTGAAACCGTGCGCCGACCACATTCCACACGACGGCGATGGCGTTCGCGACAAATCCGAACACCGCCGTCACGATCAAGCCGATCGCCGGTCCGCTGACTTGCTCCGCGGGCGGGACCGTGAAAGGCGGGTAAGCCGTGTGCGGCAGCGAGGCGATCGGCGCGATGGGCGCTGGCTTGGTCGCCAGCGCATCCGCAAACTCGGCCACGCTGCCCAGCGCCTGCCACTCGGTTGCACCCTCGGGCTGGACTTTGGTCTCCGCATTGGCGCGTCCTTCCGCAATCCACTGCCGCACCTGTTCCGCGGTGACCGGGCCGTATTCCTTGCCGTCCGCTCCAACGATCTTGTAGTTCATAATGCCGCTTCGAAACTCAGAACCATTCCCGCCGTCCGTCCACGTACGTTCGCACGAACTCCTCGTCCGACTTCGTTAAGTAGAGGATGCCTTCAATCAGGCCGATGATCCACATTATCCAGGCAGCGAGACCGCACGTCAGAATGGTGACTAGCAGCATGATCAGTCCCGCACCCGTGTAACCCAGGATGAATTTATGGATACCCAGTGAACCAAGCAGGATGCCACAGATCCCGGCGGCGATCTTCGTGGACGCTTTCGAGGAAACAGCCGGCGGGGCGGCGGCCAGCGGCGGCGAAGCCCCGATGGGTGGCGGCGCAGCGCGCAAGTCGCCGGCGAAGATCGGCACGGCCTCGAGCGTTTGCCAGGCGACTGAACCTTCGGCCTGAACCTTCGTTTGTGAATTCGCGCGGCCCTCGAGGATCCACTGGCGGATTTGCTCCGCTGTGACCGGGCCGTATTCGCGACCGTCTGCTCCGATAATCCTGTACATGAGTCAATTCAAATTCAGTGGCGGCTGGCCGCCACGATGATCACGACCAACAGGGCCAGATACCCGAACCCGCACAAGCCGCCCAGCACGATCCCGATCCAGGCGTGCACCTTGCCCCCGGCCGCCGGGTTCGACCGCGCCACGCGCAAGCCGACAATACCCAGCCCGAGCGCAATCAGGCCCAAGACGATTCCCAACAGCGGGATCAACGCAAAGACCCCACAGTAATACCCGGCTAGTGCCGGAATGTTTCGATAGGGGATGACTTTGTTGACGGTATCGCTGCCGGCTGCGGACTGCGGCTGCAACAACGGCGGCGGCCCCAGGCCCGCAAACTCGGCGATGGCACTCAGCGGTCGCCAGTCCGCCTCGCCTTCTGCCTTGGTCTTGGTCCGACCGTTTACCCGACCTTCAGTCAGCCATCGCTGCAACTCCTCGGCGCTGACCGGGCCGTATTCGTTGCCGTCTCCGCCGATGATGCGATACATGGTAAGTCTCCGAAGCCTCCCAAGCCTGCTACTCGATCTCACCAGTCGCCTGCTTCGCGCTCCGCTTACTCAGAAAAACGATCAGCAAGATATTGTATACCAAACCGAACAAGCCTCCGACTACCCCGCCGATGATGCCGCCGATGCGCTGGGCGCGCTCCATCTCATTGCCTCCGCCCATCTGGCCAAACGCAGCGACGACGACCACGATGCCCGCCACTGCCAGCACCGTGGCTAGAAGGGAGTACCAGACTGACAGCTTGCGGGCCCAAGGCTTCAGTTTCCAAAGGCCTATGCCGCAGGCCAGGAGGATGCCGGCGCCGATCACCCCCCACACGCTGGAGAAGACCAGGTAGCTCTTCATGAGCGGGCTATTGCCCAGCGTCCTCATCGCCATGGGAATACTGACGAAGTTGATGGGTGCGCAAAGCAGCCCCAAGCCGCCGAACACCATATTCAGGATGCTGAACACCTTGACGAACGTCGGCACCTGCTTCATCCCCGGCGCCAACGAACCCGCCAGGGGTGGGCCGCCGGCTACCGCGAACTCCGCGATGTTGCCGAGCGGTTGCCAATCGGCCGCGCCTTCGGGCTGAACCTGGGTCTGCCCATTGACGCGTCCTTCGGTCATCCAGCGGCGCAACTCGTCGGCGCTGACCGGGCCGTATTCCTTGCCGTCTCCTCCGATGATCTTGTATTGGGACATGGTGTGGGGTGGGGTTATTGGGTTGCGGAACAAATCGTCATGGATCCCAGCGCAAGGTGCCGAGCTGGGCTTCAGACACTTGCTGAACGGAACCATCGGCCAGGCCGACAACGAACATCCGGTTGTGCCGCGGCTGCTTCAGCATCCGTTCGCGGCCGCCGCTGACATTCCATCCGTCCTCGACTTCGAAGATCATCACGGTGCTGGGATTCACCGCGCGTTCCTCAGCCGCCGACAGCCGGGCGTTGAAGCCATAGTGCCCGCGCTGGCCGCCATTCGCCGCCGCGCACTGAAAGACACGCTCATTGCCCACGTAGCTCTTGACTGCGTCGCACCAGTTCGTGCTGGCCGGGAAGTGATCCTTGCTGTCCGTGATGTACATCCGGACGCCCAGGCAGAGCTGCTTCATGTTATTCACGCAGTTGATTGTCTGGGCTTTGGACTTGGCGTTGGCCAGGGCGGGCAGAAACATGGCGAGATAGACCGGCAGGATCAGGAAGAAACACGCGGAGACGATCGTGCCGGCCAGGGCGATACCCCGTCCGCCGAGGACGCCTTGGCTCTTCTTAATCTGACTCAGGGCCACCAACCCCAAGACCAACCCCACCAGCGACGCGACGCCGCAGGTGAACAGACCGCAAATGCCCAGCACCAGCGAGGTAATGGCCAGCCCGCTGGTCTTGATGGGGACTGACGATGTTCCCAAGGGCGGAGGTGAACCAGGGACGGACGCGTTGGGCGAGAGCGCATCTGCGAAATCGGGACAGGCAGCCAGAGTCACCCACTCCGTGCCACCTGCCGGCTGCACCTTCGTTTGGGCATTGGCGCGGCCTTCGGTGATCCACCGGCGCAACTCGTCGGCACTCACCGGGCCGTATTCCTTGCCGTCTCCTCCGATGATTTTGTACATGGCCTTGCTGGGTTGTTGAACTCAGCGGCGAGCTTGAGCCAACGGACACCCCAACGCAAGCCCGCTCATGCCCGCCCCGCACAGGCCGCTGTCGGCCTTGGGCGGCCCTGGAGTGCTCACGAAAACAAATGATCAAACTCGTTATGCGTGCCGATCCAAATCCACTCCATTGTGTCACCGCGCCGCACGCCTACAGCGCGATACTGATCCGTGATGCGAACGGACCAGAGACTTTCGTGCGCTTGAAGTTTCTTGAAACGCAACGCCGGGTGATCTGGGTTCTGCTCAAACACCCGGTACGCCTCCCGTGCGCGGGCCTTCACGCCAGGCGCAAGCCGGGTGTAAGCGCGCCAGAAGGAGGGCCGGGCCTTGGAGATCACAGCTTGTTCGGGTCAAGCGGTTCGGCAGGGCCTTCACGCAACGCGTCGGCGACGAATCGCTCCAGCTTCGGGCGCGGACTCGAGTCGCTCAGGATGCGTTCCCATTCGCGGTCGCCGGCCTGTTGCTGGAGGAAGCGGGCGAAATCCACAACCTCACGCGCCTTGTCCTCCGGTAACGCATCCAGAATCGCGATCAAGTCTTTGGCAACGGCACTCATGGCGGGAAACTAAATCGCCGGGCCGACGCCGGCAAGCGTTGGGTTCGAAAAGCACAGAACGATGGTCACACCGTCGCACTCCACCATCGCGCAACGCGACGACAAACCCTACGAGGAATTGCTCGATGGTGCGGCGGGGTTGTACGCGGCAGGCTTCTTGTTAACGGCAATATGGTTCATGGCTTCGCAAAGCCGTCTGAGACGCTGTCGAAAACGATGTCGTCGTCGTCGCCGAACTTCCGATTTGGCCCGGCAGCGCGGATGATGAAATTTGTTTGCGCCACGATTCTGATTTGAAATGGTGTTTTCCAGTAATCAACCACCTCGCCTCGAGAATTTACGCACGAAGGTTTGGCTGAGCTATCGATGAATGCGGACTGGAGGACGGGTTGACCATCGAAACCTGTCAGCTCACGACTCTCAGCCGCGCGACGCCTAAGAAAATCCGCGATTTGCTTCGCCCAGTCGCGAGTAATTGTGACTTTCGCCTTCTTGGCTGCTTTGGACTCTGGCAAACCAACCGCAGCGCCAACCGAAATCAAGAAGCAGCCAATGAGAGTCCACAGCAGGCTCTTTCTTACTCGTGTTTCCGTTTTGACGGAAGGCTTCACGTCGTTAACGCTGCGTCCCAGTCTTTCCACACCGGCTCGTAGCCGAGGCGTTGGATCAAGCGCGCTACCTCGTCTGCGGGCCGTTCATCTGCGATGTTGAATTGGGCGGTGGCGGCGGTGGCCTGACCCGCCGGCGCAGCCCACTCGCTGGCACCTTCGTCCACGATGCGGCCGCGCACGGTGTGATGCGTGTGTTCCTTGCCGGCGCCGGTGTAGCCGCCCGGTTCGGTGTGGCTTCCCGCACTCATCATCGTGATCCCGAGCGGAATCAAGCCGTCCCGCAGCCGCGCCGATTCGCGCGTCGAGAGCACCAAGCCCACATCCGGGAACATCAGCCGGAAGGCGCAAACGAGCTGCACCATCTCGCGATCCGTCATGTGCGTGAGCGGCTGGAACTCCCCGGCACACGGGCGCAGCCGTGGCAACGAGATCGTCACGTAAGCCTTCCAGCAGTTTCGTAGGAGATAATCCGCATGTGCCGCGACGGCGAGCGCCTCGTAGCGCCAGTCCGCCAAACCGTAGAGCGGACTGATGCCCAGCCGCCTAAAGCCGGCGGCGTAACCGCGCTCGGGCGTTTCGACTCGCCAATCGAAATTCCGCTTCGGGCCGGACGTGTGCATGTCCGCATACACCTTGCGGTCATAGGTCTCCTGGTAAACCACCAGTCCATCCGCACCGGCAGCAACGAGCGGGCGGTATTCCTCGATCTCCAGCGGGCCGACTTCGAGCGAGACGCTGGGCACGTCCGCGTGCAGCGCCGCGATGCAATCGCGCAAGTAGGTGGTCGAAACGAACTTCGGATGCTCGCCCGCGACGAGCAGGATGTTGCGGAAGCCTTGGGCTTTGATCGCTTGGGCCTCGCGTCGCACGTCATCCACCGAGAGCGTCACGCGCAGGATCGGGTTATCGCGCGAAAAGCCGCAGTACTTGCAATTGTTGATGCACTCGTTCGAGAGATAGAGCGGCGCGAACAGGCGGATGACCTTGCCGAAACGTTGTTGGGTCAGCACATGCGAACGCCGGCCCATGTGCTCCAGCAACTCGCCGCCGGCCGGCGAAATCAGGTGCGCAAAGTCGGCCAAGGAGAGCCGATCCTTGGCAAGGCTCTCGCGGACGGCGGAAACCCCGGCGTCCAGCGAACGTCTCACCAGTGATGGCAACGGCAACGAATTGAACTCGGCAACAAAACTCACAAACAGAAGCTAGCAAACATGCCTGTAATGTCGAGGAACGCAGCGCTGGTTTGCCCGCAGGGGTTGCCGTGCGCCGCCTGCGTGAAGACGAGTCCTGATCTCAACCCACATCGGAGGGGGCGGCGCGAATTGAAGAAAGCATTGTGCGCGCTCGCTGCCGATGCTTTGCTCCCGCTATGGAATTTAAGCTCGAACACATCGGCCTGCCGGCGCGCGGACCGCAGGTGCTGGCGGATTGGTACGTGCGCGTGCTGGACGCCGGCCTCGTGGACGCCGCCGGAAGCACCCCGCCACTGTTCGTCCGTCTCCCCGGTGGCGTGTTGCTCGAGATCTATAATGCCACGGGAGACATGCCACAGACTCGCGACAACGGCCTGGCTGGCTTTCGTCACCTGGCATTGCGGGTTGCCTCAATCGAATCGGCGAAAGCGGAGCTGGAGCAACGGGGGGTGAAGTTCAGCGAACCAGTGAAACCGGCGGCCGGCGGCGGCCGAGTCCTGTTCTTCGACGATGCCGAGGGCAACCTGATCCACCTCGTCGAACGGCCGGCGGACTCGGTATTCGCAGACTAGCCATCTGTTCAGACGGGTTTCGTGAGCCACTGCGAGCCGACCGGGCTGGGCTTGCGCACGGGCAGTTTGCCGTTGAACCACGCTACGAACGCCGCCGCCCTGTCGGCATCGAACCACTCCGCCAGCTTCTCTTTCGAGCCGTCGTCCAACCGCACCGTCGGCGCAAACATCGGGGAGCTTTTGTCGCCGTCGCTGCTGGTTTTCTCGATGGTTTCCACGAACGCGGCCTGAATGCGGGCCAGCGGGATGGTCGTGTGCGACTTCCGCCCGCAGGTCAGGGGCAATTCCAGCTGGCCCTCCAGTTCGTTCAGAACTAGGTCATGCTTGCCGGCAAGCAACTGCCGCCATTGCCAGCCCCATGCGCCAAGTCCAACGGCAAAGACCACGCTCCACGCAGCCAGCACTGTCCGCATTGATGGATGGAAACCGCCGCCAAGAAACGCGATGGGGAAGAGGCTCAGGAAAGCGGTCAAAGCCATCGCTGCGAGCGCCGTCGCCACCGGCGAAAGGGCATTCATGCGCACGCGCGTCACACGCAGGTGCGAGATGATGCGTACGCCACCCGCAAGCGGTTTGAACCAGCGTCGCCGCAGCCGACCGAGCCCCATTGCCCAGAAACCCACCATCACGGCGTTGAACGGGGTCATGAACAACACCAGAAATAAATCCCCACCATTTACCCCCGGAGAAAGCACGGCGTCCTCTGGATGCAGCGGGTTGTAATAGACCGCCGTCTTCGAGCCGGCCGGGTGTCGGGCCACGGCGGCGTGCGCCCAGCCACAATCCGAAGACGAGCCGCTCTGGTAGCGGTAGCGGCGGCCCTCATATTCGCGGCCATTCACGCGATAGGAATAAGTCATCGCGACACCGTAGGTATAACCATCCTCGCCGTCGTGCTGGGTCACCTCGGCCGCGAGCACCGTGCCCTCGGTGGTCGGATAGCGCATGGCCGCCATCTGTCGGACGGTGGGGACAACCACGAAGCCATCGAAGAGCAGGGTCATGGCGGACCAGATGAGTCCGAAGAAGATCATTGTTTTGCCGGCACCCATGTTGCCTTTCCGACGCGCAGCCTAATCAGCACGGCGAAGGACGGCAAGCCGCCCCACTCAGCCGGGGGTGAACGGAAGTGGCGGTCGGAGGAGCGCGCCCGGTCCCGGGCGCAGCGGCAAAACCTGCTAATCCCGGCGAGACTTGCACCCGCTCGCGTGGCTTCCCCGCGCTGCGGACAGGGACTGTCCGCGGTCCGATACCTCAGCGGTTTGGGGATTTCGTTCGCCGTGACCGCCATTTCCTTTCGCACCCGCGCTCAACATCGCGCTTTGGCCTGCGCGTCGAGTCGTTGCCAGATGGCGACGAACGCCGTGGCGAATTCCTGCGGGCGCTCCGCAATCCAGCGCGTCACTTCAGCCGGGGCGTACCAGCCGCCGCACTCGATTTCTTCCGGCGGCAGCGTGAACGGGCCTTCGTGGTGCGCGCGATAAACCCAGCAGAACTCCTGGTCCGTGGCCGCGCAGGCATCGAACTTGAACAGACGTTCCGGTGGTTGGGACAGCGTTACGCCCAGTTCCTCGCCCACCTCGCGCACGGCACAGGCGTCGTAATCCTCGCCGCTGTCCACATGACCCGAGGACGAAGAATCCCATACGCCCGGCTGGCGGTCCTTCAGTATCGAACGCTTCTGGAGGAATAACTCACCACGCGCGTTGAAGACCAACACATGCACCGCGCGATGCAGCAGACCGAGCGCGTGAACCTCGCGCCGCGGCGCGCTCCCGATCACTTCGTCGCGCTCGTTGACGATGTCGAAGATCTCCGTGGTCATGATTTGCTCGCGTCTGGAAACATCTGCCGAAGAAGCCTTATCTGTCCGGCCTTCATGCGGACCCGCTTTCGAGTTCTCTGAATCTCGATCTCCGCGGATTCCACGCTGGTACAGCGGCCGTGTAGGAGCAACCACGCCGCTACGATGGTAGCGCTACGCCCATGCCCCATCGCACAGTGGATAAATACAGGGCCCAGCGCGAGCTTCTCATCCACGAAGGCAAGCGCTTGCGTGACCTGCTCAGCCGTCGGCGAAGTGTGATCCAAGGTTGGAAGGCAAAGGTAAGGACGCTGTCGAAGCACACTGTTCTCGGCAAATTCGCTGGTCAGATCCAAGACGGATGCGTTGCCCAAGGCTGGGAAACAAGCTACTTCTCGAGCAAGCAGCCGTCGCCCAAGCCAGAGATTGGGTGCGACCTCGTGCAGTGGCTTTGCCCGC
>CAZWJC010000017.1:0-47897 GCA_964634255.1 uncultured Verrucomicrobiota bacterium | reverse complement strand
GACTCAGTTGCTGATAGGCCGCCAGTTGCCAGCGCTCGCGCAGCGGGCTGCCCCAGTGCCGGTCGCCCGGGTCCTGGCCATACCACGCCCGGACTTCAACGCGCCCGGCGCCGGTGTCCAGATGAAACCGTTGTGCGTGCCGATGAATCAGCCGCCTTGCGCTTTGGGGGGAAAACCTCGCCGTGGGTGTCCGCGAGTTGTTGCAGTCGTGCTTCCATTCGCTTCCGTGTCCATTCCCGGCCCTCGGCCATCACCTCGGCTTCGATCTGGGCCAGCGAGGGCACGGTTTCCTCAGGTCCTTTCATGGTGCGTTTGCTCGTGTGCAGTCGTTGTCCATCTTATCCATGAGGAACCGAACACCGACATTCTGGGGGTACTGTCAAGATGCACACATGGCTTTCGGCCCTACCGCAATCTGCTGAGATGGGAATTCATCCGGCGGGCCGAACTCGGCTCACGGCTGTACAGGGATGGATGAAATCACCGCAGCCACGTCGGCAGCCCAGAGACTGATCACCCGGGACAACTGATCCACGTAAGCCGCGACGTCGCCCGGCGAACCTTCAGCGGGGATGGTGTACACCGCCCGCTTGCCGGCCTGCACCGTGCCCGAGGGGCGTTGGTGAAGGTGCCAGGCAACGTCCAGTGTGACCGGCCCGCCCAGGTTGCCTTCGAAACGATTGATGGTGTAGCGGAGTTCCACATTGGCCGCCCCGGCTGCCGGTTCCGGATAGAGGGTCACTCGCGAGCGGTCCAAGCGCTTGGCCAGGTGCTCGCCCAAAACGCGGTTGATGCCCTGAGGCAGCGGTTCAGCCCAGTGATGGCGGCCGAGGTACTTGATCCGATTCGTCCCGTCCTGAACCGCGATCGGCGTGACCTCCAGATAGGCGGCAATGCTGCCAGGGCCGACCCGAACTTCGGGTCCGGCGGAGGCCGTTTGCGCGGCAGGGTTGAAATCCGGCGAAGACGCCCGCAGGACGTAGAACTGGGTCAGGTCCGCTTTGGGCTCAAGCAGAGAGCAGCCCGCCTGGGCGAGGAGCAACCCGACTGCCGCGGCAAGACTGAGCGTAACGGGGAGTTTCGTGGGGCGTGGTTTCATGGTTGGGGTTCCTTCTTGCCGGTGATTAGCGAGCTGGGGTTACGTTCAAGCTCCTGCGCCAACTGCCGCAGCGCGTTCAACGCCTGTCGAGCTTCCTCCAGCGTGCGGATGAGCTCGCGGCTCAAGGTCGAATCGGGCTCCACTTGCGCCTGGAGCTGGCGCAGGGTCTTGGTCGCCTCGTCAAACGTGGTGCCAACTTTCTTGAGGTTCGTGTTGGCTTCCGCCAGCAGCGGATTCACTTGGCCGTTGAGGGTCTGGCCCAGCGTCTCGAACTGGGTTAGCGCTCCGTTCAACTTGGTGATGGCGCCCTTCAACCGGGGATCGGCGATCAATTCATGCACCTCGCTCAAAGTCCGAGAGAGGTTCGTGCTCATGCGGTCCAATTCCATCCGGTCGAGGTTGAATCGCAAGTCGGCCAGCAGAGCTTTCAACTCCTCCGAAGTGCCTTTGAAATCAAACTCGGCGATATTCCCCAGCGACGTCACCACGGACTGGATCACCTGCCGTTTCGTGCTGGGCAAGGTGGGAATCTCCCAATAGCCGTGATCCCGCTCGCGATTCAGCTGAAACCCTTCCTCGTCGGGGAACATGTCCAGCGCGACATAGAGCTGCCCCGAGAGCAGGCTCAAGATTTCAAGCTGGCCGCGCAATCCCCGCTGGCGGACCAACCGGTCGAAGCTCTCGCGGTCGTCGAGATCGAGCCGAAAACTGCGGAACGCTGTTCCCGAGGACTCGCGGTCAACCTCGATCACCACACTGATCATCAGCAGATTCGTACCCGCTTCATCCACTTCGATCCCGATGTCCTTCACGCTCCCGACCGTCACGCCCATCAGCTTGACGGGCGCGCCCAGGTCCAAGCCCGCCACGGGTTCGCGGAACGTCAGGAGCAGGTCTTTGGTCTTGCGGAAGAAGCGCCCGCCGCCAAACACCACGATGCAGGCGCAGAGGATGACAAGCGCCCCGGCAATGAACACACCGACGGCGGCAGGGTTGATCTTGGATTTGGTCATGGAGTCGGTTGGGAGGTTTCGCCACGGTTTAGGAAGGCCCGGATCCCAGCGTCGGGACAGCGATCCCGCAGTTCTTTGGGGTTACCCAGTGCGCCGAGCGTTTTCGTCTGCACGTCGAGAAAGACAGCGTTGGTGCCGATGCTGAAGATGCTGGCCAGCTCATGCGTCACGACCACCAGCGTGCAACGGAGCTGCTGCTGCAATTCGAGAAGCAACCGGTCCAACCGCGCGGCGCTCAGGGGGTCCAAGCCGGCCGAGGGCTCGTCGAGGAACAGAAACTCCGGGTCCAAGGCCATCGCCCGGGCAATGGCCGCGCGCTTGTTCATGCCGCCGCTAATCTGCGACGGATAGAACTCCTCGAAACCGCTCAGACCGACCAAAGCCAGCTTGTAGGCGACATTGCTGCGAATCTGCGCGGCGGACAGATCGGTATACTGCTCGAGCGGCAGCGCGACGTTTTCTGCCAAGGTCATGCTGGTGAACAACGCGCCGGCCTGATACATGACGCCGATGCGCCGCAACACTGCATTGCGTTGCTCGCGGTCCGCTTCGGTAAAGTTGCAGTCGCCGTAAAAGACTTGTCCCTGGGCAGGTTCCTCCAAGCCCAGCAAGTGGCGCATCAAGGTGGACTTGCCACAGCCGCTGCCCCCCATGATGATGAAGATGTCGCCCCGCTGAATATCGAACGTGAGGTCCTTCATCACCACGTTGTCTCCGTAGGCCATGGTCAGGTCACGAACGCGGATGGCGGGCTCTGGGGGGGTGACAGTCATGGTGGCAACTCAGATTCCCAACGCCGTCAGGAGAAACGCGAACACGGCATCCAGCGCGATGATGGCGGTGATCGACGTGACCACCGCCGACGTTGTGGACAGACCCACCGCCGCGGCACTGTTACCGGATTCAATGCCCCGCAAACAGCCGGCCCCGGCCACGATGACGCCAAAGAACCCGGACTTGATGACCCCGACGGCATAGTTGGGCAGATCCACCGAGGTAACCAGTTGACTGTAATACTGGAACAGGGAAACCCCGAAGGCGGGGGCAAGCACCGCGCCGCCCAGCATACCCATGACGTTCCCGTACACCGTCAACAGCGGCATCATCAGCACCATGGCCAGGAGGCGAGGCAGCACCAAGAACTCCATCGGGGACAGGCCGAGCGTTTTCAACGCATCGATCTCCTGGCTCGCCTTCATACTGCCGATCTCGGCGGCGAACGCGGCGCCCGTGCGCCCGCTCATGATGATCCCCGTCATGAGACAGCCGAGTTCGCGGGCCATGGCGATGCCCACGAGGGTCGCCATGTAGACCGTGGCTCCGAACGCCTGAAGCTGCACCGCACCGACAAAACCGAGAATCAAACCAATGAGGAAATTGATGAGCGTGACGATCGGCAACGCCTCCGCGCCGCAGCGCTGGATGATGAGCCAGGTGTCACTCCAGCGAAACACCGCCCGCCCACGACACAGACGCCCCAGCGCCAGAAACGCCAGCCCGGCGAAGGCAAACACCTCCACGACACTCGCGCCCAGGGTGATTCCGGCCTTGCCCAAACGCGTGAAGAACAGCTCGCGTTCCGGTGCCCTGCGGGCGTTCGTTTCGGGCACGGCGAGGGCCATGCGGGCAAGTTGCTTCACGCCCTCCGGCATACCCGTGGTCTGGAAAGGGATCTGCCGCGCTCGACACTGTTTCGTCACTTCGGTCACGACGCTCACCAACGTGGAATCCCAGCCGCCGAGCTGCGAGAAATCAAACTGGACGAATGCTGCCGCGGGCGAGGCGTTCAACCGGGCCGCGACGGCTTCTTGCGAAGGCAACGGCTTTTGCAGTGACCACTGGCCGCCGGCCTTGATCAAGAGGCCACCGTCTCCCGTTGTTTCTACGGTGAGGAATGGCGCATCGCTGCCAAGCATAGCGCAGAGTGTGTTCCAATCGGCCAGTCCCTGGCAAAATTAAAAACGTGGCTTGGACCGGCGGAACCGTTCACCGCAATAGCCCCCGGGCCGGAGCTTGACTCGTCACCGTCGTCCGGATCGTTGCCACCACGCTTTTCTCGTGGCGCACCGACAAAGTGAGCGTGCCATGAATCGGGGCCGACTCAAATGGTCACGATGCCGTGCTTGATGGCGAAGTGAACCAGCTCGGCGCTGTGATGCAGGCCCAGCGTCTCCATCATCTGGTACTTGTGGAACTCAACCGTCCGCGCTGAGATGGTCAACGTGTCGGCAATCTCTTTCGCCGAGCGGCCTTCGGCGAGCAATTGCAGGACCTCCCGCTGGCGCGAGGTCAGCTTGGCCACGGGATCACTCGTGTTCCCCGGGTCCCGCCGCAGGTCCTGGCACAGCTCGCCCGCCAACGCTGGCGTCAGATAGGTCTTCCCAGCCAGCGCGGCGCGGATCGCAGCAACCAGTTCCGCAGGCGCAGAATGCTTCAGGACGAATCCTACTGCCCCGGCCTCGAGTGCCCGGCGCGCATACGCCACTTCCTGGTGCATCGTCAGAAAGACGACCTTCACCTCCGGCTGGTCTTTCTTGAGCTGCATCAGCGCCTCGATGCCGTTGAGATGGGGCATGGCGATGTCTGCCACGATGACGTCAGGCCGCAGCTTCTTCGCCGCCGCGACGAGCGCGCGCCCATCCTCCACCACGGCCACCAGCTCGAACTCGAGGCTGAGCAGGCTGCGAAGGCCTTCCGCCACCATCCGGTGGTCGTCAGCCAGCACAACTCGCGGACGCAGCAAGCGGTTCATCGAAATCAGTCTAAAACCTCCGGAACCAAAGCTAAAGGTCGTTTTGAGCGCCGATGACTTCGGTGAAAAAACCTCGAATCGCCGCGAACATGAAGCTTGCTTTCCGGGTCCGCAGGCGCATCGTGGCGGAAAAACAATAATCTTGGACTTTTCGGCGCTCCAGCAATCAGGGTTTCTTGGCTTCCGTAACGGTGAAGGATCTAGCTCACGATCGCGCCGGCTGGGACAGCAAGCGAGCAGGAAATCCGTCCGGCTGTTTCTGCCGTTCGCCCTGATCGGGCTGGCGGTCGGACTTTGCGGCTGCAACCTCATAGGCGGGCTGGTCGGAGCGGCCATGCCGTACGCGGGCGTCAAGCTAGCCTTCGCCTGCATCCCGGAACAAACGCGGGTAGATACGCCCTCCGGTCCGCGGGCCATTGAGGACTTGGAGGCTGGCGACCTCGTGGTCGGCTTCTCGGGCCAGCCCGTGCGGGTCTTGCAGAAGCACGCCTACCTCGAGAATCCCGAAACCGTTTTTCTGCGCATCACCTTCACCGACGGCGCGGCCGTGGATCTCTGTGGATTACACCGGCTGGCTGGCGTTCGCGCCCGCGACCTGCGGGTGGGACAGACCATTGCGGGCCACAAAGTTGCCGCCGTGGAAGCCCGCCGCGGCGAAACCCGCTCCTTTGACCTGCTGACCGAGGATGCCGGCTACCAGATTCAGGGTGTGCCCGTGAACAGCATGATCGAGGAGATGAACCGGGCGGCTGCAGGCCGAGCGAAACTCCCCTCTCAAACGAAGCACTGATGGCCGCACTGAACTGCCGCACGCCACGCGGTGACTCACGGCTTGGTGTCCGCCTTCAATTCTTGCCCTTCTCCAGCGGCACCCACGCCAGGATGGTGGTCCCGTGGCCGGGCGCGCTGTCGATGTCGAGTTCACCCCCAAGCAGATGCACGCGTTCCCGCATGCTCGCCAGACCAAGGCTCGGCCGGGCGTGCTGGTTGGCCGCTTCAAAACCGCAGCCGTCATCGCGGACGGCCAATTGCAGGCCCTGGTCCCACTCGCGCAGGGAAACCTCGACCGTGCGGGCGTGGGCATGGCGCGCGGTGTTCTGCAACGCTTCCTGAGCCACGCGAAAGAGGCAGAGGGCGGCCTCGCGCGGCACTTGCGCCGGAAGGGTCTGCAATCTCACGGTAGCCGGAACCGATTCGCGAGCGGAGAAGCGTTCACATTCTGCTTTCAGGGCCTCCGCCAACCCCAGATCTTCGAGCACGGCCGGATGCAACCGATACGAGAGGGCGTGAACGTCCTCGCTCAACCGCACCAACCCCTCGCGCACCTCGCGCGCCATCACCGTCGGAGAAACCTCGGAAGTCCCCAACTCGCAGCGGCCGACATCAATGGCCAGCCGGGCCAGCCGTTGCGTGATATCGTCGTGCAACTCCCGGCCCAATCGCGCCCGCTCCTCCTCCTGGGCATTGATCAACTGTCCGCTGAAATCCTGCGCGGCCTGCTCAGCCCGCTTGCGGCTGGTAATGTCCTCCACCACGGAGATGAAGTGCTTCGGCTTCCCCGCAACGGTTCGCACCAACGAGACCGTCAGGTTGACCCACACCACGGAACGGTCTTTGCAGAGGTACCGCTTCTCCATGGAGTAGTTCTTGATCTGGGCGGACAGGAGCTGGCGCACGTGATCCAGATCCTCCTTCAGGTCGTCGGGGTGGGTGATATCCTGGAAACCCGAGCGCAGCAACTCCTCCCGCGAATAGCCCACAATGGCGCAAAGCTTGTCGTTCACCCGCAGCCAACGCCCGTCGGCACCGACATGCGCAATGCCCACCGCCGCCAGATCAAAGGTGGCTTGACTGAGGCGTTCGCTTTCCCGCAGTCGCTGCTCGGCCTGTCTCCGCTTGATCAGGCTTCTCACCAGGACGGCAATCAAAGCGGCTTCGATCAAACACAAAGCCGTGTTTGCGATAATCCGCCACTTGTACCGCTCCCAGGCTGTCGGCTCGCGATGCTTCACCAGACTCCCCGGCGGCAGGCGGTTCTCGGAGATGCCCCAGCGCTGGAGTTCGCGCCAATCGAAAACCGGGGTTGCCTCCGCCAACATCTGCGGGGGAATGCTCTCAGGCCTTTCCCCGCGCAGGATCCGGGACGCAGTGCGGGCGCCTTGCGTCCCGATCTCAAGTTCCTGATAGAGCCGGCCTCCGATGGCCCCCAGGCCAAATTCGCTCGCGAAGTAGGCGAAGAGGGGCGCATTGGCGACTGCGTGCAATCGCCGTAATGCCTCATTCCTCTCGCAGGGAACGCCGGCGGCATCCACCAGGAACAACCCGTGCAGAATGAACGAGCGGGGCGGCAAAGCGGCGCACCGATTCACCACCTGCTCCAACGACAAGTCGTTGAGCCAGGTGAAACCCACCCGGTTGGTGAAGGACTGAAGCTCACGGCGGCACGCCTCGACCCAGTAACTCTCCAGCGCGGAAGCGCCGAACACCACCGCGATATTGGTGGTCTGCGGCTGCAACTGCAGGATGTCCTCAACCATGCCTGTGAGGTTAACCTCCTGGGTCACCAGCGCGGCATTGGTCCGCAGGAGCTCGGGGGGAACAAACCGCGGATCCGCGGCGACCACCAGCACGGGCGTGTCCGGAAAAAGGCGGGCGCGGTGCCGGGCGGTAAACTGCACCCCTGCCCCTCCGATGGTCACCACGAGATCCACCGGACGATTCTCCAACCGGCCTTCGAGGAAAGCCAACAGTGGGCCCTCCCCTTCCGCCCCGGCAAACCGCGCCAGGTCCAGAGGCACCTCATAGAAGTCCACCGGCTCTCCAAACTCCCGCGCCAGCGCGCTGCGGAAGGCCGAGACCACACTGCTAAACGGCGCTACATCGCGTCCGAACGGATCCAGAATGAGGATGCGCTTCGGGCTGTTGCCCGAAGCCCCGAGCGTGGCCAGGGTCAACAGCAACATTCCCAAGCCGGCGCGGCCCCAGCGCCTGATGAGCAACGATCGTGTCACAAATTGCGTTCGAGAGACTACGCGGGAGGTCGGTAAGTGGCGAGCACCGACCGCGAAGGAACAAGCAGCCGCCGGAACGCACTTCCGGCTTGCAGCGAGACTAATTGCGCCGAGCGCCCAAACCGGAAACCGGAGACTGCGCCGTGCTGCAGTTGCCTACTCCACCGTCACGCTCTTGGCCAGATTGCGCGGCTTGTCCACGTCGCAACCGCGCGCCACGGCAATGTGATAGGCCAGCAGTTGCAGCGGCACCACGGTGAGTAGCGGGTTCAGGCAATCCAGCGTACGCGGCACGTAGATGACGTCGTTCACCTTGCCATCCAGATCCGAGTTGCCCTCGGTGGTGATGGCAATGATCGGGCCTTTGCGCGCCTTCACTTCCTCAATATTGCTTCGGGTCTTGTCATAGACCTGATCCTGCGGCGCGACGAACACGCTCGGCGTCTTCGGATCAATCAACGCGATGGGGCCGTGCTTCATCTCGGCGGCGGGATAGCCCTCGGCGTGGATGTAGGAAATCTCCTTGAGCTTCAGCGCGCCTTCGAGCGCCACGGGGAAGTTGTATTGCCGCCCAAGAAACAGGAAGTCCTCCGCATCTTTGTATTTAAGCGCGATCTCGCGGATGCGATCGTTCTGATCCAACACGCGCTGGATTTGATCCGGGATTGCCTCCAACGCCCGGAGCAGGCGTGTGCCTTCGTGCGGCGCGAGCATGCGAATGCGGCCCATGAACAGCGCGAACAGCGTCAGCACCGTCACCTGCGAGGTGAAGGCTTTCGTGGAAGCGACGCCGATCTCTGGTCCGGCGTGGAGGTAAATCCCGCCGTCGGCCTCGCGCGCGATGGTGCTGCCGACGACGTTGCAGATGCCGAGGACCTTGTGCCCGCGGCGCTTCGTCTCACGCAGGCCGGCCAGCGTGTCGAGCGTTTCGCCGGATTGCGTGATGACGAGCAGGAGCGTGTTCTTGTCGAACGGCGCGTTGCGGTAGCGGAACTCGCTGGCGTACTCCACCTCGGCGGGCAGGTGGGCGAGTTCTTCCATCAGGTATTCACCCGTCAGGCCCGCGTGCCAGCTCGTGCCGCACGCGGCAATCACCACGCGGTCAATCGCGCGCAACTCAGCCGTGCTCATGTTCAACCCGCCGAACCGCGCCATCGCCGCTTCATGATCTATCCGTCCGCGCAGCGCGTTGCGCACCGTCTGCGGCTGCTCGAAGATTTCTTTGAGCATGTAGTGGGCGAATGCGCCTTTCTCCGCCGCCTCGGGCGTGAAATCAAGCTGGCTGACCTGGACCTGGGTCGCGCCAAGCCCGAGCGTCTGAACCTGGAACTTCTCGCGCGTGAGCGTGACCACCTCGCCGTCCTTCAGATAAATCACCTGCCGCGTGTGCGCGACGATGGCCGAGGCGTCGCTGGCCAACAGGTTTTCGCCGTCGCCCACGCCCACGATCAATGGCGAGCCACGTCGCGCGCCGACGATCACGTCCGGGTATTCCGTGCAAAGGACTGCGATGCCGTACGTGCCAGCCACCTCGGGCAACGCGTTGATCACGGCCTGCGCCAGCGGGTGAACGTCGCCCGCCGCGTTCTTCCCGAGTCGCGCGTAATGGTCGCCGATGAGATGGGCCAGCACTTCGGTGTCCGTGGACGACTTGAAATGGTGGCCCGCCGCGAGGTAGCGCTGCTTGAGCGCTTCGAAGTTCTCGATCACTCCGTTATGCACGACGGCAATGCGCCCGCTCTGGTCCAAGTGCGGATGCGAGTTCTCATCCGAAGGCGGGCCGTGCGTGGCCCAACGCGTGTGGCTGATGCCCAGCGAGCCGTGCGCGGGGTTGCGTCCAGCCAGCTCGGCAAGCCGCGCCACCCGCCCCACACACTTGCGCACCTGGAGCGCCGCGCCATCCAGCGTGCAGAGCCCCGCGGAATCGTAGCCGCGATATTCCAGACGTTGCAGCCCCTCGATCAACACCGGCGAGGCTTCGCGTTTGCCGACATATCCAACGATGCCACACATAAATCTCTGAAAGTCGAAGTCCGAAACTCGAATGCCGAAATCAGCCTGGTTTGAACCGTGAAACCGTTAAATCGCTAAACCGGGCGCGCAACCCAATACAACGGTATATCGGTTCAACGTTTCAACGAACCCACGATCCAGTCCGCCGCTGCGGTCAGATTGTCCACGACCCTAGCCCGACTCAACGCATCTCCACAGTTCCGTTCGGTTTCCGCGCCGTAGCCGGTGCGGACGAGGATAGCCGCTTTTACCGCGGCATTCCAACCGCACTCCAGGTCAATCAACTTGTCACCGATCATGTAGCTCTTTGCCAGATCGAGACCAAATTCATCGCGCGCGTCAAAGAGGAACTGCGGCGAGGGTTTGCGACCGCGGCTGGGCTGGTCCGGCGCTTCGGGGGCGACGTAAGTCTGCTCAAAGCTCACGCCAAACCGTGCGAACTCCTCCGCGACGCGGGCGTTGACGCGTTCGACGTCGGTCATTGTGAAGTAGCCGCGACCCACGCCGGATTGGTTCGTCACCTGGATCAGGCGGTAGCCAGCATCCGCCAAGCGCCGCAATGCCACGCCGGCATCCGGGAACAGCGACACGTCCTCCGGGCGATGGAGGTAGTGGCGTTCCTCAATCAGCGTCCCATCGCGGTCCAGAAATACGGCGCGTTGCATGGCGGTGTTGGGCGGCATTGTGCCGGGGTTGATCCCGGCGGCAAAACAAAAAAGAAGGGCGGCCAAAGCCGCCCTTTCATATCCACTCCTGTCAAACGTTCTCAGGGATTGGCCGTCCGGTACGGGGCATTCCAGATAATGTCAGGATTGCGAGCTTCGTAAGTTGCCGCCCCATTCGTGATGGTCTTGAGTCGGTAGCTGGCGGAATGGCCGTCCAAGAAGGCAATGTTACCGCCCACGTTGTGGCGAGCCGCGAAACTGCGCCAGCGATTGGCCGGGTTGACGGAATTATACTGCGGAGAACCGTTTACGACTTCAGTGCGGGGGTTGAAAACACAGTCGAACATCAGCACGGTTGCGGTTGGTTTTGAAAAGGCCGTCAGCTTCGGCATCTTCGGGTACGCGAAATTGTCGCCCTCAGTCTGCTTCTTGAGGTCAATGTTCATGACGTAGCTAAAGAAACCCTCGGCGCCCCCGCCCGCGATTTTCGAAACGTCATCTTGCGTCATGCTCGCAGCGGGACAATGCCAGATCTTGCCCTTACCACCCGGAAACGGCAGTTTGCCCATCATGTTGCCGCCCGGCTCGTTCCAGTACGAGTCGAGCGTGCGTTCTCCGACTAAAGAGGGTAGCGCGTTGAACCAGGCATTCTTGTCCGCATGCGCCCCACTGGCACCGGGGTATTGACCATTTGCATCCATACCGTCACGCGGAATGGAATCTCCGTTGTCGCCGGCATAGAGCGTCTGCGCCAATCCCCACTGCTTCAAGTTGGACAGACAGTTCACGTTCCGAGCCTTCTCCTTTGCCTTGGAGAGAGCGGGCAGAAGCATCCCGGCGAGGATCGCAATGATAGCGATCACAACCAGCAATTCGATCAAGGTGAAGGCCGCGATCTGAATAATCGGTTCAGATGGGCTCTCGGTGCGGCGCACAGAAGCGGGCCGGGCCTGTAATGAGGACGACATAATCATTCGTTTAAGAGGTAGCGTCAGCGGTTGAAGAATTCAAGGTTGGCCGGCGATAAGAAGCCCCAACGCAGAGTTGGGGCTCCAATCCGCTTCTGCCACAAACCGTCTAGGGGCTGACAATCTGGTAGAAACGCGTCGTGGGTGCAGCGTTGGTGTCAACGAACTGCCCCGCGGTAGAGTTGAAGGTCAACCCGGAGATAATGGCCGCATATGGCCCCTCGACATTGGTCGCGCGCAGGATGCTGTAGGCCGTGAACGGCTCTGCCGCCCAACTCAAAGTCGGCTTGCCTCCGGTGAGACTCGCCGAAGCGCTTGCGGCAGCGGGGGGCGTCGTCACGATGTCAGCATAGCGAGTCGGCATCAGCTGATAGCCCGCACTGCGGTTCGTGGCCGTTGTGCCAAGGAAGAAGCCCATCGGCCCCGTCACGCGCCAAGCGAACGACGGAATGGGTTGCCCAATAATATCCCCGACGCGAGCGTCAACGCGAAAGGCAAACGTCTCACCAGCTTTGTTCGTGATCGTGTAATTCTGTCCACCTGCGAACAAGTTCGTTCCCACAAAGCCCGCCGGGAACCACACGTTGGTAAACGTGATGACTGAACCTTGATAAAGCTGAATGGCATTCCCGATGCCTCCGAAGGCCGGCGAATTCGTGAATCCGAGCGGCAGCACTTTGCCTGGAGGCAGTGGGTTACCGCTTGAGTTGATGACCACCCGGTGCGCCGTGTTGGCCGTTGTGAGATTCAATTCCAGCAGACTGTTGAATTGGCCGAGGGGGCCAGTAACCGTGACGTTGTCTCCGGCTTGCGGCCGAATCGCCGCACCTCCTGCGACATAAACCGCAATCCCTCCGGTCTCATCCTCAAGGTAGAACTGCGCGTGGGCAGCCGAAGTGACATTTGTCCAAGTGGTCACAATGCCGTTCACCGTGTAAAGGGCCGTCGTGTTGGTCGGCAGGAAGAAGACTGGGTCAACAAGCGTGCGGAGGTATCCAATGGTTGCCGCCGGAGCTGCCGTGGCCGTGAGCACGGCGTTTGAACTGGTCCTGCCGCCATACTCGTTCCGCACCTCACAGCGATATGTCCCCACAGTATTGTTGTTTGTTTGGACATCGGCGATCGTCAATTCGGGCGTGCCGTCACCGGAGAAATTCGGGTTGCCTAGTGAACTCACAAGATTCCCGTTGTAGTACCAAACATAGGAAATCGTGCCCGAACCCGTGGCCGCCACCGCAAGCTTCGCCGTCTGGCCGAAATAAACCGTCGTATTAGTCGGGTGCGTCGTGATGGTCGGCGGGACGGGGGGATTGGTCACCCACAGCGAGGCCGCGGCACTGGTGACGGACTGCCCCAAGGGCGTCGTTACCACCACGTCGTAATTCCCACTGTTAACAACCTGCGCGCTCAGAAACGTCAGCACGTTGGTGTTGCCGTCCGGATTCGTAATATTCACTCCACCCTTGCGCCACTGATAGGTCAGAGTCCCGAGGCCTTGCCCGGCTGCGACCACGGACAGAGAGACCGTGTTGCCAACGAAATTCGTGCCACTCTGAGGCTGATAGGCAACCACGGGCGCGACCGGTGTAGCGCTCCAGACAGCTGTGGCTGCCTCGTCAAAGCTGGTGGCCACAGCCAGATTGCTGACGGTGCAAAACCAATTGCCAAACGACGAAGCCTGCCGGAAGGCAAAGCCTTGAACCGCCGGCACCGTAGTCATTGAATCGTTCGAAGTCACTGCCGTGTCGATCGAGGACACCGGGTTGACCCACAAAGTGGCGGCCCAAAGATTCACGGGATCATACCCAATAACGACTTGATAGTCGGTGTTGAGGGCAAGGTCCACCGGGAAAACCTTGCTGGGGGAGTTTGCCGCGCCCGAAACTCCAAGCCGCCATGTGTTGGGCAGCGCACTGTTCGTGCCCGCAACCGCGAACACTTTGCCAAAATAGGCAGTAGGAGGATTGTGGAAGTGAGCGAAATACGTCCCCGCAGCATTGGGCAAGTTCGTGCAGTTGAGCGTGAAGCTCGCATACATCAACTGTGCTCCATTCGTGAACGTGCAATCCGCAGTGCAGAATCGGCGGCCAACATCATCTTGGCGAGTCACGGGAGTGCCTCCCGTCGCCGACACCTGCAATTTCTTGTTTGCCACGATGGCATCACTCGGCGCCGCGCTTCCACTGTGCCTGAACCAGTTTGTCACGGTCCCATCCGTGTTGGTCGAGGTAGCAATGATTGGCCCGTCGGGGTAATCAAAACCTTCATACCAAACTAACTCCGCTTGGATTGAGGTAAACGCGAAGCACGACAGCAAGCCGGCGAGGACGAGCTTTTTCATAGAATATCCATTGAGTTCTAGTTTTTCTGGAACAAATCCGCGCCCTCGTCTCCCGGAGGAAACGAACCACGCCCAGAGATTGTCTAAAGCATCATTTGACGTCGTGTATGGTGGAAAGCCCCCGCCCAAAAGCAAGCGGTTTATCCCCCGGGTTATTCACAACGCAGCCACAACTTGCTCACACCTCTGGTGGTCTGCCCGCCCCGCTTGCCCGTCAATCCGGCCGCCAGACGATGTCCGCGTGGTTCGTCCGCGCCCGGTTCACAGCGAAATCCCAGTAGGCCGACGCGCCAAACCGCGCGGCGTGTCCGTCCAGGAAGGTGAATTGCGCACCGCGGCTGTGCAGGTTGGTGTGGACGTAGTTCCAATACCCGACGGCGGGCAGGTTTTTGGAGTCGAACAGCCAGACGATTTGGGACGTGCGCGGGATGGAGGAGAGTTTTCGCGGCCGATTCTCCTCGCCGGTGCCGTTGACATGTTCGTTCAGGCAGTAATGGAACAGATTGTTGCCGTTGCTGCGCCGGGGATTCGAGGGGCAAATCCACACCGAGCGGCCCGGGCTGGCATTCGTGTCCTTGCGCCACGCCTGATCGTGATAGCGAGGCAACCCTAACACCGCGGGGAGCTGGATGTACCAGCCCGTGTTGGTCGAAGCGTCCGAGGGATTGGGCGTGCCGTCCGGGGGTAGGAAATCGCTGTTCTCGATGACGTACAGGTGCGTGGCCATGCCCCATTGCTTGAGGTTGTTGAGGCAGGCGGCGGCCGCGGCCTTCTCCTTCGACTTGGACAGGGCGGGCAACAGCAGACCGGCAAGGATCGCGATGATGGCAATCGCCACCAGGAGTTCAATCAACGTGAACGCCTTGAATCCAAATCCGGAACGCTGCGGGCGCGTTTTCACGAGTGGATGGCTGAATATTGACCAGAGCTTGGGGACAAGGCAAGCGGAGGATTCAATTGGGGCACTTGGCAATGGCGGTCGTCTCCTCTTGGGAGCGCGGCTGTCCCAGCCGCAGCCGTCCCGCTGCGGATCCGGTGAGAGCATCGCCCGTGCGCCGCTCGCTGGCCGCATGGCTGCGGGTGAGACACCCGCGCGCCGCCCCCCAGCCTGACCGCCACTTCCAGTCGCACCCTTGCACCAAAGGAATTGCACGCCCGCTTGGCACGGCTCACTATCCGGGCCAATGGTTTGGCCAACAGCATTTGTCGCATGAGTACGACCACCTCCGTAATCAGCGGGGTATTCCACCACCGGTTTGCCGTGCCCCCGGACGCGATCGATGAAAACGGACACGTGAACAACGTCGTCTATGTCCAGTGGATGCAGGACGTGGCGATTCTGCACTCCCAAGCGGTTGGCGGCACCGCCGCCGTGCGCGCCCTTGGCTGCACCTGGGTCGCGCGGTCGCACAAAGTGGAGTATCTCAGTCCCGCCTATGCGGGCGACTGCATCGAAGCCGCCACCTGGGTTGTCAGCTTGCAGCGCGTCCGCTCGCTCCGCCAATACCGGTTCGTGCGGGTTTCCGACGCCAAGCTCCTCGCCCGCGGTGAAACCGAGTGGGTCTTATTGAACGCCAAGGATGGCCGCCCGTGCGCGATTCCCGAAAACGTGAAGGCCTGTTTCGCGCCCGTCGCACCTGAAGCCTCTGGATCCTGACTCAGCCTCGGTTCAGGTTATGCCAAGCAAACGCCTTCGGGTTGGGGCCATCCTGCTGGTGCTGGCCGCGCTGTTCGTCGGCTGGCTCTGCGTCACTCGCGCGAGCGCCTCGCGTTCCCAAAACGCAATCGCCGCGGCGGCCATGATGGATCTGCACCAGTACTGGGAATCCGGCGGACGGCATTTCCCGGATCCGTGGCCCACAGCGATCCAGGCATTGCGCGTAAACAGCCTCGGCGCGAGCACGTCGCCGACCGGATGGAAACTATCGGCCCACCGCGTCCATTCGCTGGGTCCGCTGCGCTGGACGGACGGCTATCAACTCGCGACCGGGGAAACCAATGCCGCCGGGTGGACACTGTACAAAGACTGCGGTTTATACATTCCGCACATCCCTGCCCTCCGCTGGCGTCGGCCACTGATGGTTGTGCCCCACACCGTCCAGCCCCAAAGCGCCACTGGACCGTGATCGCCCGTCTCTGACGCGCGCCCCACGGCACTTCGCCAGCCCCACGCCGCGAATGCAACCAGCGCTGCGGCTGGATGCACCTCTTATCGCCCGCTTGGTTCTGGAGCCTACCCCCGTATTTGTCCGACCTCTTGGCGCAGAATGTCCGTGTGAATAACTCGGCATGGCCAGCCGGCGAACGGCGGGGTATGGATGAGGGGCATCGGTGATGAACACCCCCATCCGCATTCTGCACGTGGACGGCGACAGCTTCTTCGCGAGTTGCGAAATCGCGCTCGACTCGAAGCTGGAGGGCCATGCCGTCTGGGTGGGTGGCGGGCGGCGCGGCGACGGCATCGTCATCGCGGCAAACCGCGCGGCCAAGAAGTCCGGCGTGAAGACCGGCATGGCGTGCTTCGAGGCGGCGCGGCTCTGCCCCCGCGGCGTGCTCTGCAAACCGCACTACGACGCCTACCGCGAACTGTCGCGCCGGATGTTCCGCGTTCTGGAGGAATACTCGCCCACGCTCGTTCCGACCTCGATTGACGAGGGTTTCCTCGATTTCACCACGATGGAGCGCCACGTTTGGCGCAGCATTACGCCGAAGGACTATGTGAACGACCTCCGCGACCGCGTGCAGCGCGAGGTGCGGCTGCCGGTGTCCGCCGGCCTCGGCAATTCCTCGCGCCTGGCCAAGCTCGCCACGGATGTTGGCAAGCCCGGCTTTCTCGAAGTGCCGCCCGGCATGGAGAAGGAATTCCTGCGCGACCGGTCGTTGCGCGAGCTTTCGGGCATCGCCACCCGGCGCGAGCGCGCGCTGGCCGCGCTGGGCGCACGCACGTTTGGCCACGTGGCGAAGTTGCCGTCGCATCTGCTTCAGAAAAAGTTCGGCATCTGGGGACAGCAACTCTGGCTGTTCGCCAACGGCCTCTGGAACAAGCCGCTCATCCTGAAAGTGCAGGATCGCACCACGATTTCCAGTGCCATCACGCTGCCCTACGACGAGCCGGATTATGAAGCGGCGCTCACGTTTACGCTGAGCGAGACCACGCGGCTGGTCGGCCAGTTGCGCCGGGAGCAGTTGCAGGCCCGCGAGCTGGGCTTGACGATCCGTTTCAACGACTTCACCGAGGTGGGCGGCGGACATCGCTTCCGCGAGCCGCAGTTTCTGAACTCGGTAATCAACACCGTATTGGAAGCGCTGTTTCGAGAACTGATGAGCACGCAGGCGAAGCCGGTCCGGCAAATCCGCGTCGCCCTGTGGAATCTCCAGCCGCTGGACACGCAGCCCACGCTTTGGGGGCGCACGCACGCCGAACGCTGGGCCGCGCTGGACGACGCCACGCACACGCTCAACCAGCAACTCGGCAAGACCGCGCTCATGACCGGCGCGCAGCTCGCCCTCCGCTCGCTGGACGACGCGCACCAGCAGCCCAAGGCCAAGTGCCCCTTCGTGCCACAACGCGAGATGGTGCAGAAGCTTTGGGGCACCGATGCCGATCCGCTAGCCTTCAAGACTGACTGGGAAGCGCGCCTCAGCATGGTCAGCCGGCATCATCACAAGAAGGCGTAACCAGGGTTGGGCGGGTGGGTACACCCTGTTGGTTGCGTCCACAAAGCCGTTCCAGCAACAAGCCGCCAACTCAAAAAGACTCGCTCCGCGGCGACGCGCTTCGCATCCTGACGCCGTGCATTTGGCCCACCTCCGGTTGCGGGATTTCCGCAATTACGCCCGGCTGGACGCGGAGTTCGCGCCCGGCTTCCACCTGCTGTTGGGGGACAATGCCCAGGGCAAGACGAACATCCTGGAGGCGGTCTATCTCATGGCGACGCTGCGTTCGTTCCGCGGCGTGGGCAGCGCGCAGATGGTTCGCCACGGAGACAAGGGTTATTTCGTCGGCGGGAAGATCGTCGGCGCGGGCACGCACGAAATTAAAATGTACTGGTCGCTGGCGGAGCGGAAACTCACACTCGACGGCCAGCCCGTCCGGCGGTTGACGGACTTTCTGGGAACGCTGCGCGTCACGGTGTTTTGCACCGAGGACCTGCAACTCGTCAAAGGCACGGCCCGCAGCCGACGGCGGTTTCTGGACCTGCTGCTTTCACAAACCAGCCCCACTTACCTGCCGCTGCTCCAGCGTTACATGCGCGCCCTCCGCTCACGCAACGCCCTGCTCAAGCGCTCCATCCTGGACGAGCCGACCCTCGACAGCTTCACGGCCGAACTGGTGCAGCTTGGCAACGAGATCATCCGCCTGCGTCGCGAACTCGCGCCGCGTCTCTCCCCGCTCGCGCGTCTCGCCTATCGCCGCATCTCGCATGACGCCGAGGAACTGCGGATCGAATACCAGTCCAGCGTGAAGGGAGATTTCGCCGTCGAACTGGGCAAGGCGCGGCGCCGCGAACTCGCCCGCCGGGCCACGCTCGTCGGCCCGCACCTTGACGATCTTCAACTGCTGCTCAACGACAAGCCCGCCGCGCAGTTCGGCAGCGAAGGGCAGAAGCGGACGCTCGCCCTCGCGCTCAAGATGGCCCAGGCGGAATACGTCGCCGGCATCCACGGCGCGCCACCCGTGCTGCTGATTGACGACGTGATGGGTGAGTTGGACGCGAAACGGCGGCGGGGCTTCCTGCCGCTACTGGAGCGTACGCATCACGCCAAGGGGCAGGTCTTCATGACCGCCACGGAAGAAAACTGGCCGCGCGAAATCGCGCGGGATTTGCAGCGCTGGACCGTGCGGGCCGGGACGCTGGAACCGACAAAGGAAGGTTGAGCCCGGGCGAGTCTAATGCCGATGTCCGCCGCCAGCGCAGCAACAGCCGCCCCCGCAACTGCTCCGCTTGCCGGTAGGCGACATGGCGCAGGCATCCGCCGCGCTCGAAGAGGAACTGGAGGAGGCAAACACCGACAGCTTCTTCTCGAGCTTCGTCGAACCGCAATGCGGACACTTCGCGCCCTTCCAGTTGCTGGAGCGGACGAAGATTTCGCTGTCGCTATCGCACTTCTCGCAATGAAACTCGTAGATCGGCATGCCCCAAAGGTAGCCGGCGGAGCCGGAATCTCAAGCCTCCAGCGGGCGACCGCGGTCTCACAGCCGCAGGGCGGGATCATCCGAAAGCAGAATGCCACAACGCGCTGCAACCTGGCGGGCGCATGGACACAAATCAGCTGGCCGCTGGCGTTACCGGTTCGCGCAGGATGGTCTTGAGCCGCTCCGGCGGGACGCGCCGTGGATCGGAGACGTAAATCTCGTGGTGCGGTCCAGCCAATTTGAGCCCCTGGCTCTCGGCAAAGGCCTGCATCTTCCAGATGGTTTCGCATTCGCGCTCGTAAGGGCCGACGTGCAGCATCTGAACACAGCGACCTTCGGCAATCCGCTCCAGCTTCACTTCTTTCACTTCCGGCGGCTTACCGCGTTTCAGCAGCGTCGCCACCGCGTCTTTCAGCTCGACCGACTTGATGAAATCCGGCGTGCGGATGAGCAGCTTCCAGCGCCACTGATCTTTCGGAAGGCTGGCGGGATCGCCGTCGAAGAACCACTGGGCTTCCAGCTTGCCGATGGTGTAGTCCTGCTGGCCCGCGAACTTGCGCGTCATCTTCACCGTGAACGCCATCGCGTAGAGCGCGCCGATGCGGGCGCTGAAATCGTCTCCGCCTGGCGACCCTTGGCCGCTGATCGCGAGGTAGTGCGCCGGCTTGAGGGTGAGGAGAACCGGTTGTTTCGGTGCGACGTAATCGGCCTTGTGGAGCTTGGTGAGATCGAGTTTGGTGACGGTTTTCATTTGGATTCCAAGGGAGCGTAGATGTCGGTGATTAAGTCTTCCGGCGCCGTGTTCTCCGGCGAGTTCAGGTAGAATTCGAGACTTGGGCCGGAGCCCAGTTCACGTCCGCTGCGGGGCAGCCACTGGCCGAGGAGCTTCCTGTAACTCTCGTTGAGTTTCTCGTACGGTCCGAAGTGCGTCATCACCGCGTAATCGCCGCCGCCGATGACTTGCACGCCGATGTCGCCACGCGGGCGAAAGTCATCGCTCACGGTGATGCACGCGTCATAGCGGAGCTTGTCGGGCGGCGTGACCTCCGGATCGTCATGGCTGAGGCCGACGAACTGGCAATCGCCGCCCAGCCGGCCTTCCTTGCCGAGGAAGGTGCAAAGCGTTTCCCACGCCCTGCCAACGTGGCGATAAGGACCGACATGGCGCACGAAAGCCACGCGCAAAGGTCCAATGCGTTTGATGGATACGTTCATGGATTTGTCTTCAGGTTGGGCCGCCCGAAAGCGGACGGGCCGTTGGTGTGGGTGGTAGTGAATGCCGGATGCCGCCCGAAGTTGGTCGGGCAACCGCTTGCGCCGGCGATATTCTGTGGGCGACGCGCCGAAGTTGCTGCGAAACGCGCGGGTGAAGGCCTCATGGGACTCATAGCCAGCCTCCAGCGCAATTTGGATCACCGGCGCGTCACCGAGCTTGAGCCGCGTGGCCGCGCGCTCCAGGCGCAGGCGGCGGATGTGTTCCTTCACCGACTCGCCGATCATGCCGGTGAACACACGATGAAAATGACACGACGAGAGACACGCGAGCGCCGCGAGTTCGGCCAGCGGCAACGGATCGTCCAGCCGCTGGTGGATATGCACCAGCACCCGGAGCATACGCTCTTTGTAGTCGCGCAACGTGGTTTCTCGCATAGGGCCCGCCGTCATCGGTATCACGTGTAGCGGAACCGCAGCAAGGCTGCTTGATCGTTCTTGCGGATTTCGCGCTGTTCGAGGCGCATGGGAAACCGGGCTCACTTCCCGACCAGGCCACCTTGCTGAAACCACGCAGTCTGGAGGGTGACCGTCCTCGGGCACAGCAAGGCGGGAATGTTTGAGAGCACGATTTCGGCAATGAATAACCCCCCAGATAGTGAGCATCTACTTGGCGCAATGGATCGCTCGCATTCCCAACCCGGACGGGCCGGTTCACGTTGCTGCGCCCGGGACGGGCGCTCTCCTGCTGAATCGTTACGGGTTAGCCACCAGCGCGGGGCGGATCGCCGCGAACCCGTTGAGCTGCCCGACGGAACTCGACCGGGGTCTGGCGCGTCCAGCGTTTGAAGGCGCGATGGAACGTGCTCAACTCCGAGTAACCGGCCAGGAAAGCGACTTCCTCGATGGTGTGGCCAGGTTGACTCAGCAACCGGCAACACGTCTGCCGGCGATGTTCATCAAGCAGCCCTTGGTAGGAGGTGCGTTCGGCTGCCAGCCGACGGGCCAGGGTGCGCACGCTGACGGCAAGCGCGCGGGCCGCCTCAGCAACCGTGGCCGTGCGGCCCGGCGGCAAGGCGTGCAGAAACGCCCGGGCACGTTCAGCGGTGGAAGCCCGTTCCCCCAAGGCGCGGATCTGATTCTCAGCCCGGTCTTCAAGGAGCGGCTGCAGTCCGCGGTCAGCGCTGCATACCGGACGGGCGAGATCGCTGCTGTGCAGTTCCAGCGCGGCCTGCGGGGACGCGAACTTGAGCGGACATCCGAAGACCTCGCGGTAGGCGCGCTGGTGCGCTGGAGCCGCGAAGTTGAACCGCACCAGCAGCGGCCGGAGCGGCTCTTGAATGAGCGCCCGGGAACAGGCCAGCAGACTGCCAAGCGACCACTCGACTGCACAACGCCACGCCACCACATCCTCGACCGGGGCCAGCGTGAGCAGAACGCGGGTGTTGCCGCCCACCGGGCGGAGTTCAAACAACCCGTCGTCCGTCAGCAGGCTGAAGTATCGCTGCAACATCCTCAAGGCCTCGCCCAGCGTGGCGCAGGACATCACCAGTTGCCCCACCACGCCGAACGTGGCCGGGTGAGCACACGTCGAGAGCTGCAGCGCGATGTCAGGGCGGGCTGTCTCTTGCAGCAACTCGTGCCAGAGGCGGCGCATGGTGTCGAGCGGCACGCGGGTGTCGGGATTCGCCCAGTCACCGGCCTTCAGGCCGAGCCGCGCCACCAAGGCATCGCTCTTGACCCCGAGCGCCTTCGCGGCGGCCAGCACGGTGCGCACCTGGGCCAGATTCACCCGGCCGTTGGCATTCAAGATTGCCACGCGGCGAGTCTATTTACCCTGGCGCAAAATGCCATGTCTTTGGCGTGCGCGGCCATAACACCGCGCTCGTCCGTGTTCTATGTTGCCCCTCGTCTGGTCAACCAGACGAAGCAACAGAACAAGCAACGCACGAATACGAACGATGAACATAATAGTCCGCCTCACCCAAACCGGTTTCGCCACCGCCACCGCAGCCCTCCTGGTCGGCTGCGCTAGCGTGAACACCCAACCCAGCGGCTTCCTCAGCAACTACGAGGACTTGAAACCCACCAAGCCCGGCAAGAAGACCCTGGTTTACAGCGCCCCGGCCGCCACGCACTACCACGCTGTAATCATTGAACCGGTGTGCTTCCAGACCAACGCCGCCGCGAAACTCAGCCCGAAGCGACAAACTCAACTCTCGGAGAGCCTGACGCGTGACACGCAGAAGACCTTTTCCGAACGATACGAAATCGCCACCGAACCCGCGCCCGGCGTGCTCCGCCTCCGCCTCACGGTGAGCGACATCAACAGGTCCTCACCTGTCCTGAATCTCGTGACGACCGCCGCGGCCTACGCTCCGCTCGACATGGGCGCGGTGGCGGTGGAGATGGAGGCGGTGGACTCCGTCAGCGGACAGCGCGTTGCGGCGTTGGCAGCGAAACGCCAGGGAATGCCCATGTCGCCGGCTGGTTTCTTTGCCAGTTTCTCATCCACCGGCCACGTGAAGACGGGCTTTCACAACCTTGCCAAGGCCATGCTGGCGGCCTTGTCTGCCCCGCAGGACAAGCTGGCGGCAGCCTCTATTCCGGCGTCGTGATCGAAGCCTGCGAGAACCTTAGGCTCAACGACGCGATCCTCCGGGAAATCTACAAGCAATAGCTGCCGATGGTGGTAGACGGCGCGGCGACGGTGCAAATGAACCCGCGCCTGGACGGCCTGACCTGGGCGCGCGGCACGACGGCGACCGCCCGCGGCCCTGTGAGTGTGAGCTGGAAACTCGACGGCCAAACGCTGCACGTCAGCTACACCGCCGCCACGGGCGTGAAAGCCGACTTCGTGAAGAACGAAACGCACAAGGCCCGAGCGTGACGGTAAATGGGAAGAAGGTGAAGTGAACGGAGGCGACCGCTTACTCAAGTGCTGGTTCATCTTCGCAGCGAAAGCCAGCGAATCAATCCCCCAATACCAGCCAGCAGCGGAGTGATCAGTAGGACATCAAACGGGCCGGGTCGCTCTCCGCCCTGCCCAAAGCCGAGCGCGGCGGTGACGCTGCCAAGAATCAGAGTTGTCGTGGATAGCGCGACAAGCCACAACTCGCGCTTCTGAATCCTGACACACCCGATCGCTACTGCAAGAGCCATAGCATTGGTCACGATAACGGCCATGAGCCATGCAGCCGCTGCGAGCATGTCAACGTGGGCAAACACAGTGGCTACTTGCACTTCATGGTTAAACAGTATGTCTCCAAGTAATTCGCAGACTCCGGCATTTCACGGTTCGACTTTGCATTTGGGCCTGTGGCCAGTCGAGCGGAAATCGCTGCCGGCTGGCGTCCCGCGAAGGCCACGAAGGAGGCGAAGGGATGTCGGGCCGCCCGCCGCTACGGCCCAGAAGCTCGCTTGGTTATCCTTCGCGTCCCTTTGCGGCCTTCGCGCGACCCACAGTGTGCTGTCGGCATCTGGCCGACAGATCTGAACTCCTGTGCTTTCGGTTCGGCCGCGGCGGGAGAAGCACGCTCAACCGGTTGCCACGTCAACCCACCTGGCCGCCGGCCGCCAACTGGGCGGGTGGACGCCGCAGCGCCTGCACCGCCAGCACAATCGTGCCCGCGGCCAGCACCAGCAGAATGAGACATGCCGCGAACAGCGGCCAGTTCCCTTGCTGGAAATTCTGGCGCAGACTCAGTGAGGTGGAAGTCAGGGTGGTGACGAACATGAATGTCGCCGGGATCAGCGCGAAGAGAAACTTGCGGCCGTGATCGCGCATCCACACCGCAATCACCACCAGCGCCATGGCCGCCATCATTTGGTTGGCCGAGCCGAACACGCGCCAGAGCACCGGCAGCACGTTCCAGCGGGATAGCGCATACATGCCGGCCACGGCCAAGCCGGTGTTAAACCAGACGTTGAGCAGCCAGCGCGGCGGGGTGCGCAGCGCCATCTTCCACAGTTCCTCGAACAGGTAGCGGTTCAACCGCACCGCCACGTCCAGCGTCGTCACCACGAAACCCTCCAGCAGCAGAATGCCGAACACCGTGCCGCCCCAGACCGGCAGGCCAAACGACTGATGCAGCAGGTTGCCCGTCGCCAGGGCCATGGCGAGGATCGGGTTCTTGTCCTTGTGCGTGATCTGGAGGTAATCGCTGTGGGCCAGGCCGACGTAGAGCGTCAGAATCACCGTTACGGCGAGCAGGGATTCCAGGAGCATGCCCTGGTATCCGATTCTTCGAGCATCGGTTTCGTTCGCGAGCTGCTTGGCGCTCGTACCTGTGGACACCAGGCAGTGGAAGCCGGAGATCGAGCCGCAGGAGATCGTGATCAGCATCATCGGCCAGAGGTAGCCGACATATTGCATCCCTTCGGTCCAGTTGAACATCGGCATATCCTGTCCCACCGCCGGCGGCACAGCGTCGCCCATTCCGTTGAAGGCAGTCACCAGCAGGCCGATGAAGATGCCGGCCACGCCCGCGTAGAGAATCTGCACGTTCACAAAATCGCGCGGCATGAGCAGCATCCAAACTGGGATGGTGGACGCCAGCACCACGTAGAACGTCATGAAGCCCCGCCACGTCTCCGCCGAAACCACCACCGGGAGTTTCAAGCCCAGCACCACCGACAGCGCGCACAACACTGTCGCCAGCGGATAGGCAAACTTGGCGGGGAAGTGTTTGCGATAGATCAACCACCCAAGGAAGGGAGCGCAGACGGTGATGAACAGCACGCTGGTGGAAGCGATGCCACCAATGCGCGCCAGCAGCGTGTAACTGGCGGTCGCCGTCGGGGCCAGCGTTTCGCCCTCGGGCACTGCGTGAGCATCCGCCGCGGCGGCCTGGACCGCAATCACGGTCGGCATCCAGGGGTGCGCTTCAAAGGAGACGAACTTCGCGCCGGGATGTTTGGCGGCGGCGGCTTGCAGCACCTCGGCGGGCGGCGGGGTGAGTCCCACCTTGGCGGCGGGGTAAACGCTGGTCAAAGCCACCACGCTCAGGTTCAGGAACGTGGCCGTGACCATGAACAGCGTCACGAGCAGAAAGCCAATCATCAATCCGAAGCCGACCTTGCCAAAAACCTTACGCGCAATCTCGGCAATCGAACGGCTGCCTTCGCGCACGGAGATGATCAGCGCCGACATGTCGTGAACGCCGCCCATGAAGATGGCCCCCGAGATGACCCAGACCAGCCCCGGCATCACTCCGTAAGCCAGCGCCAGCGTTGGCCCCACAATCGGCCCCGCCCCGGCAATCGCCGCGAAGTGATGCGCGAAGAGGACGTAGGGTTTCGCCGGGACGTAGTCCCGTCCATCGTTGACTTGCACGGCCGGTGTCGGGCGGTCCGGTGACACGCCCAAATTCCGTTCCAGGAACGCGCCGTAGAATCGGCTGCCCATCCAATAGCAGGCCACGGCAATGGTGAGAACAGTCAGGACGAACATGCGGGCATTGAAGGATTACTCCGTTCCGGGTGCAAGCCGGGATTTCGGCAACGGAGTGCATGAAGTGTAGGGACGCAACCCGCAAAAGAAACGACGCGGGCCGAAACCCGCGCCGCTGATTCAAACAGACACTGAGATGGAGGCCTACTTGTCCTTCTTCTTGAACAACCCGCCGATGCCCTTGGTGGCCTTCTCGACGGATTCGGTCGCGGTCTTGGTGGCATCTTTTGCGGCGTCGGTCGCGCCTTTCGTCAATCCCTTCATCGCATCGCTGGTAGCGACCTTGGTGGCGGCGACGATGACTTCGTTCAACACTCGCTTCGTCAATTCGGCCGAGGTAATCCCATCACCGCTCTGGCCGAGACCCGTGAGGTGGATGTCCGGAAGCGGCAACGTAACGGATTTCCCGCCCATGCCGCTGAGGCTCACGTTGACTTTCGCCCCGGTGACCAGGAAATCGTCCACCTGCAACTTCTTTCCCGGCCCGGCATCCGGCGCCGGCGCGTCGGCCTTCTTGTCGCCGCCGCCGCCAGTGGCCGCGTTGAGGTTATCGAGAATCTTGCTGAGATTGTTGCCGCTCAGTCCCCCTTCGAACGTGATCTCCGGCGCTTCCACGCGCACCGATTTCACAATGATCTTGTCGGACATGAGCGAACCGGGGCTCACTGCCATACTGGCGGTTCCCACGCTGATGGCATTCGGCGTCTTGTAACCCTCGGGATTGCCCACGACGAGCCCCTTGACGCTGCCGGAGCCGGAGAAGATCGAGAGGCTCACCGAATCCAGTTTGATGCTCACCTTCGTGAGTTGCGGGCCGAAGGTCTCCACGCCCTTCTTAATGCCGCTATCGAGGAACAACGTCACGGCCACCACGGCGACGATGACGAGCACCACCAACGCGACGACAATTCCGATCACGATCTTTTTCATAGGTTTTTTCAATTAGGTTGCTCCGTGTTACCACGCCTTGGTGTGACGTGCAACCGGTTACGGCTGGTCTTTGTCGCGGTCAAACGACTGGGTGATGAGGCTGCCGTGCGCGGGGCCGGTCCGCGTTCGGCGCACAATCAGGAAGAACAGAATGCCGGCCACGCCCAGCAAGAGCAGGCCGATCAGCAGCAACCGCGGCCCGCTCAAGAACGGTTGGGCAGGCGTCGCCAGCGCGGTCTGGACTGGAGTCGGTTTCTGTGACGGAGCATTCGATGCGAAGGCGCTCGGCGACTCTGCCACCGCAGGGCCGGCGGCCGTCGTCGCCTGAACGGTGAGCGGCGGCGGCACTGAAGGAGCGGGTGGAGCCACGTTCGCCGCGGTTGGCAAATGGTCCCGGGATTTGGCCTCGGCAGCGACTGGTTTGGCTTCCGCCTTTTGTTCCGCCGGGACGGCTTGGAGCACCGGATCAGTTTGCTTTGCGGGTGCGGCGGGGTCCGGTAATTCGACCTTTGCCGGCTTCGTTTCAGCAGCGACTGTGATGGGCTTCGGCAATTCCGTGGTCGGCGTTGGCGCAGTTTGAGTGACTGCCGGCGGCTTGCCCGGTTCGCTCGCCGGCGGAGGTTGAGAGTTCGCCGGCGGTATCGCAGGTGGAACTTGTGTGGTTGAAGCTGGAACCACGCTCGGTTTGAGATCCTCCTTCGCCGGAGTCTCGGTCGCCACCGTGGTCGGTGCCGGCGGTTTTACCGCCGGGACAGGTTCCGCCGGCTTCTCGGCGACAGCCGGTTCCGGCGCGGGAACTGGGGCGGGCTTGGGTGTCTCAGCCGGTGCGGGCGCGGACTTTGCCTCGGCAGCCGTTACCGGCGCGTTGGTTGCCGGCTTCGCGATCACGATCGTCTCTCGGGGCTTTGTGCTGGCTACTTTGGGAGGCGGAGCGTTCGTGGCCGGCTTGGGTGGAGGGGACTTGGCGGCGGCCAACGCCTTCTGTTCGCAGGGCAACATGGGGATATCGATTGGCCATGGCGGTTGACCGACCACACCGGACACGATCTTACCGCGTTCCGCCCGCAACACCGTCACGAAGGGCATGCGCACGCGCTTCTGCTCGCGTCCCGCCTCTTTGAACGTGGCGTTGATGGCTTCGTCGAAGGGCGTCCCGTGCACAGGCAACGCGCCATCCGTGATCAGCACGAGCGTAATAATCGCCGAATCGCGAACAAGCGGGAACGCCTGGGTTAGCGCCTTGTCGAGATCCGCCTTCTTCTCGTAGCGCTGCTGCTTGAGAAAGCGAACCACATTCGTGGTGACAGTCTCGCGTGCGGAGGACGACCAACTGTGGAGCGGAAACTTGCCTGCATTCACCGCCTCGTTGAAGGTCCAAAGTCCGAGCGTGTCGCCAGGGCGCAATCGGCCGTTCAAGCCCGAGGCCAGCAGAGTTTCCATCACGTACTGGATTCCATCCGCCCGCCCGCGCATGGAAAGCGACGTATCCACAATGAACAGGACCCGGCCCGGCGGCAGGGCCAGATTCGTGGTCTGCTGCGCAACGGCCGAGAGGGCCAACAGCACGAGCAGCGCGCCCACGCTGCAGCGACGAGTCAGCATTGAGTTCAAGTTCGAGAGGACGCGGGTGAGGCTCATGCGAAGGGAATGCAGTTCAAAGGGCGCGTTGAAAGTGGTTTCGTTCCCGCCGGTTGTGGTGACGAATGTCCTCAGCCTGCTCGCCCAGCGTGCCCTCAACCTGCCGGATGAACTCCCGGCAACTCGAAGCAAACCCGCCCATCGCGATCACCGTGTCGCGTTCGGCGTAATCATCCGTCACCGCGAGCACCTCGCCCCACGCAGCAAACCGGTGCGCCGCGCGCTCGATCAACTCGTCCGCCGTCTTGCCGTTCGTGGAAAACAGAACCTCCACGGCAGGCGGGGCGGCGTGAGGTCGGGCCGGCCCGCGACGCCCGGCGCCGTCGAAAAAGATCGTCACCGGCGTGCCGACCGCGTCCTGGTATTGGGTGAGGCAACGGATGAGTTCATCGCGAGCAGCCTCGGAATGGCGCGGTTGCCCGGACGCCAGCTCCGGCCAATTGTGGAGCAGGCTGTAACCGTCAACAAGGATGCGCACCAACGCCATGCCCAGACCATACCGCCGGGCCGTGCGAATGAGAAACCGAAAGTTGCGACCGTGACCCGCCTACGGACTGGCATCCGCCCGGACATTCAGTTCAAACGTGCCTCGGATAAAGCTCTTCTCCGCATCGGGCACGCACAGATAGATTTTCCCCGGCAACTTGCCGTTGGCGAACTGGCCGAACTCCAGCCGCAGGGCGTAGCCCTCCGTGTAAGATTTCGTCTGTGGCGATCGGCCACCATTCTCCAACCACTTAACGTAGATGTGCGGCGTCGCACCGAATTCCTTGGTCGGCATGCGGAACGACCGCCCGCTCAGCTTCGCCAGATCGCCCTCGAAGAGCACCACGTCCATCTCCAAGTCAGCAAAGAACTCCTGGCCTTGCCGGAATTCGAGAAAGCCGCCTTTCAGCGCCACCTTCTCCATCGTGAACGACTGGCCGTGAATCCGTCCGCTCACTGGGGCGTCCGGAAAAGGCGCGGAGGCGAGGTCGAGCGTCCAGCCCGAGCCATCGGGTGTGCGGTCCGTCAGAGCCGCGCTTTCGGGTGGGGCTGCTTCGACACCCACAGACGGCTGGTGGGTCGCAGCCTCACGCGCGGCCTGGGCCGCCGCCTGACGCGTGCGCAGAGAAACTGGCGTGGCAACCGCCAGCACAATCAGCGTCGCCACGACGAGGGTGAGCGCCAGACCGATGTAGCCGACAATTAAGCCCGCCGTGGCCAACCCACGCCCGCCCAAGGCCGGGTCGCGCCGCATCCGCCCCTTGGCCACGTGTCCACAAACGATCCCCGGGATGAAACTGAATGGCAGGATGAAGCTGGCGATGGAACAGATCAGTGAAGCGATGGCGAGCTTTGAGGTGCGGAATGCCAATTGGGGCGGTGGTGGCGCTCCTCGGTGGGATCCAGACAGCACTGGCGGCACCGCGCTCTTCGGTACTGGAGGAACGGTAATGCGTTGCTGGCAAGCGGGGCAATTGATGGACTGGCCGGATTGGCCCGAATCCACGGCGAGGTGCTGGCCGCACGTGGAGCAGGAAAACTTGAATTCGCTCATGGCAGATCGCTTGGAGAAACGCATGAAGCCGGCGCGCCGTCAAGGCTTCTATGGCCGCCACCGCACGACCTCATCCAGGAATATTTCTATTCGGGCTGGAACTGAGTCGAACTGCTGTACCAGTAGTGACCGCGTGTGCAGTCCCAGCAGTCCACTCCCTGCCGCTTCCGGAAGGTCTGGTCGAGGTTGCACCGTGGCGTGGCGATCCTGGAGTAACATCTTTGACATCTTTGCGTCATAGCCACGGACGGACAGGATGCTATGCTCCGCCGCGGAATTGACTTGTGCAACGATTGATGATGAATACTCGAATCCTGGTGCTTGCCGGTTTTCTGACGGCGCTCGCCGCGCGTGCCGCCACGACTGTTGAAACCGACATTTGTGTGTATGGGGGCACCGCGGGCGGGGTCGCAGCCGCCGTTCAAGCTACCCGCATGGGCAAGTCGGTCGTCCTCGTCTCCCCGGCCAAGCATCTCGGCGGACTCTCCAGCGGCGGCTTGGGGTTTACCGACACGGGCAACAAAGAGGTGATCGGCGGACTGGCGCACGAGTTTTATCACCGGGTCTGGCAACACTACAGTTCGCCAGCAGCCTGGAACTGGCAATCGCGCGAGGCGTACGGCAACCAAGGCCAGGGCACGCGCGCCCGGGATGACGCCGCCCAGACGATGTGGGTCTTCGAACCGCACGTTGCGGAACAGATCTTCGAGTCGTGGGTCAGCGAAAACCGGATTCCCGTGCACCGGGATGAATGGCTCGACCGGGCGAAGGGCGTGAAAAAGAACGGGGCACGCATCACGTCCATCAGGATGCTCAGCGGCAAAACCTATCGGGCGAAAATGTTCATTGATGCCACCTATGAAGGCGACTTGATGGCGGCGGCGGGCGTGGAATATCACGTCGGGCGCGAGGCGCGGAGTGTTTACGGCGAGCAGTGGAACGGCGTGCAAACCGGCGTGCTGCATCACGGCCATCACTTCGGGGCCGTGCCGCAGAAGATCAGCCCGTATGTGGTACCTGACGATCCCAAGAGCGGAATCCTGCCGCGCATCAACCCCAAGCCGCCCGGCGAATACGGCCAGGGCGACCAGAAAGTGCAGGCCTACTGCTTTCGCCTGTGTCTGACGGATCACCCGGATAACCTCCTGCCGTTCCCCAAGCCGGCGGGTTACGATCCCAGACAGTACGAGCTGTTGCTGCGTATCTTCCAGGCCGGCTGGCGGGAGACTTTCATGAAGTTTGACCGGATTCCCAATGCCAAGACGGACGTCAACAATCACGGGCCGATGAGCACGGACAACATTGGCTTCAACTACGATTACCCCGAAGCCTCCTACAAGCGCCGGCGTCAGATCATCAAGGAACACGAAACCTACCAGAAAGGTTGGTTCTACTTCATTGCCAACGATCCACGCGTTCCCAACGACGTGCAGACGGAGATGCGCCGCTGGGGCCTGGCCAAGGATGAATTCCAGGGCAACGGCAATTGGCCGCATCAGCTCTACATCCGCGAGGCGCGCCGCATGATTGGCGCATTCGTCATGACCGAGAATGAACTGCTGAAACGGCGCGCCACGCCCGACCCGGTGGGCATGGGCTCCTACGGCATGGATTCGCACAACGTGCAGCGCTACATCACGCCCGACGGGGGCGTGCAGAACGAAGGCGACATCGGCGTCTCCACCGAAGGGCCGTATCAAATTGCCTACGGCGCGCTCGTGCCGAAGCGCGGCCAGTGTGACAACCTGCTCGTGCCCGTCTGCGTCTCCAGCTCGCACATCGCATTCGGCTCGATCCGCATGGAACCGGTCTTCATGATCCTTGGCCAATCCGCGGCAACGGCTGCGGGCATTGCCATTGACGGCGGCATCGGTGTGCAGGCTGTCCCCTATCAGCAACTACGCGAACGGCTCGCAAAGGACGGCCAAGTTCTCGAGTATCCGCGGCCGGACGCCAAGAAAGGGGTTGCGCCGAAATCCTCGGCCTCCAGCCAGACTGGAAACACCAATGCCAACCCGCTGGCGCGCATCCAGGACGAGCCCGGCTTGCCGCGCGTGCTGATCATCGGCGATTCGATCTCCATCGGCTACACCTTGCCCGTGCGCGAGCGGTTGAAAGGCGTGGCGAACGTGCATCGCGTTCCGGATAACGCCGGTTCAACCGCCGTTGGACTCAGGAACCTGACCGCTTGGCTGGGCAAGAGTCAGTGGGACGTAATTCATTTTAACTTCGGCCTGCACGACGCGAAATTCCTCTCGCCCGGCAAACAGCAGGTCACTCCGGATGCCTACGAAGCGAACCTCCGCCAAGTGGTGGAACGCCTCCAAGCCACCGGGGCTAAACTCATCTGGTGCACCACCACCCCGGTCCCTCCCGGCGAACTGATGCCGCCTCGGAAATTCGATGACGTGGCCATCTACAACCAGATCGCCGCCAAGATCATGGCCGCGCACGGCATCGTTGTGGATGACCTCAACGCCTTCATTCAGCCGCACCTGGCAACGTGTCAGAAGCCGCACGACATCCATTACACCGACGCAGGTTCGGAGAAACTCGCTGAGCAAGTTGCCGCTGCCATTCGGGCGCAGCTTCCCTCACGTCCGGCAACCACACCCCGCTCTGAACCCTGAGTTGCACTGGCGGACTCCTGATTCCTCAGCTCTGGCCCGATTTGCCTGGATCAGACCAAGACCGGGCTTACACCGATGAACAACATGAAGGATTTTTGTCTCGCGCTCGCAGCATCGGTGCTGCTCACCGCTTGCGCCACCAATCACCGTGAGGCTGGTTTCGTCAGCCTGTTCGACGGCCAGACACTCAAAGGCTGGAAACACATTGGCGGCCCTCCGGACGGCTACGGCGTCAAAGATGGCGTGATCTTCTGCTCCACCAACGGCCTGAACCTGTTTACGGAACAGACCTTCAGCAATTTCGTCCTCCGCTTCGAATTCAAGCTGGCGGACGGCTCGAACAACGGCATCGGTATCCGCGCCCCGTATTGGGGGAATGCCGCATACGCGGGCCTGGAAATTCAAGTCCTCGACGACGAGGCCGCAGAGACGGGGCGGTGGGGCAAACTGCGACCGGAACAGTATCATGGATCCATCTACGACCTCGTCGCCGCCAAACGAGGCTCGCTTAACCCCGTCGGTCAGTGGAACACGGAGGAGATCACAGCCGACGGCCGGCGCGTGAAGGTGGTTGTGAACAGTAAGACCGTCGTGGATGCGAACCTCGACGCGATTACGGATCCGGAAAAGCTGCGCAAACATCCGGGCCTGCTCAACGCCGGAGGCCACATTGGTTTCCTCGGCCATGGTCGCTACGTGGAGTTCCGCAACATCCGCATCAAGCAGCTTCCGTGAGGAACCCAAGCCCGTAGCTAAATAGTAAGCCCGCCGGCCCGGCGGGAACGGCGGCTTGACTCAAGCGCACAAATCCTGAAGCCTGCCGCTCGGAAGTTGCGTCGAATGGCGAACTCGTTGCAGTCGTCAATTTCAGGATGAAAACAAGCAGAGTCCTTCTTACCGTGCTGGCGGCAGCGTTGCTGGTCACCGCTTGCGCCACAACCCAACGCGAAACCGGCTTTGTCAGTCTCTTTGACGGCCAGACGCTCAAAGGCTGGAAACAGGTCGGCGGGCCGGCGGATGGCTATGGAGTCAAGAATGGCGTGATCTTCTGCTCGCCGAACGGCCGGAATCTGCTCACCGAACAGACCTACAGCGATTTCATCCTGCGCTTCGAGTTCAAACTCGACTACGGCTCCAACAACGGCCTTGGCATCCGCGCTCCGCTCAACGGCGACGCCGCTTACCTGGGCATGGAAATCCAGATTCTGGAAGATGCGGCGGCGGATGCCGGCAAATGGGGCAAGCTTCGCAACGAACAGTACCACGGTTCGATCTATGACGTGGTGGCCGCCAAGCGCGGCGCGCTCAAGCCCGCTGGCCAGTGGAACACGGAGGAAATCACCGCCGATGGTCGGCATGTCAAGGTCGTCGTCAACGGCATCACGATCGTGGACGCGAACCTGAACGACGTGACGGACCTGGAGAAGATTCAGAAGCATCCGGGCCTGTTCAGCGAGCGCGGCCACATCGGTTTCCTTGGACACGGCGACTATCTGGAATTCCGCAATATCCGCGTCAAAGACCTGGCAAAGGCGACGAAAGACAACACCGCACCGGCTGGCTTCGCGCCGCTATTCAACGGCAAGGACCTGAACGGCTGGAAGGGGTTGCTCAAGGGACCGAACGACAATCCGATCAAACGTGCGGCGCTCACGCCGGCACAGCGCGCCGAGGCTCAAACAGAAGCCGACAGCGACATGCGGGCTCATTGGAAGGTTGAGAAGGGCGAGATCATCTTTGATGGCAAGGGCCGCAGCCTCTGCACGGCGAAGGATTACGCGAACTTTGAATTGCTCGTGGACTGGAAGCTCCCGGCACACGGCGACAGCGGCATTTATCTGCGCGGATCGCCCCAAGTGCAGATTTGGGATCCGCACACGCAACCAACCCACGCCGGCAGCGAGGTGGGCTCGGGCGCGTTCTACAACAATCAGAAGAACCCCAGCAAACCGCTCAAGGTGGCCGACAAGCCCATCGGCGAATGGAATCGCTTCCGCATCCTGATGGTCGGCGAGAAGGCCCACGTATACCTGAACGGCGAGTTGGTCACGTGCAACACCACCTTGGAAAATTACTGGGATCGTTCCCAACCGATCTCCCCCAGCGGCCAGATTGAACTCCAGAACCACGGCGGCCCGCTCTGGTTCAAGAACATTTACATCCGCGAAATCCCAAACAAGTAAAGCCATGAACAGCAACTTCTCCCGTCGTGAATTTCTGCAACGCGCCTTCCTGGCTTCCGCCGGCCTGGCCTTCGCCGGTTGTGCCGGCGGCCCCCGCCGCGTGGCTGCGCCTTCCGATACAATCCTGCACGCCTCCATCGGGGCGAGCGGCATGGCCGCGAGCGACCTGAACAGCATCGCCCATCACCCGTTCGTCAAGGTGGTCGCCATCGCCGACGTGGACATCGCCAAGGCCGAGAACTGGAAGGAGAAGTTCCCCGGCGTGCGGCTCTACCAGGACTGGCGGCAACTGCTCGACAAGGAAAAAAACCTCGACTCGGTGAACGTGTCCACGCCGGACCACATGCACGCGCCCATCGCCATGTCGGCCATGCAGCTCGGCAAACACGTCTATTGCCAGAAGCCGCTCGCGCACGACATTTTCGAAGTGCGCCAGCTCACCCAGTATGCCCGCAAGCACGGCCTGGTCACTCAGATGGGCATCCAGATTCACTCGCTGTCCGAGTATCAACTCGCGGTGCGGCTCGTGCGCGACGGCGTCATTGGCAAGATCAAGGAAGTCCACACCTGGAGCGACAAGGACTGGGGTGACGCGAAGCCGAAACCCGACCGCGTGGACCCGGTGCCTGCCGGACTGGATTGGAACGGCTGGCTCGGCGTCGCGGCCGATCGTCCGTTCATCGGCGGCGGCTACTACCACCCGGGCAACTGGCGGCGCAGCTTGGACTTCGGCACCGGCACGTTTGGCGACATGGGCTGCCACATCTACGATCCGGTGTTCAACGCACTGGCGTTGACCGCCCCGATCTCGGTCCGTTCCGAAGGGCCGGCGCCGAACGCGTGGCATTGGGCGAACCGTTCGCTGATCCACTACGTCTTCCCGGGCACGCCCTACACGGCGGGCGCGACGGTGAACGTAACTTGGTACGATGGCGGCCAGCAGCCCCCCAAGGACATCCAAGCCCTGCTCGGCGACCAGAAGATCCCCGGTCAGGGCTCCATCTTTGTCGGCACCAAGGGCGTGATGCTCCTGCCGCACATCGGCAAGCCGCAATTGTTCCCGGAGACGCAGTTCGAGGGATTCAAGATGCCGCAAATCGAAAACGGCAACCACTACGGTCTCTGGCTCGAAGCCGTGCGCGGCAAGGGCAAGACCACCGCGGGCTTTGACTACTCCGGGCCACTGACCGAGGCCGTGTTGCTCGGCGGTGTCGCGTCGCGCTTCCCGAAGACCACGCTCCAGTGGGATTCCAAGGGGCTGAAGTTCCCGAACCTGTCTGAGGCAAACCAGTTCCTGCGGCGGAAATACCGTCAGGGCTGGGAAGTCAAAGGGCTGTCGTAACCGCAGCGCGGCTCGCCGCTCGATAGCTCAGGCGTGGGCGAAGCGCGTTGCGAAAAGCTCCGCTTGCGCTCTCGGGCTGGTGCGCGGAGGCTGGTAATCGGCGACCGTGTCCTTCACCCGCGCCACCGCGTCCGGGCCAGGAATGCCGCCGTCGTGCTCGGCATCATACAACAAGTACTGCACCGCACTCACGAGATCAGCGTTGTTGTCGTCTATCATCTCCGCCAGCTCATAGAGTTCGTCGTTGCGAGTGAGCCCGTGGCGGACGTGGTTCAGGATTTCCTCAGCGAGGTCCAATGCGCGTTCCGATGGCCGTTTCATGCTGCCAGCTCCGATGCCGTTAGGGTGAACGGGAAGGACTATAAACCCACCGCCGCCGCCAGCGTCAATCCGTAAAACTACGAATTCTGACGCCTGGATGAGGGCGTTAACCGTGGCCACGCGACGGCAGGCTCGAAGGTGAGGGCTTCGCCGGCTCTCATGGGCGTAGGTCTTTCATCAGGTTCTGAGCTCCCATTCGTTGCCAACCTCCAACACACCTCCTCCGCGCCCTTTACACAAGAATTATTACGCCACCTCACCGTCGCGACCCAATTGCTCTGGACAAGCCGCAGCGTGCACCACGAATTCGAAATCGCGTGTTAGGACAAGTGAGACAACTGATTGTCCATCTCTGTTGGCTGCCGCGCTGAAGACATGATGACCGTCTTGAACATCCTGTATGTTGGCATTCTATTCTCCGTGTTCCTTTGCCTTCTGTTTCTGCCCTTCGGATTACTCGTATGGGGCGTTCGCCGCTGGTACGCGACACACAGCCTGAGGAGACTCTCCTGGAGACAACGGCGAGCGCTGCTCGGCTTGGAACTGCTTTGGACGGCGGCCTCCTCCAGGCTGAGCCGTTGGCAGAGGAATGCAGCACTGGCAGTTCTTCTATCGCTGCTTCTGGCCCTGTTTTTGTCTTGGCTGAACGCGGCTCTTTACTGCGACACCCCTGAGGCGCTTACCGTGCATGCTCTGCGGCAGGCGCGCCATGCCTGGTTGAATGAAGGCTGTCCTCACCTCCCAGATCCACAGAAGTACATTGGCATGAGCTCTTCGTTTACATCCTGCGTGTGCTCTGCCTCGCTTGTCGTTAAGGACCGGCGCTTCTCCGAAGACCGTACATACCGCGGTCTATTTGCACTCAGAGACAAATCGCTGCCCAACATTTACGTCATCGCTACAACCGGTGAGATTCTCGTTCTGGAAGATTCAGGAAAGGCCCAATTGCTGAGAGCGGAATGAGAATCACGGCAGCCAACAACAGGACAGTCCCCAAGTGATTTGCAGCGACCACTCCGCCCGGGCTCTGCGCACTTCACCTTGCCCCCTTGTCTCCCGTGGACCGCCAATCCAGCACCTTGAGTTGCACGGTGCGGCGGCCGTTGAACTCGTTGAACTGCGGGGCGAAGGCCACGTCGAACCGGCCGACCGGCAGCGAACCCTCGCCCGCGTTCCACCAGACGGCTTCGTGCGTGGTCGTGCCGTCGGTGAGCCAGAATTTCACGTGCTGCTTGTTCGCCCCCATGCGCCGGAGCGGACGTTGGTGGGCGAGGTTGCGGGCGAAGAATTGCACGCCGGGATTCCCCTGCCCCGTCGGACGCAGCCGATCCAGTTCGGCCAGCGAGGACAACGAGATTTCGTCCAGCCCGACTTCGGCGTCCAGACGCAACGGCGGTTGCAGGTCCTCGGGTTTGAGCGTGCGGCGGGCGAGGTCGCTCAGGCGCTGACGGAAGAGGTCAAGCTTGTCCGGATGGATGGTCAGTCCGGCAGCCATCGCGTGCCCCCCGTGGCGAATGAGCAGGTCGTCGCACTCGCGCAACGCGGCGGCCAGATCAAACCCGGCGATGCTCCGGCCCGAACCGCGCCACAGCTCGCCGTCGCCGCCGACGATGATCGTGGGCCGGTAAAACTCCTGGAGCACGCGCGACGCGACGATGCCGACGACGCCGATGTGCCAGAGCAATTGCCCCTCGACGATAGCGAAGTCGATTTGCGGATTGAAGCGCGCCCGCACCGCGCCGATGACTTCGTCCACGATGCCGCGCTCGATCTTCTGCCGCTCGCGGTTCTGAGAATCAAGCTGCTGCGCGATGGGCTGGGCTTCAGCCAGGTCCCGGGCCTGCAACAGGCGCAACGATTCCGCCGCCGTTTCCAGTCGTCCGGCGGCATTGAGGCGCGGGCCGAGTTGGAAGCCGACTTCGTAGGTGCCGAGCTTCGCCGGTGATTCGGCGACCTGCTTCAAGGCCACCAAGCCGGGCCGCCGAGTTGTGTTCAACCGCTCCAAACCGGCAGAAACCAGGATGCGGTTCTCGCCGACCAACGGCACGATGTCAGCGATCGTGCCCAGCGCGACGAGGTCCAACAACGGGCGAAGGTCCAAATCCGCCGCGCCGGGCAAACCGGTTTCCCGGCCGCGCTTCACCAGCGCGTGCGCGAGCTTGAAGGCCAAACCGGCAGAGCAAAGCTCAGTAAACGTGCTGCCGACATCTTGTCGGCAGCTCTCGCTTCTTTCGGAAGATGGTTCTGCTGGCGAGACGCCCGCAGCACGCTGGAGTTGCGGATTCACCAGCGCGACGGCGGCGGGCGCGGGGGCAGAAACTTGGTGATGATCCAACACGATCACGTCCACGTCACGTTCCTTGAGCCAGCCGATGGTGCTGACGGCGGTGGAACCGCAGTCCACCGCGAGGAGCAGCGTCGTCGGGAACTTCTTCAGACAATTCTCCACGCCGTCCTGGCTGAGGCCGTAGCCTTCATCCATGCGATGCGGCAAGTAGGCGTTGGCCTGCCAGCCCAGCTTGCCGAAGACTTCGAGCAGCAGCGCGGTCGAAGTCACGCCGTCCACGTCGTAGTCGCCGAAAATGACCAGCGGCTCGCCGCGTTCCCGGGCCTGGAACAGCCGCGCCACGGCCTGATCCATGTTCGGCAGCAGGAACGGATCGGCGAGGTTCTTCAACCGCGGTTCAAGGTAGCGGGTGATGGCCTCGGGCTCGCTGAGGCCGCGGTTGAGAAGGCATTGCGCGAGCAACGAGGAGATCCGCAAGGCCCCGGCCAGTTGCCCGGCGAGGAGCGGTTGCGGCGGCGCGAGTGACCAGCGGTATTTCATCCGGCCCTTTCCAGGAGGCGCAGCAGCATTCCCCACCACTCGGCCAAGTGATGGCTCACCAACTCGGCCGACAGGATGAAATACGCTGCCGCCACGCCGCTGGCCAGATAGCCAAAGAAGATCAGCATACCGTCGCCCTCCATCATGCTCACGGCAGTGAGGATGATGGCGTAACTGGGCAACGCATTCGAACCGAAGAACGGCGGCGAAGGGAGCGGGAGCGCCAGCAGCAGCGCCAGGAAGACGATCAGGAGTGCGTGCATACTCCGCGTCAGTCGCCAGGCCATCCACGTGGTGCGGCGCGGGCGGACAAAGCGTTCGAGGAAACGGCAGAATCTGAGTCCGCCCGTGAGAATGGCCTGGCGGGTCTTGGGCGAGAGCGGGCGGTCTCCCAGCGACGTGGGCAGCCGAGGCGGCCGGTACCGCGCCAACCGCAGCGCGAGCAGAGCGATAATGCTGCCGAGAACGGTGCTCATGCCCGGTATCGAAATCCAGGCCACGAACGGCAAACTCAGCAGAATGATCACGAAATACACGCCGCGACCTTCGGTGTGTTCGAGGAGTTGGTTGGCCGTGAGCGCTTCACCACCGCCGTCCCGCGCCAGCAAGCGTGCCAAGCCCTGCGAGAGCGGTTCGTGAACGGGGGCTGGCGTGCCGGATGTCATGGGCGCACCAGCTTTCGCCAAGCCGGGCGTGGAGTCAATCCGACTTGAAATCTTCCTGCGCGGAGTCTCCAGAACCGCTGTTGACCTATTGCTTCGGCGCGCTCTTCGACTCCCTTTTCCTCCCGGCTTCCTGCTCCCGCTTCGTGGCCATCACCGACAACGTAATCGAGGTGAGGATGATGCCGGCCACGACGCCCAGCGAAACGCCCGTGGGGATGTCCGTTTGAAACCACTTCGGCTCATGATCGTGCGGGTCGAGCAGCATCTTGACGCCGATGAACACCAACACGAACGAGAGGCCGACCTTGAGGTAGCGGAAGTATTCGATGGCACCGGCCAGCACGAAGTAAAGCGAGCGCAGGCCCAGGATGGCGAAGACATTCGAAGTAAAAACGATGAACGGCTTGGTGGTCACCGCGAAGATTGCCGGAATGGAATCCACCGCGAAAATCAGGTCGGTGGTTTCCACCATGAGCAGCACCAGCGCGAGCGGTGTCAGCGCCCGCTTGCCCTTCAGGTGAGTCGTGAAATTCTGCCCGTCGAAATCCGGAGAGATGGGGAAGAGCTTCCGCGCCAAACGCAGAACTGGATTCTTCTCCGGATGCACGCCTTCGTCGCTGACAAAGAGCATCTTGATGCCGGTGAAGATCAGGAAGATGCCGAAGAAGTAGAGCGTCCACATGAACTGGCGAACGAGGGCGGCGCCTCCGGCGATCATCAAGCCACGCATGATGAGTGCGCCCAGAATGCCCCAGAACAAAACCCGGTGCTGATACTGCGACGGGACGCGGAAATAGGTGAAGATGAGCGCAATGACGAAGACGTTGTCCATCGAGAGCGCCAGCTCGATGATGTAACCGGTGACGAATTCGACCGTCTCCTCCTTTGCCCAGCCGGTGACCACCATCGGGGCGAGGAACAGACCGAAGGCCAGCGAGAGCGTGACCCAAATGGCCGTCCAGCCGAGGGCTTCCTTGAAGCCGACGACGTGGGCCTTGCGGTGGAACACGCCCAGGTCCAGCGCGAGGAAGAACAGCACGCACAGGACAAACCCCACCCAATGCCAGGGCGTGGTTCCCAACAGGGCAAGCATGGCGGGCAAGGCTTAGGCTTTCGCCGGCACCGCGGCGGCCTGGGCTTCCACTTGCGAGCCGATGGTCGGCCGATGGCCCTTGTGCCACCAGAGCAGGATCGGACAGGCGATAAACAAGCTGGAATACGTGCCGCTCAGCACGCCGACCAGGAAGGTGAAGGCGAAATCGTTGATGACGCCGCCGCCGAAGAACTGGAGCGACAGTGTCGCCAAGATGACTGCACCGCCGGTGATGATCGTACGACTGAGGGTTTGATTCAGTGCGACGTCAATCAACTCTCGGAACGAGCCGCGCACGCCGAGCTTCAAGTCTTCGCGGATACGGTCAATGTTGACGATCTTGTCATTGATGGAGTAGCCGATGATGGTGAGAATCGCGGCGAGCATCGGGGCGGTCAACTGCCGGCCACTCAGGAAATAGATGCCCAAGGTGATCAGCACATCATGAAGCAACGCGATCACCGAGGCGACGGCAAAGGAGACTTCGTAACGGAAGGCGACGTACACCAGAATCACAAAGAGCGCGAGCAGCGAGGCGATGATCGCCGAGCGCTGAATCTCCGCGCCCACACTGGCCCCCACAGCCTCGGTGCCCACCACCGCAAAGCCGGCCTGCGGGAAGGCTTCCTTGAGGGTTTGTTGAGCTTTTGTGCCCCCGTCAACCGGCACAACGATTTCCAGCGTTTCCAACCCGGTGGAAAGGCTCTTCTGGTACCCAATGGAGGCATCGCCCAAGCTCGCCTTGTCCAGCGCGCCGCGCAGTTGGTCAATCTCCACCCGCTGCGAGAATGTCATCGTGAGTTGGTCGCCACCGGCAAAATCCACACCCAAGACCTTCTTGCCCTTGGCGATGCCGGAGCCCACTCCGATGAGGATCACGACCACCGACGCGATGCAGGCCGCCTTGCCCCAGTTCATGAACGGGATGTGCCGGAACTTGGCCAGCGGCAGCATGCGAACCGTCTTCATCCACCCTCTGGCCAGGAGGAAATCGTAGATCAGCCGCGTGACCACCAGCGCCGTGAACATGCTGGCGCAAATACCGATGGTGAGCGTGACACCGAAGCCTTTCACCGGGCCGGTGCCCAGGTAGATCAGAATGACCGCGGCCAGGACCGTGGTCAGGTTCGAGTCGAAAATACAACCGAACGCCTTGTCGTAGCCGGCGGCGATGACGCCGCGGATGGACTTGCCCGCCGCCATTTCTTCGCGCATGCGCTCGTAGATCAGCACGTTCGCGTCCACCGCCATACCGATCGTCAGGGCAATACCCGCAATACCCGGCATGGTGAGTGTGCTGTTCATCGCGCACATGGCGCCCATCAGAATGAGGATGTTCAAGCCCAAGGCGAGAATCGCGACGAAGCCGGACGCGAAGTAGAACACCAACATGAAGACCACCGTTCCGACGGCGGCAATGATCGAAGCGGTGTAACCACTCGCAATGGAATCTTTGCCGAGCGACGGATCCACGGTACGCTCTTCGACGACCTTGAGCGGCGCCTTCAGGGGATTCTCAAGGACGTTCGCCAGTTCGTGAGCCTCCCGGATATCAAACGAACCCTGAATGACACCCTGTCCGGTTTCAATTGGCGATCGGATCACCGGCGCCGAATAAAGCTCGCCGTCGAGAATGATCGCAAGCTGCCGACCCACGTTCTCCCGCGTGATATCGCCAAACAGTCCCGCTCCCTCGTCAGTCAGTCTGAACGAGATTTCGGGTTCGCCCAAGTTGCCGCGCGTCACCATGGCCCCACTGACATACGCGCCAGTCATGCCGCGCTCTGCCTTCTTTTTCACCACGTAGGGTGTGAGGGTCTTCGTGCCGTCCTGCTTATTGCGGCGCTCCTCTTTGAGCACTTCGTAGCCCGGCTCGATGATGCCTTCCTGGAGCAGTTCGGCGCTGCGCTCATGGACCATGCGGAACTCGAGGAAGGCCGCCCGCTGGATTTGCCGCTTGGCGCTTTCCTTGTCGGCCTCGGACAACCCGGGCAACTGGATGAGAATGCGATCCGCGCCCACGGGCTGAATGATCGGTTCGGCGACCCCGAACTTGTCCACGCGCTTGCGCAACACTTCGATGGCCTGCTCCAGCACCCCGGCCAGTTCGGCCTCGCCAACGACATTCGTGCGCGTCTCCAGCACGCCAACTTTGTTGGTAAAACTCTCCACCGCGACGAGTTGATTGGTGTTCATCTCCACCATGAACGACGTGCCACCCTGGAGATCGAGCCCCAGCTTGATGCGGCCTGCGGCCTCGCGCTGCAACCGGTTCAAGATCGCAGTCGTCGGGCGGACTTCACCCTTGACGTTGAAGAAGGGAAAGTGGCGGGTGATGTCATTCGTGCCGATGGCTTCCACCAAATTGCCGAAGGTCCGATCGGGACGCGCCTTCTGCAACTGGACCAACTGGGCCAAGATGTTCGTGAAGTTGCCTTCGTTCTTGTTGACCGCTCGCTCGCGGAAGTACTGCGCCAAATCACGGCTCTTCGGCGGGTAAATCTCGTACACCGACCAGACGACGACGAAGGCGACAATGACCCATCTCCAAAAGTTGTTACGCATGACAGGAAAAGAGGATTTCAGGACTCGTTGGATTCGCCGCCGCGCTCTGAGATTTCGGCCACGGCGGACTTCAAAACTTCAAGCTTGGTATCGGCTGAGCGCAGGGAAACGGTGCGCTCTTTGACGGCGATGACCACGCCCACAATGCCGCTGCTGGTGACAACTTTGTCGCCCGCCTTGATGCTCTTAAGCAAATTGGCATGTTCCTTGGCACGCTTCTGCTGCGGACGCAGCAACACGAAGTAGAAAACCACGCCGATGAGCACCAACGGCACAAGGCTCGTCCACATGGGCGGCGGCGGCTGACCTGGCTGCGCCGGGGCACCCAAGGCGAACAAGACTGCAGGGTTCGGAATCGTCATAACGAGTACAAGCGGCGGGTAAGGTAAGGATAACGCACGGTTTGGCAAGCGTTATGAGCGGCTTTGGGCGTCCGCGGGTGCTCGTTCGCCTCCGCGACACCGCGCAGACGTAGATACCTCCATTCAAACTACCGCGCGGAAGCCTGTAAGGCTGACCCGAGGAGGAGGTGCGGCGAGAGTATCTGACATCTGACGCAACTGGAGAAGCGCGGCCAGTGGCGGGCATGCCCAATCTGACGGTTGATGTGGATTTGATGAAGCAGTCAGGAATCGGCTTGCCGCCGACTCTGATTCTGCCATAGTGCTGCCCGTCGCTGACGGATTGCAGTCGTTCGACAGCAAGACTTCGGTGGTGCATTGGGCCGATGTGGCGGAATTGGCAGACGCGCTAGACTCAAAATCTGGTGCCCGTAAGGGCTTGGGGGTTCGATCCCCTCCATCGGCACCACTTCTTCAGCTCTCGAACATTACAACACCGCCCTGCTGTTACAACGGTTGCTAGCTGGCGCATTCGCCACGCCTTGCGCCGAGATAACCATCGATGGCGGCGGCGGCCTCACGGGCGTCATTCACCACGGCGGACAAGGGCGAAGTGTTCCTCACGACCGAGCCGCCGGCAAACACGCCGGACAGGTTCGTCATGCGGTTCGCGTCCACGACCACCTGCGATTGTGCGTCCACCTTCAATAACGCGAAGTCTTCCGTGCGCGGCAACTTGGGGGCAACGTAACCGTAGGCCGCGAACACCACGTCCGCCGGCACCTCGAATTCGCTGCCGCGAATGGGCTGCACATTCGTGCGCCCGTAGTTGTCGGGGCCGTCGAGCTCCATGCGCACACAGCGCACATGGGTCACTTGGCCGGCAGCATTCCCGACGACAGCCACCGCCTGACAGAGAAACTTGAAGCGGGCGCCTTCTTCCTCCGCGTTGACGTATTCTTCGGCATCGGCGGGCAGATTGGCGAGATCACGGCGATACAGGCACACGGCGCTGGCCGCGCCGTTGCGCATGGCAATACGCAACACGTCCATCGCGGTGTCACCACCGCCCAGCACGACCACCCGCTTACCGCGCACCTCAATGGACGGCTCGGCGGGTTTGGGTTCGACGGCTTTGGACTCGTTTGGGCTGCCTGACGGTCCGCACGTGCAAGGCGTATTCTGGCAGATGAACGGGAGCGCTTGATACACGCCTTTCAGGGCGGCACCGGGAATCTGCAAGGGCACGCTTTCAGCGCGGCCAAAGCCCACAAACACCGCGTCGAAATCGCGCCGCAGCTCGTTGAGCTTCACATCCTGGCCGAACGAGACGCCCATGCGGAACTGAATGCCGCGTTGCCGGAGCAAGCCCAACCGACGGACAACGAGGTCCTTGTCCACGCGAAAGCCGGGCAGGCCGTTCATGACCCGCCCGCCGGGAATCTGCCGCGAATCAAAAACGGTCACCGCATAGCCGCGCCGTGATAAAGCATCCGCCGCCACGAGGCCGCCGATGCCCGAGCCGATCACCGCGACGCTCTGCCCTTTGGCCGGTTCAACCGGCGGTTCGGCCAAGCCGTGCTTCCAGCCGTAGTCGAGGAGGAAACGCGTGATCGCGCGGATCGGCACGGGATCGGTCTTGCCACTCAGGACACAGGCGCGCTCGCAGCAGCGCCCGCCCACGCAGGTGTGCGAGGCGATTTCGGGAATGTGCTGGGTGACGAAGATCAGTTCGGCGGCTTCGCGAAGCTGGCTGTTGGCCGTGAGCCGCAAGGCCTCAACGAGCGGTGCGTGATGCGGGCAGGCTGCCACACAGACCGGGTCGGGACATTGGATGCAACGGCTCGCCTGCTCAATGGCGGTGGCTTCGTCGTAGGGAAGCTGGGTCTGGCGAAAGTCGCTGAGGCGATCCGTTGCCGGGCGCTTGGGCGGCTCCACACGGTCGAGCGCGACCCACGCGTGCTTCGGCTTTGTGCTGGGTGGAAGATTGGGGTTCATGGCCGGTGACTTGTTCCTCAATCTCAATCCCCAGGCCGGTTCAGAAGGTTTCGCGATCCCGCGTCACGGTCGGTTTCCCGTGATCCGTTTCCAGTGTCAGCGAGTCCTTCGGGCAGGCTTCGACGCAATAGCCGCAGGTGATGCAGCGCAGCCGGTCAATGATCCACTTCTTCTGCGCGCGGTTCACGACCAGCGCGCCGGTCGGACACTTCTTCGCGCAGACCGTGCAATAGACGCAGTTGTCCTTGGTGAACACCAGCCGCCCGCGCGAGCCGGCGACCATCTTGCGCGGCTCGAACGGATACTTGCTCGTCGGCGGTTTGGTCAGCGCCCACTTGAGCGCAAGCTTGGACATCTCGAAGTAAGCCATATCACCTTTCCGTACAACTGATGCAGGGGTCAATCGTGAGCACGATCATCGGCACGTCGGCCAGGTCGCAGCCGGGGAGCACCTTCAACATGGCCGGAATGTTGGCGAAGGTTGGGGTACGCACCCGGAAGCGCTGGAGGTTCTTCGCCCCGTTCGCTTTCAGGTGGTAAACCACCTCGCCGCGCGGTTGTTCGGTGCGCGTGATGGTTTCGCCGGTCGGATTGCCGGTGACCTTGGCGGCAATTTCACCATCCGGAAGCTTCGCGAAGGCCTGGCGGATGATCTCCACCGATTGGAACAACTCGGCGCAACGCACGGCGCTGCGGGCGTAGGAATCGCCCTCGGAGCGCGTGATCGGCTGGACCTGAATCTCGTTGAACGCGGCATAGCCGAGCTTGCGCATGTCCTGTGCGACACCGCTGGCACGGAGCATCGGGCCGACGCAGCCCAAATCCCAAGCTTCTTGTTTCGAAATGACGCCCACGCCGCAAAGGCGGTCCTTAACGGAGTTGTCATCGAGGAAGACCTTGGTGATCTCCCGCATGTCCTTCTCGATCTCTTCCAGTTCCTTGAGGATGTGCTTGATGGTCTCGGCGTCCATGTCGCGCCGCACGCCGCCGACCTTGCACGAGCCGAAGATGACGCGCCCGCCGGTGGTGGCTTCAATAATGTTCAGCACCTTCTCCCGGATGCGCCAGGAGTGCATGAAGAGGCTCTCGAAACCCATGCCGTCGGCCATCAGGCCCAGCCACAGCAGGTGGCTGTGCAGCCGCGAGAGCTCGCCCCATACCGTTCGCAGGTAGAGCGCCCGCGGCGGCACGGGAACGTTCATGATTGTCTCGACCGCCTGGCAGTAGGTCTGGCCGTGGATGAAGCTGCAAATGCCGCAAATGCGTTCGGCGACATACACGAACTCCACGTAGTCCTTCTTCTCCGCGAGCTTCTCCAGCCCGCGATGGATGAAACCGATGGATGGCCGGGCCTCGACGACCTTCTCGTCCTCGACGACGAGGTCGAGATGGACTGGTTCCGGCAGGACGGGGTGTTGCGGGCCAAAGGGAATGACAGTGCGTGCCATAGGGAATCGTTATTTCGCGGCGGCGGGTTGGGCGGTTGGGGTGGCCACTGGAGCGCACGCGGGTGCGGCGCCGGGCGCGGACTGCGCACAGGGCATCTTGGTGCTGCCGAAGGGGAACTTGATCGCCGTCTTGTAGAAGTTGCCTCCAAAGTCCACGGACAAACCCTCCACCTTCACGCCGAACAGATCGTGGATTTCGTTTTCGTAAAGGATGACGCAGCCGAAGATGCCGCTGATGCTCGGCAGCGGCTGGCCGTTGGGCAACGCGAACCGGAAGTTCGTCAGGCGGCTCTCCAGATCGAAGCTGTAGGTCAGTTCGACCTGCTCCGGAAGCTGCGTGGCGCTCACCTGCACGAGGCGACAGCCCTGATCCTTCATCGCCTGCGCCTTGGCGCGCAGCGTTTCGACCGTGATTTGTTCGATGTTCTGTTCCTGGCTCATCGGCGCTCCTTCTGGAGGTAAACCCACGTGACTTGCGGGGTGAACTGGACGGTTTGAAAATCCTGATAGCCCAGCTTGCGGAAGTGGCTGAGGTTTTTGACACTCTCCCGGCCCGTGAAAATTTCGAAGCGTTTGGCCTGCGGGAAGGCCTGCTCCAGCTCCGTCACCAGGCGACGACCGATGCCGCGGCCCCAGAAATAGGGATGCACAACCAACCGGCGGAGGAAGGCAGCGTCGCCGGCTTGATAGCCACGCACCGAGCCGATGATCTT
>CAZWJC010000016.1:0-49427 GCA_964634255.1 uncultured Verrucomicrobiota bacterium | reverse complement strand
GCTACCTCGGCTTGGAAGGGGAAGGCTAACGCATCGACTACCGCAATTTGAAACTCAAGACCCTGCCAAGAACTGACAGAAGGCGCCCGTGTCAGGAGGCATACACGCTGTCACCGGGTCAGCGTGCACGCCCCTTCAGGTTTTCAGGTACTGTGGGACGACGCAGAACACGTGTTGAGGACAGGATCAGGATGGTGTCCACGTTGGTGGGTGTTGCAGTCCTGCCGGGCTTCCGCTCGCCGCAGGTGCGGAGCTACATCTCCACCCCGGGTTGCTGTTTTCTCCGGTTCGGGAGGTTGCGCGCGCGTTTCGCTTGATGAGGTTCGGAATCCGCCACCGGGGCCTCGGCCATCGCCAGGGGCTGTAACATCCTGATCTCACCAATACAAACCAGCCGTGCCCCTGTAATTGAGGAAGCTCCCCCCCAACACTATAGCCTCACCTCGAAAAAGAACAAGTCATTCGATACGCACAACAACGGAAGTATCAACTGACCGGAGACAATATGACGATGGAATCTCTGTCCGCAACTGATACCGCTCGTGTCCACCGAGGCAGCGACAAGGTGTGGAGCATGTTAAGTCATCTCTCGGCGCTATTGGGAGTCGGCTTCGTGTTGCCACTGGTGGTTTATCTGGCGATGCGCCAAGAATCCGAGTATGTTGCGGCCAACGCCCGGGAAGCGCTCAACTTCCACATTTCGGTATTGATCTACTCGCTGTGCTGCATCCCCCTCGTCTTCATCGTGGTCGGGATACCGCTGTTGATCGTTCTCGGCCTTGGTTCGCTGATTCTGGCGATCATCGCCACCATCAGAGCGGCCGATGGCGGGTGCTATCGCTATCCGTTGACCTTGCGACTGGTCTAATACCGGCCCGCCGGCAGATGTTTGCCAAACATGAGTGCTTCTCCTGACACGCATAGTAAGTTGATCGGCTATCTGCTCTGGCTCTTTGGCTTCACCGGCGCGCACCGGTTTTACTACGGCAAGCCGGTGTCCGGCACGATCTGGTTTTTCACCTTCGGCCTTTTGGGCATTGGCTGGATCATTGACCTGTTTCTGATTCCCTCGATGGACCGCGCGGCGGACCGGCGATTCGTCGCAGGGCCAGTCAATTACTCGGTCGCGTGGATTCTGCTGACCTTTCTCGGAATCCTTGGCATCCACCGGTTTTACTTGGGCAAGTGGGGGACCGGACTGCTTTACCTGGTCACGCTGGGCCTGTTTGGCATCGGCTGCCTTTACGACTACTGGACGCTCAACTCCCAGATCAGTGAGCGCAATAATTCGAAGCTGGTCCGGTGATCACTTGCCCACGGGGGCGAACGGACCGGCCAAACTTGGCTGGGCTTTCCCAGTGCAATAGATTCTCATCCATTCAACGGCCATGTTCGAGAAACACAACAATAATGGATACCGCCCGGTCTTGAGCGGGATTGAACGGAAGACGCTGGTACACGGTGAGAAGACCTTGATGACGGAGTTCCGGTTGCGCAAAGGGGTGATGCTCCCGCGCCATGCGCATCCACACGAGCAGACCGGCTATCTGGTCGCGGGACGCATCCGCCTCTCAATCGGCACCGAAGAACACGAAGTCGAAGCAGGTGATAGCTGGTGCATTCCCGGAGGAGTCGAGCACGGGGCTCACATCCTCGAAGATTCTGTAGCTATTGAGGTGTTTTCACCCGTTCGCGACGACTATCTGCGCCGAGAAATCTAACACGCGTGGCGGGCGCGAGTCCGCTGGCTTGGCCGTAGTGTTCCGTTGCGATAAGCTTCCACCCGCATATGAAACAGTCTCTTGGTGCCAAAACGCTCGTGTACCCAACTCCCGTGTTCGTGGTGGGAACGTACGACCCGGAAGGCAAGCCCAACGTCATGACCGCCTCCTGGGGTGGCATTTGCTGCTCCCGCCCGCCGTGCGTCGCAGTATCCTTGCGCAAGGCGACCTACACCTACGGCAACATTGTTGCGAGAAAGGCGTTCACGATCAGCATTCCGTCCGAGGCCAACGTCCAAGCGGCGGACCATTTCGGGATGGTATCGGGCCGGGACGAAGACAAGTTCTCCGCCGCCAAGTTGACGCCGGTGCGGAGCGAACTTGTGGACGCGCCCTATGTGAAGGAGTTCCCGATGGTCGTCGAATGCCGGTTGGCCCACACGATTGAACTGGGATTGCACACCCAGTTTGTCGGAGAAGTCATGGATGTGAAGGTGGATGAGGCGGTGCTGGCCAGCGATGGAACGGCAGACATCAAGAAGGTTATGCCCTTGGTATTTGCCCCCGACAGCCAAGCGTACTACGGGATTGGCGGTTACATAGCTAAAGCGTTCTCTATCGGCGAAGGCTTCTGAGAAATCGGCTGCCGCAATAGATATGGATCGCCAACGAACCCGTGCCCGCTCGCGTTAGTGTCCGCCCGTGACCGTGTACCCAGCGCGGCGCAAGTCCTCCGCCAAGTCTGTTTCCATCTCTGCCGCGGCCTCGAAAGGCATCGGATTCAGGTGCGCATACAGCTCCGGGATCAGCCGAAGGCCATAGCGTTTTACCACCCACGCGGCCTTGATCCCTGCCTTGTGATTCGCGAAACGTTCTTCCGGTGTCAACCCAGTCATGCCGACGTATAGGCACGGCTTCTTGCGATCTCGATCCGGGTTGGCGGCCCGGACCTTTCGGAGTTTCCCTGCAGCCGGGGCAAGGAGCACGACGTAAACGTTGTGGTGCAGTTCCGGTTGCCGCTTGGGGCGAAGTTGCTTGAGCGTCCGGCGTTTCATTCAATCCATCCGCCAGCCGGAGCCCCCTGAGGCCAGAACGGCGCGGAGACTTTCCAACCCTTCCACGATCTTCTGGCGCAAAAGCACCTCTGGAAGCCAGAACGGTTTTTCGGCGATCGTAACCACGCCCCGCCCAGGCTCGAAGCAGAACTGCCCCGCGACGCCGTGACCGTTGAATTCGCCACTCAGGCCGGACGCGCCAAACTCATATTGGCCTGCCACGCTCCCAGACGAGAATGAGCCTGCACTCTCCGTCCCGGTGATATGGACATGATGTTGCCCGGCCAGCCTGCAGAGCGCGGCATAATCCGGGACCCGTTCAAGGTCGCTTGTTATCGTGAAAGGCATCAACAAGGTGGATGCTGCCAGATGTGGAGACACGCTGCACGAAGCAAACACGCTGGCGGTCCGTTCTCCTGCGTTCTGAGTCTTTCGGGACGCACCCGTCGACAGTATGGGACAATCACCTTAGGTGTTTCCGTTTGCGTTTCGGCTTACCCACATTTGCCGCCAGCCTGATGGTCGGGCCTCGCTTTCGGGAAACCACCGGTCCGTGGCTGCGGTCGCGTCGTCGTCGCTCCCGCGCCTCCGGCGCTGAAGTAGCCGCGCACGAGAACAACGCTGGCGACGAGCACCAGACCACCCATCAACCACAGCATTGGAGCGTTGGAGGCGAACATGCTCAGGATCATAATCGGGGTTGGCTGAAGACTACCCGTGTCTCCGGCATAGCGGAGGCAAATTTCCAGGCCCAAGATGGATGTGGGGAGCGAGAATCTGCCTTCATGGTTGGGAAACGGGCTTTGAGACTGGTGATGACCTGTTGGTGAAGTCAAGGTCAGCGGCCAAGGCATTGAGTTCAGCTTGAGCCACGTCTTTACATCCGGGTATCACGGCGCTGACCAGTGGATTGTTGAGACACCACGCCAGTGCCCATTGCGCCATCGGCACTCCTGTCGGCAGCTCCGTTCGCTTGATGGACTCCAGCTCGTCCAGCCATTGGCGCACCTTGCCCGCCTCCAGTGTTGAGCGGAAATCGTTTGCTGCGAAAGAAACTGCTGCCGTGAACTTGCCGGAGAGGAAACCGCTGGCCAGCGGCACGCGGGCCAGGACACCCAAGTCATCTCGTTTGGCATGGGGCAGGAAGTCCTGCTCCGCCCGCCGCTCCAGACGGTTGTATACCACCTGCAGAGCCTCCGCGCCGACCGTGTGCGCTTGTCGGGCTTGGAGGGGGCCACCCTTGCTCGCAATGGAGACGCCCAAATGCCGAATCTTCCCAGCCTGCTTTTGCCGGGACAGCATTGCCCAAAGTTCGGCTTGCTGGAACTCCGTGTCGCTGCCGGAATGGAACTGGTAGAGATCAATCGCTTCCACGCGCAGCGCTCGCAAGGATTGCTCCAACTGACATTGCACATCGGCTGGGGACGAATGCCACGTGCGCTCCATGAAACCGTGGAACTGGTGTCCAAACTTCGTTGCCACGATCCAGCGAGACCGATCCCGCCGCGACAAGTAATCGCCGATCAAGGATTCGGAGAGGTGGTCGCCGTAGCATTCCGCGGTGTCGATCAGATTGACGCCGTGCTCGGCCGCCTTGTCGAGAATGGCGTCCACCTCTCGCTGGTTGTAGTTGCGGCCCCACTCGCCGCCGAATTGCCAGGTGCCGACGCCAATCACCGATACCTTCAGTTCAGTTCGTCCCAAACGGCGATATTTCATACAGGTCTTTGGATGGTTATAGACCTGGCGGACATGGGTATGACAAGACAAATCCCGGCAAATCCGGCGCGTTCTCCACTCAGTGCCAGATCACGCCGGGGTGCTTTTGCTGCAAGGCACGTTTCAGTTTCGGGTACTGGTTGGCGCGAAAGGCGGGCCAGTCGAGCGTCGGTTCCAGCCGCTTTCCGTCGGGGGCACAAAGCCAGAGCGTCACCGGCGACCGCCCCTCACAGAGGCGGGGGTGTTCCTTGAGCGCGAAGCACTCGTGGAGTTTCATCTGCAATTCGCCATGGGGTGTCCCTTCCCCATCCTCGTCGCGATCCACGTAAAGGATTTTGAGTTGGCGGCCATCGGGCCAAGGGATGGTCGGCGGCGTGAGTTCGTCGAGCCACGTGAGCTGTTCCTTCGCCAGGTGCTGGCGGAACGCGTCCGTGAGATGGGTGGCCTGCGCTTCCTTGACCGTCGTAATGCCTCGCAATGCCTGCGTCAGACAAGCAGCCATCGCGGCTTCAGTAAACGGTGGAAAGTCCAGCTCCGGCATCGCGGTGCAGACCAGGTTGACCCGCGCGACGAATTGCCTGAGCTGATGGTTGAACAGTGGCAGCTCAAACCAGCCATTGCTGTAGGCCGCCGCCAAGCAGCGGCCCGCCGCATCCGGATCCACCTCGCGCTGGTGTTCGTGGTGGATCACGAGATCCTGGAACCGCACCAACCTGACGGCGGCGACGCGTTTGTGGGTGCGGTCGAAAAGGCATTCCACGCGACTGGTAATCTGCGCCGGAAACATCTCCTCCACCCACTCGCGTTTCACCGCGGTGGCGAGACCCAGGAGCGTCAGCAGACCGGAGCCGCGGCCGCTCACCTCCCGGATGCTGGCCGCGACGAACAGGGGCGAGGACTGCACCACGCTCTCCCGCATCAGCGTGCCCGTGCGGCCCTCGGTCATTTCGCATTCCAGCGTTCCCGTATCGCGACGAAGGCAGAGTTGATCGGCAAAGCCGGCGAGCAGACAGCGGAGCAAGGCGTCGTCCGCGGACTTCGCATTCCGGCTTTCCGCTTCCGCATTGGTTGCTGAACCAGGCGCTCCGTTGCCGACGCTTGTTCCATGTGCCTGCATCAAACGCTCCCGCCCTGCGATTTGGAGAATCTGCTCGTAGGTCTGTTCCACCTGCCGCGCCGTTAGCGCGTGAATTCCGTACCGCCGGCAAGCCTCGCTGTTGAAGTTGCGGTTCTTCGCGAAGTGGTAGGCGCGCATCAGCGTATAGAAATCGGATTGCGCGTTGGCCTCGAACAATTCGCGCGCCTCGGCAATGTGGCTGTCGTCACGACCTAGGCGCATCAGCAAATCGCGTCCGCTCACCAAGGCGGCGCAGAGCGCGGCCTGCGGCACGCAGTCGAAGCGGGCCGCTTCGACCAGCATCCGCGAATAGCGTGGATGCATGGGCAGGCGCAACATCCGCCGACCGATGGCGGTGAGCATGGAAGGCCGGGCACGTGGTGTGGCGGGCGACTCCTCGTTGGTGACATCCGGTTCTTGACGCTCGACTTCTTGCAGCGCGCCCAGCGTGACGAGCAGCTTCTCCGCCCGCTCCACCGCCTGTGGATCGGGTTTGTCCAACCAATCGAACTCCGCGGCGCGCTGAATCCCGAGCGAGTGCAGCAGCAAGACCACTTCAGCGAGATCGCTGCGCTGGATTTCCGGCGTGTTCCGCTCGGGTCGGTTGAGATGCCCGCTCTGTGTCCAGAGCCGATGGCAGGTGCCCGGCGCCGTGCGGCCGGCGCGGCCTCGGCGTTGGTCGGCCGAAGCACGACTGATCGGCTCGATGGCCAGCGTGCTGATGCCGCGCTCCGGATCATAGCGGGCCACCCGCGCCTCGCCGCTGTCCACCACGTGACGGATGCCGTCAATCGTGACCGAAGTTTCGGCGACGTTGGTGGCGACCACGATCTTGCGACGCTCGTTTGGGGCAAAGGCGCGGTCCTGATCCTCCGGCGGCAAATCACCATGCAACGCCAGGCAAGCCACCGGCTCGCGCAAGTGCGCGGCGCCGAGTGCGCGGATCGTGGCATTGATCTCCGCCATGCCCGGCATGAACACAAGCACGTCGCCGGGTTCGCCGCTATTGACGATGTGCTCGACCGCATCCGCCGCCTGCTCGGTGGTCGGTCGTTCATCATGATGATCAAGGAAGCGGGTTTCCACCGGCCAGCTCTGGCCTTCAGAAATCAGGATCGGACAATCGCCCAGATACTCCGCCACCGGCTCGGCGTCGAGCGTGGCCGACATGACGCCGAGCTTCAGGTCCGGCCGTGTCGTCGCCTGCAATTGCCTGGCCAGCGCCAACGCCACGTCGCTGAGGAGATTCCGCTCGTGAAACTCGTCAAAGAGGATCACGGCGACCTCCGCGAGCGAGGGATCGTCCTGGAGCCAGCGTAGCAAGATGCCTTCGGTGACGAAACAGATGCGCGTTCCCAAACCGGTCTGGTCGTCAAAACGAATCTGGTAACCGACTTCTTCCCCCAGTCTGACGCCGCGTTCCCACGCCACACGTGCCGCCACCGTACGCGCCGCGACCCGGCGCGGTTGAAGCACCACGATTCGCCGCGGCGGCGAGGGTGGCGAGCCGGGCGTCGAAGGCCCGTCGGCCAGACCCGCATCCAGCAGCATCTGCGGCACTTGGGTGGTTTTGCCAGAGCCGGTGGGAGCCACGAGCACCAGGCGGTTGCCGCAGGTTAAGGTGCTGACCACATCCCGGTGGATTTCCCAGATGGGCAGGTCTTGGTTAGCCACGGGAGGATTTGACGGTGTTGAAACGACCAGTCATGCGGGGCGAAGCGTCGGTCAGATGGACACGACTTCCAAGCTCAGAATCAATCCGGGCTCGCATTCGGCTTGAGCTGGAAGTGACCCGCGCAAGGCATGCAAGCCGGCGAAGCCTGCGACGCTGTCGGTCTTCGTCTGAGCCTGCTCAGTTGGCAATCGCTTCCGCCGCGGCCTTCTGGAATTCGCGCCGCACTTCGCTGGCATCGCTGTTTGGGAAGTTCGAACGCTGCACCATCAGCACATAGGCGACGCCCTTGACGGGATCGATCCAGGCTTGGGTGCCCCAGGCTCCGCCATGGCCGTAGGTGCCGGGTGAGAGCATGGCCGCGACTCCGTCATGGGGACTGCGCAGAATACACGTCGCGAGACCCCAACCGTAGTTCGTGCCGTGATTTCCGGACCTCGCGTCCTGGAAGAACCCAGTGGGCAGACCACCCGTCTGCGGGATGGTAAGGAGTTTCATGGCGGCGGCGCTCAGGTAGCGACGACCTTCGAGCGCGCCACCGTTGAGGAGCATCTGACAGAAGCGCGCATAGTCCGGCGCGGTCGAATACAGTCCGCCGTTGCCCTGGGGCGGGCGGTCGCGCGGGCCGAACTCGGGGCGCGGCGGCACGGGTTCCAGCACACCGGTGGTCTTGTTTTTCGCGTAGGCCGTGACCAGGTGGGAACGCTGCGCGTCGGTCAGATAGAACGTCGTGTTCGTCATCCCCAGCGGATCGAAGAGCCGTTTCTGGAGAAACGCATCGAAGCTTATGCCGCTCACGACCTCGACGATACGCGCGGCGGCGTTGATGCCGCTTTGCGTGTACCGCCACTTTTCGCCCGGTTCATATTGCATCGGGGCGGCGAGCCAGAGGGGCACGAGATCGGCCAGGGTTTTGGCCTGCTGCGCGGCGGCCCCGCCTGCCTCGCCCAAGCCGGAGGTGTGGGTGAGGATTTGCAGAATGGTGAGATTGGCCGGCTCGCCAGAGGGAGTCTTCAGCTTGGCAAACTCGGGCAGATACTTTGCGACGGGATCGGCCACGTTCAGCTTGCCCTCATCCTGGAGCATCAGAACCGCGGTGCCCGTGATGGGTTTCGTCATCGAGGCGATCCAGAAAAGAGTGTCCGGCATCATCGGTCTGTTCGCGGCGACATCCGCCAAGCCGGTGCATTCGAGATGGACGACTTTGTCCTTCGCGACAACGGCGGTGACGGCACCGGCAATCTCGTTCTTGTTGATCATCGCCTGCATCGCGGCCCCGATGCCGGGAAGCTTGGGCGGGGCGGCGAAGGCAGACAGCGAGGTGGCAAGCGCAAGGCTGGGGAGAACGCTACGGCGGTTCATGGCGCAGAGATTAGGTCCGTCATTCACAGCAAAGCAAGTCAGCGTCGCCATCCGCAAATGGTTGTTCACGGTAACCGCACCATGGTGCAGGGTCGTTGCGTTGAGTCGGCCCATCCTGAAGGCGCGCCGATTCTGCCCGAAGTGTTGCTTCGTAGCGTGACGCTCGGGCACTATCCCGGTCGAATCACTGAGCTTTGCAGAATCAAGCAGCCATTTCCAGCGAGTCTGGCCCGAATCCGCGTGGGAGCGCGGATCGCGCAGCCACTCCCGTGATTTCCATCCGCGGCCTAACGAAGAGCTACGGCTCGCTCACCGCCCTGAAGGACCTTAACCTCGAAGTCCACCAGGGCGAGACCCTCGGCTTCCTCGGGCTGAATGGCGCCGGCAAGTCCACCGCCATCCGCCTCCTGCTTGATTTGCTCCGGCCCACCAGCGGCGAGGCGTTCATCTTCGGTTACAATTGCTGGACGCAGGGCCTCGATGCCCGGGCGCGCATCGGCTACCTGCCCGGCGAACTGGGGCTCTACCTCGACCTGACGGGGCTTGAGACGCTGGACTTCCTCGCGGGCCTCAGCCGGCAGCCGGTGGACAAACGCCGCCGACAGGAGCTCTGCGACCGATTGGAACTGCCGCAACGAGACCTGCGCCGCCGGCTGCGGGAATACAGCGCCGGCATGAAACGCAAGTTGGGCATCATCCAGGCCTTTCAAACGAACCCGCCGCTCTTGATTCTGGACGAACCCACCGATGGCCTCGATCCCCTCATGCAAGAGGCGTTCTACGCCCTGATCGCAGACATCAAACGCGACGGCGCGACCGTCTTCATGTCCTCCCATGTGCTGTCGGAAGTCGAGCGGGTGTGCGATCGGATCGCCCTATTGCGCAAAGGCGAGATGGTTCTCCTCACCAGCGTAAAGGAAAGCCGCCGCCTCGCGCCGCGGCGCGTGCGCGTCTTCTTCAGCGAGGACGTAACCACGAATCCCGAACTTCCTCCAGGTCATGAGCTGACGGAAAGAACTCCCCGGCGCTGGCGACTCAGCGTCTCCGGCCCGCTCGGACCACTGCATGCCTTCCTGAACGGCATGCCCGTGGCAGACTTGGAAGTGGAGGAAGCGCGGCTCGAAGACGTGGTCCTGAAATACTACCGCGAGGAGGGCGCATGAAGGGCGCGTGCCTGCTGTTCTGGCTTTCGCTACGGCGCACCCGGCTGTTGCTCGTGGCGACTGGTTTCCTGCTGGCGGGTCTCCAGGCGTTCCGGGTGCTCATCGCCGCCTCGGTCCACAACGCCGGGCAATTCGAGGAGATCGGCGCCCTGCTGCCGCCGTTCGTCCGCGCCATCTTCGGTCCGTCGCTCGCCAGCGTCATGACCTTCACCGGCCTCGTTTCCGCTGTGTACTTGGACACCGGCTTCATTATCGCGCTGCTGGCGGTGGCCATTGCCGTGGCCACGATGCCTGCATCGGAAATCGAGACCGGGTTTGCCGACCTGATCCTCGCCCGCCCGATGCCGCGCCATTGGCTCATCACGCGGACGATTGCGCTGGTCCTGTTCTCGACCCTGCTCCTGCTGCTGATGATTGTGGCCGGCACGTGGGTCGGGCTCGCGGTGTTTGCTCCGCCGGATGTCTCGTGGCCAACGGCACGCGAGACCGCCTTGCTGGCGCTGAGCCTCGGCATGCTGGTGACGGCCTGGAGCGGCGTGGCGATGGCGCTCGGCGCGACGTGCCGCCGCGGTACGGCCAGCATGATCACATCCCTGCTGGCGTTCGCCGGATTGCTCCTGGACTGGGCGCATCGCCTCTGGCCCGCGCTCGGCAGCGTCGCCTGGCTCTCGCCGTTCTCCTACTTCCAACCGGATGGGCTGATCGCCGGCGACCCGCTGCGACCGGAGAATCTCCTCGTGCTCTGGGCCATTGCCATGACCGGCTATATCGTGGCGTATCTCGTCATCTCGCAACGGGACATCTCCCGCTGAGCCCGGCCATCGTCGAAGCTGAACCAAGCATGTCGAGCTCTGCCCCAGCCCGTTGATGCTCGATTGCCAAATCGCCCGGCGACTGCTTGCTTGCTCCTTACGAAAAGAGGTAGACCTCGTTGTGAACAATTCGCTCTTCGCCAAAGCTGCTGATTCGTGTAAACAGTCGCCATGAGCAGCCAACTCCCAGTTCCAGCGGGCAGCAGCACCTTCGAGCGAATCAAGCAGACCAACGCCCAAGGTCAGGAATTCTGGTCAGCCCGCGACCTCGCGCAGGTTCTGGAGTACCTCAACTTCCGCAACTTCGTGCCGGTGATTGAGAAGGCTAAGGAAGCTTGCGTCAAAAGTGGCCACGCGGTCGCTGACCATCTTGCGCAAATGCGCAGAATGGTCACTATCGGCTCGGGCGCACAGCGCGAGATCGAGGATTGGGCGCTCTCCCGCTACGCCTGCTACCTCGTCATCCAGAACGCCGACCCGAGCAAACCCCTTGTGGCACTGGGCCAAACTTACTTCGCCGTGCAGACACGCCGGCAGGAACTGGCGGACGGCGACACGTTGAAGGAGGACACACTGCGCCTCCAGCTGCGCGCCGAGATGAAGAAGCACAACAAGAAACTCGCGGGCGTTGCCAAACAGTCGGGCGTGGTGCAACCACTGGACTACGCCATCTTCATGGACCACGGGTATCGCGGGCTTTACGGTGGACTGGGCATGCGGGACGTCCACCAGCGCAAACGGCTCCAGCCCAAACAGAACATCCTGGACCACATGGGCAGCACGGAACTGGCGGCCAATCTCTTCCGCGCCACGCAGACCGAGGAAAAACTCCGGCGAGAGAACGTGCGGCACAAAGACCACGCCAACCGGATTCACGGCGAGGTGGGACGCAAAGTCCGCCGCACCATCTACGAACTCGGCGGCACGATGCCAGAGAACCTCCCGGCTGCTGAGAGCATCAAGAAGGTCGAAAGCCGCGAGAAGAAACGCCTCAAGGCTAGCCAATGACCGGCTACATCGTGGCGTATCTCGTCATCTCCCAACGGGACATCTCCCGCTGAGACGGCTAATCCTGGCGCGGGGTCGAGGAGGTGTGACTTGACGCACCTCCCGCACATCAGCACCTCCAGCGAAAGCCGGCGCGGCTCGTCTTCGCGCCCGATGGAGTGGATTGCCGGCGAAAGTGACGGCTCGCCTCGCCAATGCGGAGGAATTGGGTATAATTGACACAATCGCCATATGATAAGGTTGATGTGCTCAAAAGACAGGCAGGGGCTCAGCGAGCTCGAACGCAAGCTCTCCAAGGCCGGCATCCGGTTCGAGATTCGAGGCAACCCGCTGACCGCCGCGCTCGGCATTACTCGCTTGGAGATCCATGTTGATGACACAGATCTGCATGCAGCCTCCAACATCTGGCGGGGGTGCGCGGCTACCGAAGGCGAGGAGGCCGCACCGGGCGATCATCGGGGCACGCGGGGATTCAACGGTTTCGTGGACCCGGCACAATCTGACCGCGTGATCGAAGCCAAAGTGATTTCCTCTCCCGCCATGGAGCCGCCGCGGGACACGGGTCCTGACCGCCAGACCGAGACCGGCGGGGGCGAGCCCAAGAGCGACATCGCCACAGCAACCGCCTGCCTGGAGGAAGAAGTGGAGGCGCTGCTCGTGCGCGAGATGGAGCAGGCCAATCGCTGCTCGTCTCTGGAGGAGAAGGTCAAAGAGCTCGATGCCGCACTCGAGCACAGCCGGGCGGAACTCGCGCGCGAGGGGGTGAATCGCGCAGCCACCGAGAAGAAGTTGGCCGAGGCCAACGAGGCGCGCGCCTCTCTGGAGAAAGAAGTGCACACCCTTGGACTCCGCCTCAAAGCATCGGAGCAAGCGTTGGCTGCCACTAGAGGTCAGCTTGAGTTACAGGCTCAACAGCAGGATGAGCTGCTGAAAGCACGCAGTGAGGAGCACTTGCAGAAGCAGGCTTACGTCGGCCTGGTGAACGATCTCCGAAGCCAGATCAGGGCAAGGCTGGCGGCAAGAGAGAAGAAGGATTTGGCTCCACCTGAAAAGCGCAAACGGCGGCCCATCGCGGAAAGAGAGCTCGTGAAGATGGGTCAGGACGGGCTCTAATCGCCGGCGCGCGTTCCTGGCACTGGGATTGGTGGCCAATGCCTAAGACAATCAGAGAATGGACGTCACCCGGGAGGGAACCCCTCCACGAACCCGGGGAATCGGATCGCGGACATTTTCCGGTCGGCAGCCAGAGGAGGGCATTCATTAGCTGCTGGTTGCGTAGCGATTGGCAGGTTTGACCGCTGCGCCCGGGGACCGGGCGCGCTCCTCCTGACCGGCCACGCCGAATGGTAGCACGCCCCCAAGACCATCCGTGCTCGCCGAGACTTGCGCCGAGATCATGACTTCCCTCAAGCTACCTTCGCGCTTGAAGACCATGTTCTCGTTGAAGAAATCGCTTCTGACACTGCTTCCTCTGTGTGCCGTCCGCCTCTGTGGCTGCCATCTGTGTGCTCCGTCGCCGGACTTCAAAGTCATCGCCTTTTACAGCGGCAAGGCCGACCAGGCTCATATCAGCTTCGTGAAAGAAGCGAACCGCTGGTTTACCGCCATGGCCGAGCAGCATCATTTCAGTTATCGCGCGACTACGAATTGGAACGAACTGAGCGCCGAAACCCTCGCCGGCCGCCGGGTTGTCGTCTTTCTCGATTCACGCCCCGAGACGCCCGCCCAACGCGCGGCGTTCGAGCACTACATGGAGCACGGCGGCGCGTGGCTGGGCTTCCACTTCGCCGCCTTTGCGCTCACACCCTCGGCCGTGCCGCAGAACTGGGACTGGTATCACGAGAAATTCCTCGGCTCAGGCGAATACGTCAGCAACACATGGCGGCCCACCGCAGCGCTGTTGCGCGTGGAAACCCCGGATCACCCGGCCACCCGGGGATTGCCGCCCGTGTTCAGGGCCTCACCCAATGAATGGTATCGCTGGCAGCACGATCTCCGCACCAACGCCGACATCCGCATCTTGGTCTCCATTGACCCGACGAGCTTCCCGCTGGGCACCGGCCCGAAGCCGCACGAAATCTGGCACGAAGGCTATTATCCGGTCGTGTGGAGCCATCAGCGGTATCGGATGCTCTACGTGAACATGGGGCACAACGACATTGATTACGAACACCGCAAGAACCGGGAGCTGTCCTTCACCTTCGGCAACCCGGCGCAGGATCAATTGATCCTGAATGGCCTGTTGTGGCTCGTCGACAGGAAGACGAACTGACGCAGGCAGCTGGGCATCGCCCTGTCCGACTACATCGTGGCGTATCTCGTCACCTCGCAGAGAGACATCTCGCGTTGACGTCGCCGAAGCGAGTCTGCCCCAGACGACCTCGAAGGGGAATTCGGGTGAATAAAGACGAGTCGCGTTCTGCCTCGTGACCAAAGGAAGATGAAGACTAGGCCTATTTGTCAGGCGGAGTGTCTACGTTTGCCTGAGCTGCCCTTTCTATCAATCTGGAATTTGGGTGCTTTGCGCCGCCATGTTTAGCCACTGCCATACCGGCAAGTCGTCTAAGCTGGTGTCGAGTTCGCTCCGTAGCAAAGGCTATTCTGAATTCATGTCTGAGGAGCGCGAAAACTTTCGACAGGGCAAAAGAGTTCTTGTGTTGGCGCAGTATGTAATTCTCCACTTCACGTTCCCAATTGTGGGGCCTCTGTTTTACCAGTGTTAACACGATGAGTAGCTCACTAAGCGTATCTTTATTGCTTGTGACGTGATGAACGAAAAGTGCCCCGAGTTTTTTTGAGAACATCTCGTGGTGATACCAATCCACAACATTATCAACAATTGAGGTCACAAGAGCCTTCCACCTCTGATCAGCAAGTTCAAGTTTGTCGAAAGAGCTATCTAAGCAGAAGTTCACCCCTTCAAAGAAAGCCCGCTTGTGTTCCGCTAAAAGCGGTGAGATAACAACGAGGGTTTGGCAAACACGAACCCAACAGCGCAGGACGCTATCCAGTAGCCGCGCCTTAGCCTCTGGCGACACGTGATCGCTGTTTCGTAAGACTCTTGATGCACCCCGCATGGCTGCCACCATTTGAGCCAGCGAGGATTCGTCAATGAATCTCGCGAGCGTTTGAGCATAAGGCCGTGCGCGATTGTACCGGCGATCCGCGATCGCGTCTTTCACCTCTGCTGGAAGCGCTGATTCTGCAATGCTCTCAGCAAGCTGTTGCTTGACTTTCTCCACGGCTTCAGCGGTTGTCGCCCAGCGAATGTGGGCAAATGGACTATACTCTGTGGGGATGCCAGAGCGCTGCAGAAAGTCGGCGTCCATTTCATCCAGGTCTTTGGCGAGCCTGTCTACTGCGTCAGCCCGCATGCGATCAATCCCTGCATAGAATTCCATTATTTCTGGAAACGCGGAGTACTTACGCTCAGCAAGAATGAACTGCGCGAACTCCGGACTATGGTGCATTCGATGTGCTGCGAAGTAATACAGCCAGTAAATGAAACGAAAACCAAATTCGAGGCCCCTGCGGACAAGGATATTCTCGGAAACCAAGAAGGCGAAGAGGACTTCGATATCGAGGTCCAGAAGTTGCGAAGCACAATACTGTTGAATTGCAGCGTAGAACTCGTTCTTTGTGAAGGTATTCTTTCGAGATCGAATCAGTGATTCACAGAAGAACCCCAATGCAAACTCGCAGTCTTTGAGATCTGGCCTCGTCGCGTAGCGCGGAATCTTGTCAAACTGGTAGAATAGCAGCCACAGGACTCTCCCGATCATTTCAGTGCGGTTCACAGGGCTCTCATCAAATTGCTGCTCTGCAAGTTTTAGAAGAAGCAAGCAGTTCAGTGGTGTCCGGTGAATGTTCAATGCATCAATGTCATCCGTGACCTTCCTTGTGACCACGTCATCGTCCAGCGAGTCATTTCCTTGCACGTAGCTTGAGGCTAGGCTTCTTATCCGGGCTCTGGACAACGACCAAAGAAAGTACGTTTTAATCGTCGCCAGTTCCTCACCCAGTTCCATCGCAGCGTCCATTTGGGTAAAATCTTCCTCCCCGGCTAGGATGATGATGTGTGCGTGGCTGAACTCCGCACGCAGTTCTCGTAACAAACGCCGGGTACCCTTGTCACTTGTCCATCCGTCTATAATGAAACCATGAACGGAGCCAACGGTGATTCTTAGCTTGGTGCACCTCTCAAGGACCTTTTCCCTGATTCCGCTCCGATGGTGGGGGAGTGAAATGGCATCCAAAACGATCAAGTTTGCTCTTCCAGAATTATGGCGGTGATGTTCAAGCGCCAAATACGTCCCCAAACAGGAGAGCCCAAACTGCTTTGGGCAACGTATCGCACAAGAATGTGGCGACCTTGCGAATTCTCCCGACGTAATCAGCAGTGCAGTCCCCGCGTCTGGGCTTGTTTCAGGGACATTCGCGAGATCACGTTCGACCCAGAGGAGCTTCTTGGATGAGTAACAGATTCTCGCTTCGTCGAATTCAGCCTGAAGTATTTCGATTGTCTTGGCGGGCTGTGGAGCTTCGATTGAGAATTCAAGCAGCGGAGCGACTTTGTCGAAGCAATTGAACTGAAGCACCCCCGTTTCATTTGAAGAAAGACTCGTTCCCAATACGAACTTGTTTGCGGCGCACCATGCGCGGTAGCGAACGCTTGCACTACCGTCATTCGAATTCAGCGTAACGATTGCGTAGCCCAGTCGCCCAGTCTTGTCGGTAAACAAAGGCGGAGCGGTAACGTGAAGGTGGCCTTCGCGGCCTTGTGTCGAATGAACCGCATCGTTCTGGTGGACATGCCCTGAGAACACTAACTTGAAGTTGTCTCGGATAATCTTCTCCAGCTCGGCCCTAGCCCAAGAAGACAACCACTCGATCGGGTGGTGCATCACGAGGATTCTCAGCTTGTGCCCAGATTCAGTAAGCCATTTGTATAAAGACCGGGTGTCCACCATTAACAGGCCTTGGTCAGAAATGGGTTTTCCACCTATTTCCTCAAGGCCAGCAAAAGAGCAAAGTGCCGTGTTGAGACAGTACACTCCAATTTCGTCAGAAAGAGACCAACCGGAACCGCCAAGCCCGCCCGAGCAGGCAGTGTAGTGAGCAAACCGCGATTCCCAAGTGCAGTAATTCTCGAAGTTCTTCTTGAAGAAATGCTCTGAAAGTTGGCTCAAGTTGTTGTTAAAAGTCTGTTCATCATTTATCTGAGCGAGACTCCCTTTCTGCAACGTTGAGTGCGTCTTCAGGGCAGCCCTCGAAACGTCGTGATTCCCTGGTATACAGATCCGCCGTTCCCGAGGAATGCCCGCGGCAGCCAGCGCGTGACCAAACTTCGACTCGAACTCTCTATAGAAATCCGCTTCTGCTCCAGCCGAAACTAGATCTCCCGAAAAGATCAGGAACGGGTTGTCGTGATTCTTCAACTGATCTTTAAGGTCAGCGAAGAACTTCTGGCACACCATATCGGTTTGCTCAGGCCAATTCGGCTTGTAGTGGAGATCTGAGATATGAAGAAATGTATGGTTCATAAGCGTGGCGCAAAGCCGCCAAGTGGGCGGGCAATGTGACAGCGATCCTTTCGGCTTGATATGCCCCGAGCCATGTGAAACCTCGTGCGGGATACTATTTGAACCAGGTTCTGAGGCAACGGAAAAGGACGACTCCGAAGTGGTGCGACAACCGGCCCGCAAATCCCACGGTGGTTGAAACGCTCCCGCTGGACGGGGATAATGATGAAGCATGAGCAATGCAGGCGATATCCGCGAGCTGCTGGATGGCTGGCCGTTTGATCCGGAGAACGATGCGCGCATCGTCCGCGGCAAGGACGGGCGCAAGGTTCTCCAGGTCCGCACGCCGCTGGGACTCGAACAGCTCGAAATGCTGGGCCGCCCGGACGGCGCCCGGCCGCACGGGCTGGAATCGGCGCTGGAGTTTCATCAGCAACGGCTGGCACGGCCCGCGTCGCATAATTTCCTGCGACACGCGAAGGCCGAATCGTGCGCTCACCCGAACCGCAAATAGATCGCTTTCAGGTATCGGGCCTCTGGGAAGGTAGCCGGGTGATCGGGGGCGTGCCCGGTCGTCTGCATTTCCGAGAACCCCCGCCGACTCTCGCGCCCCGCCTGGCGTACACTGCCGAAGAATTCCTCCGTCGAGACATGCGCGGAGCACGAGGCCGCCACGAGGACTCCACCCGGGGCGAGCCACCGAATGGCCGCCGCGTTGAGACGTTGATAGGCGCCGATGGCGCGCGCGCGTTCGGCTTCCCGTTTCGCTAGCGAAGGCGGATCAAGCACCATCAGGCCGAACTTCCGCGCCGGTTTGGCCGCGAGCCATTCCAGGGCGTCTGTCTGGACACTCTCGTGGCGACAGGCAGCCACGCCGGGAACCGCCTGATTCAACGCATAATTGCGCCCTGCGGCCGCGAGGGCATGCCGGCTAAGATCAAGATCGTTGACCGAGGTGGCTCCGCCGCGGGCCGCGTAGAGCGAAAAACCGCCGGAATAACTAAAGGCGTTCAGCACGTCCCGACCCCGCGCCAGCAACTCGACCTGCCGCCGGTTCTCGCGTTGATCCAGGAAGAAGCCGGTTTTTTGGCCGTGCAGCACGTCGGCCTCGAAGCGCAGGCCGGATTCGAGAAACGTCACGGGTTCGGCTGGCGTTTCACCGAGCAGAAGCTCGCCGTCCTCGTGGCGTCCATGTTCCTTGGCGGGGGACTGGCTGTTCCGGCTGAGGCGGAGCACCAGCCGGTGCGGATGCAGCGCCGACTGAATGCAGCTCACGATTTCAACCAGATGTGGCAACCACGCGGCCGAATAGAGCTTTAACACGAACGCCTGATCATAACGGTCGAGCACAAGCCCGGGCCAGCCATCGCTCTCGCCGTTGATGCAGCGGTAGCCGTTGGTTTGCGCGTCGAACCATCCCTCCCGCCGTGCCAGCGTCTGCTGCAACCGCGCCTGCCACCAGGCCAGGTCGATCTTTGCCGGCTTGCCCGTGTGCAGGATGCGGACGCGGATGGGGGATTCGGGATCAAACAGACCAATGGCGAGGAACTTGTCCTTGCGATCGAAAACCACCGCCAGTTCGCCGAGCGTGCCCTCGCGGTTCGCCTCGTGGATGCTATCGGCAAACAGCCAGGGATGACCGGCGCGGATGAGGGATTCCGCGGTCGCGGTGACGCGCAACCGCAATCGGGGCATGGATGCTTTTTCCATCGGTAGTGCACCCTGCGCCAAATCCCGCTGGAGTTCAAACTTAGTCGTCAGTGCGATTTCGGGCGATGGGCAACGCGGTGAACCAGAACAGCACCGGGATTGCTGCTGGCAGTGCGTCAGGTTCTCGCCGAACTCCAGACGCCCGGCCGGCAGCTTCCGCTTCGACTGCGGCAATCTAGAACATGGGCATCGGATCAGGGCAGGGCGTGCTGTTGGAAGAACTTCACGATGATGTCCGGGGCCGCGGCAGGGAATTGGTGTGTGCCGGGGTGGATGAACCTCACCACCGGCGCTCCGGCCTTGGAGGGATAGAGCGTGCAGCCCTTTTCGCCTTCCCACGGCTTGCCTTCGCCGCATTGGTTGAGTTTGCGCAGCGCGTCCATCATCTGCTGCTGCCACGCGAACTTGACGAGCGCGTCCTGCTCCCCCGCGACGTGGAGCACGGGCTTGGGTTTGAGTTTCGCGAAATCCCTGGCCGCAACCGCGGCGGACGGGGCAAAGGCGGCGAACTGGTCGCCGCGTGCCGCCCAAAGCAGGTAGGAGAAGCCGCCGCCGTTGGAATGGCCGGTGGCGTAGAGGCGCTTCCCGTCCACTTTGTAATCTTGCTTCAGGCTCGCCAGCAGGACATCGAAGAATCTCAGGTCGCGGTCGCCTTGGTCGCCCACCTGACTTTGCCAACCGGACTTCTTTCCTTCCGGGTCGGTGAGCCGGCCCGGCGTGTTGAGGCCTTGGGGATAGACGACAATCGCCTCGGGCCATCGGGTGTGAAGGCTGAAGGTGCGGGCGGCGTTTCGCATCGAGCCGCCGTGCCCGTGAAAGGCGAACATGATCGGCGTCGGATTCGTGTGGGCCCGGGACGGGACATAAACCAACGCCTCACGGGTGATACCGCCCACCGTCCACTGGTGCCGATTGAATGTGTCCGCAGCGCAGGCAGTCGTGGCGTGCAGCAGTGCCACGAGGCAAAGGAAGATGATGCCGAGGAGTGTCTGCGGGCGGCTTCCAAAGCACTCCTGGGCGTTGAGGCCGGGTCTGGGGGCAGGCACTGCCTGCTTGATTTTGTGTTGGAAGCGACTTGCCAAGGTGGCGGCGGCGAGGCCGCTCTCTGATGGGGCGATCCAGATCATGGGAAATCAATCGGTGATGTTAGAGGCGTACTTCAGGTGCAGAGCCGCGGCATTGCCGGGCGTGTTCAGAAACGAATGCTGCGTTGATGCGCTCCAGACCATCTGACCCGCGGCGGGATACTATTTCAAACGGTGGCCGAGGCAACGGAAAAGGACGAACTCGGGAACAGTGTGACAACCCGGCTATGGCTGGCAGGTACTATGGGTCGCGGTGATCAACGATTTGAACGTAGCGCAGCGTGGCACTCTGCTGGATCGCGGACTGGCAGTCCGCTGAACGAAGGGATCACAACGGCTCGGTGTCGAGGCGGGCTTGCCGAATGCCATTCGGCGATACGGCGGATTGTCACTCTGCGCTGCCAGGGGCCACTGCGGCTGGCCACACGCGAAGACGGTCGCGGTGGTTGAACATTGCTGCCGGACAGGGATAATGGTTCAGGATGAACGAAGCAGGTGATATTCGCGAGCTGCTGGAAAGCTGGCCGTATGATCCGGAGAACGACGCGCGCATCGTCCGCGGCAAGGACGGGCGCGAGATTCTCCAGGTTCGCACGCCGCTGGGACTGGAGCAGCTCGAAATGCAGGGGCGACCGGATGGCGCCCGGCCGCATGGGCTGGAAACGGCGCTGGAGTTTCACCAGCAACGGCTGGCGCGGGCCATGGCCGCCGGGAGCGAAGTCGATTTCGAGATGAGTGCGGAGGGTTGCACGGAGCTTTTCAGCGAGGGCACGCTCTTCTACTTCCGGTATCTCCGCTTGTTCCAACTGAAACGCTGGGCCGACACAGTGCGCGACACCACTCGCAACCTGCAGATGTTCGACTTCGTCCATAGTCACGCGGCCCGCGAGGAAGACCGGGAATATCTGGAGAAGTGGCGGCCCTACATCCTGCGGATGCACACCGCCGCGTCCGCTCTGCTCGCGCTTGAAAAAGGCGACGCTCCGAAGGCCCTCAAGCTCATCCAGACGGGCCGCGACCAGATTGCCGCGCTGGAAGAGTTGGACGACGAGACTTTCCGTTTCGAGCGCAAGCGCTCCCAGGCGGCGTTGCGAGAACTGGAGAAGCAAATCCAGCGCACCCAGCCCGTGTCTCCGGTGGAACGGCTGCAACGGCAGTTGCGACGGGCGATCGAGCGGCAGGAATTCGAGCGCGCGGCGGAATTGCGCGACCGCATTCGCGAACTCCAGGCACAGCAGGCCACCCCGTGACCGATGTTACCCACGGTCTGCGGTCCGGTCACTTGTGCAGGTACTTTACCACGGCTTCCGTGCGGGTGTGGACGCGGAGCTTCCCGAAAATGCTCTTCACGTGTCCTTGCACAGTCCAGAGGCTAATCTGCAATTCTTCGGCGATTTCTTTGCCCAACAGACCTTTGCTCAAGAGCGCCAGAACCTGGTGTTCGCGAGGCGTGAGGTTCGCGCCTTCTTGGGAGAGTAAGCCAGAAGGCAGCAACGTTACCAGACGCTGAAAGTAACCACGAACTTGCAGGGCTATTTGCTCTCGGGTTACGGGACCGGTCAAGGCTGCAATGGGCTCGAAAAGGCGATTTGGAGGCGTGCGTTTCAACATGTATCCAACCGCTCCGCCGGGCGTGGATTTGAACAGTTGATCTGCATCGTCGAAGACGGAATATGACAGCACGACGGGCCAGCAATGAACGCGCTGCAGTCTGTCCAAGGAGTTTCCGTCAGATGCCTCAAACACATCTTGGTTTGCCAGCACAATGTCTATTCGTTGGCGCGAAATCTCGCGTACGGCTTCTGAAGGGGCGGCAAAGCTCATGTCGCACCGGAAGCCATTCTGGCCGTTGGCACAGGTTGCCAGCGCACGGCGGATGCCCGCATCAGGCTCAATGAGCGCTACCCGACGCTCTGGGGACGACCTCGTAGAGTCGTGCGCTGGCTTTGCGGCGTGGCCTGCCGGACAGGTGTGAATATTGGTGTAGGTCCAGGCAAGCGGGCTATCCTGCCAGCGCAAAGCCAGAGCCAGCTCGCGTGGGTAACGTGAATTGACGCAGGCCCACCCGTGCTTCACCACCGTGGAATAGATGCGCATGGCGCGGTGGGCAGCTTTGAATTCATCCGTGGTTCCGAGTGGGAAGTAGTGACTGATCCGAGCATGTTCGATGCGGACAGCGAGTGCTTCGATGCTGTCATCCGTTTGCTGTCCAGGGTAGTTCCGATGGATTAGCCGTTGTCGCCAGTAGTTCGCGCTCTTTACCACGGAGGCCGGCGATTTCGCGGCAGTCTTTTCAGCAATTCGCTCCCAACCTTCCGCGAGAATTAACTGGTAGATCTGAGACGCTTCTTCAGCGGCTCGCGCCGGGACACTCGAACCCAAGGAGAAGGTCTTTCGCTTGCCGAAGAGCTGGATTTTGACCGCCCACCCGCTGACTTCGACGCGTCGGCCTTTGTAAGTGAACGTGTTCTTGAACAACCGGCCATGCCAATAGGCTGGCTCCAGCTTGGAGGCGCGTACTCCGTTTCTTGGACGTTTCTTGAACACGTGTCCTTTTACGGCAAGTGCGCAGTCACTGCAACGCGTAATGGAAAGCGAAAGGACAGGGCCCTGGCAGAGGCAGCACCCCACGCGAGTGCCGCCTCCCGATGACGCAGCGCCCAGGAAAGACTGCTTGCCCTCCGGCCAGCGCTCTACCAATTTCGCCTGACGATGAAACGGCAACGGCTCGTCTCGCAACGCTCGCTCTCGCGGCTGTTCCAGGAAGCAGCCGAGGCTTGGAAACGCCAAGAGTATCAGCAAACCATCGAGACGTTGGAACAAGCGGCGCGTTTGGACCCCGCCAACGCCAGCATCCACTTGGACTTGGGTCGCGCCTACGGGCTGCGCTACGACTTCAGTCAGGCGGAGCGATGCCTGGAGAAAGCCATACGTGTTGCGCCGCGCATGGTGGCCGCGCTGGTTGAGGCAGGCCGCCGCTGCCAGGAATTCGGCAGTTACGCGATGGCGAGAAACTACCTCGAACGGGCGGCACAGCAGAATGGGGCCACGGCTGACGTCTTTGTCACGCTTGCGGAACTTCATGAACGGCACGGGCACCTCGAAGAAGCAGTCCAGTTCGCCGAACGGGCGCTGAAGCTGGATGCTGCCGATCCATTGGCACGACTCGCGCGGGCGCGACTGGAACGGTTGTCGGGCGGGTTGGCCGGGGCCGAAAGCCGTGTGCGGGCGTTGCTGAGCAGCGGTGGAGGGGATCTCCTGCTACGCGCGCGCGCCTGGTACGAGCTGGGCGAAATCTTGGACCGGTTGGCGCGCTACGATGAGGCGATGGAGGCGTTCCTTGAAGCCAAGGCGCTGGTTCGCCCGGCTGCGACGAACCACGCCACCACGCTTCGCGGCATCCAGGATCGAGTGCGGGAGATGGAGGGGAGCATCACCACTAGTGTGCTTATGCGATGGGCAGGAGCCGCGGAATTGCTGCAACCATCGCGGCGCTTCGCCATCCTGTGCGGTCATCCCCGGTCGGGCACCACGCTGCTGGAGCAGGTGTTGGATTCGCACCCGGAAGTGATCAGCGCCGAAGAGACGCACATCCTACACGACGAGGCCTATCTTCCGTTGGCACGCGGATTCCCGACGGAGGCTTCGATGCTTGAGGTTTTGGAGTCGGCGCCGGTTAGCCGGCTGCACCAATCGCGGGAAGATTACTTCCGATTCACCGAGCTTTTTCTCGGTCAGAAGCTCGGCGATCGCATGCTCGTGGACAAGAACCCAGCTTTGAATGTGTTGATTCCTGCGGCGGTCCGCATCTTCCCGGAGGCGAAGTTCCTGATTGCGTTACGCGATCCGCGCGATGTCTGCCTTAGTTGCTTCATGCAGCCGCTCTCGCCCAACCCGGTCAGTTCGGCGTACCTGAGTCTGGAAGGCACAGTCACGCAGTACCTTTCGGTGATGGGTTTCTGGCGTGCGCTCCAGCCGCGCCTACACAATCCGTTCCTCGAAGTGCGCTACGAGGAGCTCGTGGACAACCTGCAGAGCGTGTCCCGAAGGATCTTGGAGTTTCTGGGAATCACTTGGGATGAGCGGGTCATGCGCTTTAACGAGCATGCGCGCGGCAAACCCCTGCGGTCGCCGAGCTACGCCGAGGTAAGCAAGCCGATCACCCGGCGCGCAGTGGGCCGTTGGCGAAACTACCGCCGCCATCTCGATCCATATCTCTCTCGGCTTGAGCCGATGGCGCGCGCTCTCGGTTACGAGTGAAATCCCCCAGGAAACAGAACTTCCGGCTTTGAACCGCCGGGGTTCGCGCCCGTCTCTACAGAGGGCAATGAATCGACGTTCCAGCGCCCCCTTAAACAGGGGGGTTGAGCATCTCAACTTGGGGTCTATAGTTCTGACGGAATGCTGCCTAATTCGCCACGCGCAGTGCGGATTACGCGGAGCACGACGAAATAACCGAATTCATGAAGATGATTCATGCAAGGCTCCGAGTCTCGCGGCTACGCGGGTTCACTTTGATCGAGTTGCTGGTGGTCATTGCAATCATTGCGATCCTTGCAGCCATGCTTCTGCCGGCCCTTGGCAAGGCGAAGAGCAAAGCCCAACAGATTTACTGCGTCAACAATATGAAGCAACTCTCGCTGGGGACGCACCTCTACGCCGACGAGAACAACCAGTGGTGGTTTCCCATTCAGGAAATGTTGCCCGCCGGTTACGAAACGACCTGGCGTTCGTACCTTTTCAATTTCGTTGGCAAGAACAAGCAGGTGTACGACTGCCCCGCAGAGAAGGAAGAGGTCTATTCGTTGGGCAAACGCGACAAACTGCCGGCGGCGCCCGACCTCGCCGGCTTGCCAGTGAATGGTGAAATCAAAGTCCTCAGCGGGATCGGGGCGGTGGATGTGCATTGGGAGACGGGCGGGGCGCCGCCGCCATTTGGCCGGCCTTATGAACGCAATGTTTGCCGCTCCACCAGTGTCGAAAAGCCGGTGCACTGTATCTTCTTCGGCGATGGCCACAGCGACGTGCGCAGCGAGTGGCCGAACGACCGCTGGTGGATTTGGAAATACGATTCTCCCAACACGCCCGGTTTCAACCGCGTCGCCCAGGGCGACAAGGGGGCCGTGCGCCACAACCGCCGGTCGAACTACGCCATGGCGGATGGCAGTGCCGCACAACTGGACGCCGGTCGCATCCCCTGCAACGCCAATGAGTGTTGGTGGTCCGTCAAAGCGGATCCGCACTAAGCCGGTCCTCGCGCTTCAACCATGGACAAGCCAAACGTTTTCAAGGTCGTGGCGGCCCTGATGCTCCTCGGGGTTGCTGTTGGACTTTCCATCCGCTTCCTGCGACGCGACACCGGGGTCTCGGAGAGCGCCTTCTTCTACGACCTTAGTGAGAAGAAGCTGTTTGCGGCGCCCCGGGAGGCGCTGCCCCCCATCCGCGGATTGAACGACACCGAAGAGGACGCAGTGCGGGCCGTCGTGATCGCCCCGGGCAGTAAGGCGGCGGACAAGCGCGCCCACAGAATTGCATATCTGGAGAAATACGCAGCCGAGCTGAAACAGAATCTGGAACAGGTCCGCGAAGGCAAAGCCGAACCCCTGCCCAGCAAAACCCGAAACGGGTATCGCTTCGTCAAGCGCGAGGCAGACGTGGGATGGCATTCGCTGAATTCTCCAGAGGGAGAGAAGATCGTGGCTGAGTGGAACGTGCCCGGCGCCGATGGCCAGTACCCGGTCGTTTGCAGCCCGTGACGGCTTGCGATGAACTGGTGGTTCTACCAACCTGCGGCATCAAGAAAACCAACACAGTAGGAGATAAACCAATGAAACGAAGAAAACTTGCACACCTTCGCTTCGGCTTGTTAATCGCGCTGGGCGTGTTTCTCGGACGCGGCGCCCAAGCCGACACCATCCTGGACTTCGACATACGTCCCGCGAGCCAGGGACAGAACGCGAATATGATCCAGCCCTTCGGCGACAGCGCCGCTGCTTCGAGCGACGGCGTCACCGTGGTGGGATTCGGCACGCCGAACATTGACCTGACCTGGCAGGGGGTCGGAGGTCAGTGGCAATACTACGCGGACTCGGTGTGGGCAGCGGCCCAGCTGGATAGTTCTGGCGTGAGTGACCGTCATGAGTTGATCTTTGCTCCCAACAATCCCTCTGCCAGGGTGGTCATCAAGTCCTTCAACTTCCATCCTTACTATCTCAGCAACGAACGGTTTACTTACGACGTAAGCGTCCTGGCTGGCAGCACGGTCGTCAGCGGCCCGACCCACGTCACGTTCATTTCTGAATCCGCCAAGGTCCCGGTGAGCATCAACCACACGGGCAGCATTGGCCAGACATTGACCTTACGCCTGGCCCGGGTCGCCTCGACTCTGGAGAGCGGTGAAGTCGAGGGGGATCCAGCCGACATTGCCACAGATGATATCACCTTCGCCCAATTACCTGAGACCGAACTTGCCGTTGGGCCGCAGGTGTTGACGACGATTCCCGTCAACAACCAGGTGGCGGTTGCGCCCGATGGTTTCTACGATGCCAGCATCACGAACCTGAGCACGGCGGTCGTGACCAGTTCGATTCAGTTGAGGCTGAATGGCAGTCTGGTGTCGCCCGTGCCCACAATCACGCCCGCCGGTGAATTGACCAGCGTGAGCTATCGCGCACCGGCCTTGCTGCTGCCTCCGGGCTCTACCAACCGATACACGCTCACCTACAACGACAACGGCACGCCCGCCAAGAGCTATACGAACCAGGTGCAGTTCACCGTGGCCAACTACGTGAACATCCTGCTGCCGGCGCCGATTGCCTTTGAGGACTTCAACCAAACGCCGGAGGGCAGCCTCCCCGCTGGATGGACCGCGGTCAGCCTGGATACCCAGCGCGACCCCGCTTCGGAACCGAACCTCACGATCACGAATCTGGATTCCGCGGCTTACACGAACTGGACCGTGGTGGACGTGTCGCGGTTCATGGGCGCGCTCGATGTCTACAGCACCTACTTCAACGGAGGGGCTCCGAATCCGGACTGGACGACGGATTACCAGCGGGTGCTGAACGTGAATCCATCCAACGTGGTGAACGGCGTCTTCCAACGCAATCTGGCGACGGGCCGCATGGTCTTTGGCAATTCAGGCTACCGGAACGATGTCCTGGGACAGGTGCTCTACCTCTTCTCGCCGGACTTCAATCTGACGGGCAAGGCCGACGTGTACCTGTCGTTCCACAGTCTGTGGGAACAGAACCAGGATAGCATCGCCGCGGTGGAGTACTCGATTGACCAGGGCACCAACTGGTTGCCCATCGTCTACATGCTCAATGGCCCGGACGTCGCCACCAACCTTGACGGAACGATTGACGCCCTGACGACGTTTTCTACCAGTTGGACCGATGTCGCTTTCTATGTGGACCCCGTCAGCAGCAATACCGAGGGAGGCTTCTATGGTGCCTTCATCGGCGTAGATTCCAACCGGTGGGCAACGCTGGCATCTTACATCTCCCCTCGCGTGGACGACAACACGACCGAATCCAAACGCGTCGAGCTCTTCCGTTTGCCCCAGGCGGACAACCAACCGACGGTGCGCCTTCGTTTCGCCCATGCCGGCACGGATAGCTGGTACTTTGGCGTGGATGACGTGGGGCTCTACAGCCTGAGCAAGGCCCCGCCCCGGATCAACAGCATCGTCCGCTCGGGCGCCAACGTCATCATTTCGTGGGATGGCGCGACCGGCACGAAACTGCAGAAGTCCACCAGCCTGACGACGCCAGACTGGCAGGACGTTCCCGGCAGTGACGGCGCCAGCAGCGTCAGTGAACCTGCCTCCGCCCCGGCAGCCTATTACCGCCTCGTCCGGCCCAACTAAACCGATGACCGTAGGCTGCGCAGCGACGGCTGCGGGGACGCCGACGTGGTGCGGGAGTTTTGGGTAATTCCATCCAACTCGCCGTTGGCCAATACCAACGGCGAGCGTTTTATTCTACCTTGACGATAATGAACCAGATATCCACGGACAGCAGGGGATGCGGGGCCGCTCTCCCTACTCACCTGACAGAACGGACTGAAGCACGTCACTCAATGACTCGAAGGAAGCCTCAACTCGACAGGACTCGTTCGGTTCTCGTGCTGCTGGCCGTGGCCGCTTGGACTTCCGCAGGCTCGGCCTTCGCCGCCAGCGGCACATGGACCAATCCCAGTGGCGGCAGTTGGACCAACGCCGCGAACTGGAGCGCCGCCATCATCGCCGGCGGCGCCGGCGCCACTGCCAACTTCACTACACTCAACCTCTCTGCTGATGTCGCAGTGACCCTCGACGGGCCGCGCACCATCGGGGGACTTGTCTTCGACGACCTGAGCGCGACGAAGCACAATTGGATTCTCAACGCCGGCGCGGGCGGCTTGCTCACGCTCGCCGGCAGCGGCTCAACAATCACGGTCCTGGGTGCGCCCACCACGATCAACGTGCCCATCGCGGGTACGGTCGGACTCGGCAAGGCAGGCGCAGGCAGATTGACACTGAACGCCTCTAACAATTACTCGGGCACCACGACCGTTGGCAGCGGCACGCTTGCCTTCTCGAGTGCTTACTTCTCAGCTTCTAGTCCGCTGAACATCGCCGCGCCAAGCGCCATTGCCGAGTCCGCTGGAACGCTGAGCCTGATCGTCAATTCCTCCGCGACGACCATTGGGGTCTCCGGGGCCGGGCTGTTGCGTTTGGCCTCCACGACCAACAACGCCAATTCACCTGATCTCGACTTCGGTCCGAACCACAGCGGCAACAGTTTTTGGGGCGCCCGCATTACCACGAGCCTTGATCTTGGCAGCCGGCAACGCTTCGTCTTTGGCAGGACCGGCCACAACGGCGTCGGACCGTACGGCCTGACCGGCACGGATTGCCAGTTCGGAGGGACAATCCTGGGTAGCGGCGGACTGACGTTCATTGCGCAGAACAACTGGACGGGCAGCGGCCCGATGGAGACGGCGTTCGCCCTCAACGCCTCCAATGCGTTCACCGGCCCGCTGGAGATTCGGCGCGGCTCGGTTTATCTCGGCAACGCGGATGCCCTCAGCCGCGGCAATGTCCTCACATTCAACCCAGCCGCCGGCCACAATGCCCGTCTGTTCCTCTACGGCAACAACGCCACGATCGCCGACCTCTCCTCATCAGGCGCGGGCGACGCCGTGATCGCCAACGGCAATCTCCTGACTGGCGCTGCGCTCGCACTCGGCGCAGTTACGCTCACGGTGCAACAGAACCACGACCGCTCGTTTGGCGGCAGCTTGGCCGATGTGTTCCTGGAATATCCGGGGTCTGGCAGCGGCACGACGGGACCGTTCAATGTGGTGAAGCGGGGACCGGCCGCGCTCTGGCTCACCGGCCTCAACACATACTCCGGCATTACGACAGTCACCGGCGGCTTGCTCGGCGTGGGCGGCTCGCTGGCGGGCACGAGTCTCGTGGTCCAGAGTGGCGGCTCGCTCGCGGGTTTGGGCGTGGTCAGTTGTCCCGTCACGGTTCAGAGCGGCGGCACGCTCGCGCCAGGCAGCAATGCCGTGGGCACACTCACAATCCTCAGCTCGTTGAGCCTCGCGGGAAACACACTGATGGAAGTGGCGAAAGCCGGGATGTCGTTGAGCAGCGACCACGTCGCGGGGCTGAGGACTCTCACGTACGGCGGCTCGCTCACGGTTACAAATACCGGCGCCTGGCCGCTCCAAGCGGGAGACACGTTCACGCTATTCTCCGCCGCCGGCTATGCGGGCGACTTCAGCACGCGAAACCTGCCGCCGCTTGGCACGGGCCTTGGTTGGGACACCGCCAACCTCGTCGTCAATGGTTCGATTACCGTGGTCGCCACGGCCGGGCCGCCGGTGTTGATCAAGCAGCCGCAAAGCCTCCTGGTCAACCAGGGCAGTCCGGCGAAGTTCGAGGTGCTCGCCGCGGGCGCGCGCCCGCTCACGTATCAGTGGCGCAAGGCGGGCTCGAATATCGCCGGCGCTACGACGAACAGCATTTCGCTCCCAGCCGTTTCGACCAACGACGCGGGCGCTTACACCGTCGTCATCGCCAACGGCTTTGGCAGCCTTACCAGTGCCGTGGCCACACTCACCGTCCAATCGCCCAGCCAGCCCACTTCCATAACGAACGGCTTGGTTGTCTATCTGAACTTCGACAACAACCTCAACGCGCAAGCCGGCACGACCAATAGCGGTGCGATCTACACCGGCGGCGCGACGCTCGGCCCGCGGTACATGTCCGGCATGGTCGGCTCGGCGGCGAATTTCACGAACACCTCCGCCGCGGGCCAACCCAACGATTGGGCAATAACGCTGGGCAACCTGGAATGGATTTACACGAACAGCTTCAGCGTCTCGCTCTGGGAACGCTCAACGACCGGCAGCGACGGCGCGCTCTTGGGCAACAAGAACTGGACCTCCGGCGCCAATGTCGGCTGGGTCCTCTCCACCTTTGATCCGAAGCACCTCAACTACAACGCCAGCGGTGGCACGCGACGCGACGTGGATCTGAACCCGCCCTTCTCCGACGGCAATTGGCATTTGGTCACCGTGACGTTCAACCGGCCGGCCAACCAGGTTATCAGCTACGTGGACGGCGTGCCTGTGAACACCAGCGACATCAGCCCTTCGGGCACGGCCTCGTTTAACGCCGGTTTCCCCACGCTCATCGGCAGCAGCGGCAACGGCATGTATTCGGGTGCGGGCGACCTGGACGATCTGGGCATCTGGGCACGCGTGCTTGCGCCGCAGGAAGTCTCCGGCATATACGCCGCCGGGTTGAACCATCAACCGCTCATCACCGCCGTGCCTGGTTCGCCTCCTGCAATCACCGCCCAGCCGATCAGCCTCACCGTCGCTACGGGTTTGAATGCGACTTTCAGCGTGACCACCGAGGGGCCGGGCACGATCAGCTATCAATGGTACCGCAACGGCGTCCGCCTCAACGGCGCGACCAACGCGACGCTGGTGCTACCGGCCGTGACGATGGCAAGTCAGGGCGTTTACACGGTGCAAGTCAACAATGGCGCCGGCGCCGTCCTTAGCAGCGGGGCGTTCCTGACGGTTTACGAACTGGCAGTCACCGGCCAGTGGGATTTCGACCACGGCGATCTCCGGGCCACCGTGGGTGCGGACCTCGAGTACCTGGGCAACACTGCGGACCAGACCGTCTTCCCCCAGATCAACATCCTTGGCCAACCGGCGCGCGTCATGGAGTTTGGCAGTCACTCGGCGGACCAAGGTTTCCACTTGCGTCACGGTGGCCGGCCCAACGGTGGCGGCCACTTCATCAATCAATACACGCTGATCCTGGATGTGATGTTCCCGGAGGCGAGCAGCGGCCAATGGCGGGCGTTATTCCAGACCGATGCATTCAACCATAGCGGCAACGCCGCGGAGTTTTTGGTGGGCGACAACGCAGCGCAGCCCAGTGCGAATGGCCTCGGCGCGGAGAACCAGTTCGACGGCGCTCTTGCTCCAGACACGTGGTATCGGATCGTCTTCGCAGTGGACCTTGCGGCGCCGGCGAGCCAACAGCTCCAGAAGTATGTGAATGGCGCGCTCGTGGGAAGCCAGTCGCTGGCCGGCGGCGTGGATGGGCGGTTCGCGCTCGGGCCGACGGCGCTGTTGTTCACGGCCGGCAACATCGGCTTCAGCCGGCCCGGATTCGTCAACAGCATCCAGTTCGTCAACGGCTGGCTGTCGCCCACCGCCATCGCCGCGTTGGGCGGCCCGACTGCGGGAGGGCTTCCACCGGGCAATGCCGCGCTCAGGGTGCAGAGCATCAACCAGAACGCCGAGGCGCTGGACTTGACTTGGGTTGGACCGGAAGGGCCGGGCAAACTCCAGCAAACCTCCAACCTCGTCAACCCGGCATGGCAGGACGTGCCCGGCGCCGGCACGAATCGCACCGTCCGTTTGCCGGTCGCCGGCGACAATAACTACTTTCGCGTGCAGCAACAACTGGCTGACATCATGGTGGGCATGCTCCCCGACGGCCAGCAATCCCTTCCGTCAAAACAAATCCTCCGGGCCGCGGGCCGGCAGATCCAGTTCGCGGGTCGGCCCGTGGACCTCGCGCTCTCGCCAGACGGCGCTGTCGCCTACATCAAAAACATCAACAGCCTGCTCGTGGTGGATACCGCCTCGTGGCGCGTACTCCAAACATTGAGCTTCCCCGGCGGCGGCGCCTCGATGCATGGCATCGCGGTCAGCCCGAACGGAACGCGCGTTTATGCGACGGGCGCGGGGAACGAACTGTACGACTGGGTCGTCGCCAACGACGGCATCGTTTCTTTCGCCCGCACCATCGCCATGCCCGGGGGATCGGATCCGTGCGGGCTGGCGATTTCGGCAGACGGTTCGAAGGCGTACGTCTGCCTCTCCATCGCCAACAAACTCGCCGTGGTCAACCTGGCCACCGGCACGCTTTCGCAGCAAATCCCCGTCGGCATCGCGCCGTGGGATGTCGTGCTCTCGCCGGACGGCAACACGGCCTATGTGTCGGATTGGGGAGGGCGCTTCCCGGTCGCTGGAGATTTGACCGCACCCTCTGCCGGCACGCAGGTGGTGGTGGACAGCCGTGGCGTGGCGGCCAGCGGCGCGGTGTCCGTGGTCAATCTGCTCAGCGGATTGGAAACCGCGAAGATCACGACCGACCTGCATCCGTGTGACCTCGACTTGAGTGCCGATGGCACGACGCTCTACGTCGCCAACGCCAACTCGGACACCGTGACGGTCATTGACACCGCCACACGGACGGTGAAGGAGATGGTGCTCGTGCGGCCGGATCCTAGTTTCCCGTACGGCAGCGCGAGCACGGGGTTGGCGCTGAGTCGCAATGGTGAGACGTTGTTCGTCACCAGCGGCGGCAATAACGCAGTCGCCGTCGTGGAGTTGCCGAATGCCCAGCACACGAACAGCCTGTTGCGCGGTTTCCTGCCCACCGACTGGTATCCCGGCTCGGTGGTGGCGGACAGCAACTCGGTTTATGTCGCCAATGTCAAGGGCCTCGGCACTCGGCAAGGCCAGCCCGCCACCACGTCCTGGCAAATTGGCGCGCATCTCGGTTCGGCCAACAAGATTCCGATTCCGGACGCCGAGGCGCTGTCCAAGTACACGGCGCAGGTCTTCGAGGACGGTCGCGTGCCGCAGATCCGGCAGACACAATTGGTCAAGCGCGCCGGCCAGCCGCCCGTGCCCGTACCCGCGCGTGTCGGCGAGCCGTCCGTCTTCCAGCACGTCGTCTATATCCTCAAGGAGAACAAGACTTACGACCAGCTCTTCGGCGATCTGCCGCAGGGCAACGGCGATTCCAACCTCTGCATCTATCCACGCTTCGTCACGCCGAACCACCACGCGCTGGCCGAGCAATACGTTCTGCTCGATAACTTCTACTGCAACGGCGTCAATTCCGCCGACGGCCACTCCTGGAGCACCGAGGGCAACGTCACGGATCACCTCGAGAAATCCTTTGGCGGCTTCAGTCGCAGCTACACGTTCGGTGACGATCCGCTCACTTATTCCTCGACCGGCTTCATCTGGAACAACGTGCTCCGGCACGGACTGACCTTCCGCAACTACGGCGAGATGGATTACGCCTCGACCTCGCCGAGCGCGACATGGGCGCAAATCTACCGCGACTTCACGAACGGCACCGGCGCGATTCGCTACGTACAGAACATCGGCGTCGCGTCATTGCGGCCTTACAGCTCAACTAACGTACCCGGCTGGAACATGGGCATCCCGGACGTCGTGCGCGCCGCCGGCTTCATCAAGGAACTCAACGCGGCGCAGGCCAACGGAGTATGGGCCGCGTTTCATCTGCTCTACCTGCCCAACGATCACACGGGCGGCCCGCCCACGCCGCGCGCCCAGGTGGCGGACAACGATCTCTCGCTGGGCCGCGTCGTCGAGGCGATCACCAAGAGCGTGTTCGGCAGTAACACGGTCATCTTCGTCATCGAGGATGATCCGCAAAGCGGGTACGACCACGTGGACGGGCACCGCTCGATTTGTCTCGTGATCAGTCCTTGGACCAAACGCGGCCAGGTGATCAGCACGTTCTACAACCAGGCCGGCGTGCTGCACACGATGCAGCGCATCCTCGGCCTTCCGCCCATGAACCAGCAGGATGCGATGTCCCCGCTGATGTTCGAGTGCTTCACCAACTCCCCCAACTTCACACCCTACACAGCGCTCCCGAACAACATCCCGCTCGACGAAGGCGTCGCGATGGCCGCCGCCCCCACGCGCAAGCAGCGCTATTGGGCGAAGCAGCTCGCAAAGATGGACTTCAGCCGGCCCGACCGGATCAACGACGACCTGTTCAATCGTTATGTCTGGTGGACTGTGAAGGGCGACGCGCCATATCCGGCCAAGTTCGTCGGCGGCCATGGCAAGGGCTTGAAACAGCTTGGCCTGGTGCTCGACCCCCAAAGTGTCAACGACGTGGATTAAGGAAGTCGGGGCGCAACGCTTCTCCAAGTTTGACAACACGTAGTGAAGCTGCGAGACAGGCTACGAACATATCCGACCCATGCGCGAATCCTCTCGTCCATTAACCCGTCGAAGTTTTACCAAGGCGACTGTGCTCGCCGGCGTCGCCGTGGCGGCCCAGCCGCTGGCCGCGCTTGCGACCGAACCCAGGCGCATCCGCACCGGGGTCATCGGTTGTGGGAGCGTGTCCAACGCCTACCTGCCGGTGTTGACGCGGTGTCCGTACGCCGACGTGGTCAGCCTCTGCGACATCCGGCCCGAGCGCGCGCGCCGGCAGGCGGAGAAATTCAAGATTGCGCACCATTATCCGCACATTGACCAGATGTTGGCGGGCGAGCCCTTCGACTTTCTCATCAACCTCACCGACATGCAGGAGCACGAACCCCTGAACCGTCAGGCGCTCGAAGCCGGGAAGCACGTCTGGAGCGAGAAACCCATTGCCAATTCACTCGCGGCTGGTCAGGAATTGCTGCGCCTCGCCGGCCAGAAGCAGCGCCGGCTTTGGGGCGCACCGATCACCGTGCAAAGCCCGCAGTTCGCGTTCATGGCACGCACGCTTGCGCAGGGATCCCTGGGACGAGTCGCTGCGGCACACGCCGATTACGGTCACGAGGGGCCAAACTGGTCTTCGTTCTTCTACGAAAAGGGCGGCGGCAGCATGCCGGATTTGATGGTTTACAACCTAACCTCGCTGACCGGGCTGCTCGGCCCGGCGAGAAATGTCACGGCGATGTTGAGCCTCGTGACGCCAGAGCGCGAGATAACAGACAAGGGCAGAATCAAGGTGACCGAGGAGGACAACGCTCAAGTGCTGCTCGACCACGGCAAAGGCGTGATTTCGCACGTGCAATCCGGCTTCAACTTCTTCAATCCGCACGGGCATAGCGGCAAAGATGAACAGCGCCACACGATCAGCATCGTCGGCTCGGGCGGCTTCATGGGACTGGTGGGTTACGATTGGGAGCCGCTAGGCGTGGACTTGGCCACGCAGCAATCGCCCAAACTCCAGCGGCACTGCGAGGATGCGCAAGGTTATATCTGGCAGCAGGGTGGGGCGCTGGCCGCCGAATGCCTGGCCACGGGCAAAGAACTGCTCGTCACGCCGGAACACGCATTGCATGTGTTGGAGATCATCACCGCGGCGCGCGCGTCGCAGGAAGTTGGCAAACGCATTGCGCTCACCTCCACGTTCAAGTGGCCCATAGTCGTCTAAGCGAGTGCGGCTCAACTACTCTTCCACCCGCGCGAGTATGTTGAGCTTGTGAGTCTCCCCAGCCCGATGCTCCAACTGGAGTCAATCGGGGACGCTGGCGCGTAAACGACACTCAGCGATGGCCGCACGCAGGCAACAGCCATGTTGATGCGTGGCTCGGCGGAGAGCTGATGAGACGCATCCATCCCACCGCCTGGCTGTAGTGTCGGAAGCCGACGCCGTCCGCGTTCTCCGCGGCTCTGTCTCGAAAACGGCGGTTCACCCTTGTAGCGTCAAGCTTCCTCCCTGACGTGGAGGATAGCTTCCAACCCCTCGCGAGAGAACATGACAAAGGGCCTTGCTCGTCAATGTTCCAAGACGGTCCGGCAATAGTCGCGGAACATCCGCGGTGCTCGTGTTGACCACCACTTGGCGGCCCGCCCGCGCGCGCGCTGCTGGACTTGCGCCCCTTAAAACCGTGCCCGAACCAAACATTGGGCTTGCATCGGCAAGTCGTTTTGCTACTGTTCAATCCAAAGAAACTAACGTATTCGTACGCGCGAATCGACTACCGACTCCATCACATAAGAGTATGCGCAAACGCTCCATCAAAAAGGCGCCGGTCAGTTCCGGGCTGGCAATTCTCGCGGGCTCCCTGACCTTTATGGGCACCGCACAGGCCGTCTCGCTCGTATCGGAAGATTTCGAGGGCGCCGTCAACGTTTTCGGAGCGGGCACATACAACTATTCCCAGAACTACACGTTTCCGAACGCGTTCAATCCGGGAGGCGGAGTGAAATACATGAAAGGTGGAGCGGGCATAACCGGCCAGGTTTCCACCAACACCTTCTCGCTCGCCCCTTTGAGTTTGCTCACGGGAGGGATTACGGCGGGCCAGCTTGACGGCGGCCAGGTCAGCTACAGCCTGTACTCACAGTTCAGCAGTTATCGAGCGCAGGGAGACTACGCGATGCTTTCTGTTCAGTTTCTCGACGGGTCGAGTAGTCCTATCGGAGCGGCGCTGACGCTGGGAGGAGCTGCTTTTACCAGCGCGCTCGGCTCAGGAAACAACGGCTCCTACACCGACGCCAGGTATTGGGGTGAGGATTCACTCGCCGGACTGGTGCCCAACGGAGCGCGGTTTGCCGATGTGAAGATTTTTGAAGTTAAAACGGCTGGCGGCACAGCGATTGATGGGTACGTGGACAACGTGACCATCTCCGTCAGCGTGGTGCCCGAACCCGCCTCAATTGGCTTGGTGGCGTTCGGCAGCGGGTTGTTGGCGCTGGCGCGGCGCCGCCGGTGAGGCTCGTGTTTACGTTGGACGTGGGAATTTTCGCGACCTCCGCTTGGGCGGAGGTCGCCTTTTTGTAGGGTTGGGTGATTTCAGTAGCGGACCGATCCGATCATGGCCCCCGCCAAAACCGTCGAGGCTGAACTGCCCGAGTTGCAGCGTGCCCGCGCCCTCTGGGCAGCGAACCGGTTCGACGACGCGGTGAGACTCTTCGTGGAGACGGCGGCGCGGTATCCACAGAACGTGGCCGCCCTCGTTGATACCGCGCGAGCTTTGGGTCACCGCCACGAAATCAAACGAGCCATCGGGTACCTCAACCGCCTTCGCACCCTTGCCCCCAGCCTGCCGGACCTCCTGTTCATCCTGGGTCAATCCTTCCGGATGATTCACCGCGAAGAGATCGCCATCCAGTGTTTCGAGGAGTATGTGTCCGGCGTGGGGCGGCGTCACACCGACGCGCATTTTGAACTGGCGGTGCTTTACGAACGGCGGCATCGGGTGGAGGAAGCGGAGAAAGCCCTGGTGCGCGTGCTGAAACTCGAACCGGACTATTTCGAGGCGTGGCTGTTGCGCGGAAGACTTCACCTGCGTCAGGGAGACAGGCACAAAGCTGGCGCGTATTTTCGAAGGCTTGCGATTCATCCCAACGCCCACATCATCACCCGTGCCCAGGCTTGGGCTGCTCTGGCCGACATGGCCGACAAGGAGGGTGACTACTCCGAAGCAGTCGCACGGATGAAGAAGTGCAAGGATATCCAGCTCTCCCATGCCCAGATCTTCCAAAGCCATTCCGACGTGGTGCTGGGAAATCTGCAGCGTTTCGGCGAATCGGTGACGACGGAGCATCTTCGCCGTTGGCGGGCGCAAGAGGGCCTCGAACCGCCCGCGCGGGTCGCGCAACTCACCGGATTCCCACGCTCGGGCACCACCCTGCTGGAGAACGTTCTCGACGCGCATTCGGGTCTGGTAAGCAGTGAAGAGCACCAGATTTTCGGCCGCGACATCCTCGATTCCTCATGGAAGGAATCCCACGAAATCACGCCGCCCACCGCGGAGGCGTTCGACCGCATTCCGGTTCCGAAGATTCAGATGCTGCGGCAGCGTTATCTTTCGGCGATGGAAGAAACCCTGGATGAACCCATCGGCCCTCGCGTCCACCTGGACAAGAACCCAACGCACACCTTGTTCATTCCGGCCATCATCCGCCTATTTCCTGAAACGCGCTTCTTTATCGCCCTGCGCGACCCACGCGATGTGATCGTGAGTTGCTACTTTCAGTACCTGCCGCTCAACCCAACGAGCGTCTCTTTCCTCACCTGGGAATCCACGGCGCGCCGCTACGCTTTGGACTTGGGCATGTGGCTGCGGCTTCGCCCGATGCTTGATGCCGCAACATGGCTGGAAGTGCGTTATGAAGACCTGGTGCAAGACCTTCCGACTGCCGCGCGCCGCGCCCTCGCGTTCCTAAATCTACCTTGGGAGGAGTCGGTGCTCGGCTACCGCACCCGTCTGGGTGCAAAGACCGTACACAGCCCGACCTATCTGGACGTCGCGAAACCGGTCCATGGTCGGGCCGTTGGCCGGTGGAAGAACTATGTGCAATGGCTGGAACCGTGCCTGCCGGGGATCGAGCGATTCGTCCAAGAGTTTGGCTACGCTTAAGCGTTCGAAAGAAGGCTTGGACGGCCATACCTGCGAACGAAACAAAGCCGCACAACCCAAGGCGTAACCCAGCAGCGACAGTGATTGCGGAAGTCTGGTGATGACCACGCCAAGTGACAGAGGACACGTTTGTTGCCGGACGTGACCGCGTTCATGCCGTCAGATTCTTTGCGGTTGATTCGCGTAACAACTGTCAACCTGCGTCCCATATTGGCCGAAACGACTCTCGCCGTGCGAAGCACGGAAGACGTTTCTGCACAATCTTCGAGATGGTGGAGGCGGGGGGAGTTGAAAGGAGAAGGGTGGATGCGGAGAATTTCCTCGTCGTGCGGGAATGTGCATGGAAGCCGCGTCAATAGGGGCGATGGTGCGTGTCGTGTTTTCTTGTCCATTTCGCTCAGATCGCACGAACCCGCACCAAAGTGACGATTCCGTGTCCCGTCCTGTCCCGTCCAAAAGGGGGGCGGGGGGGGTAGCGAAATCGCAGGGGGTGAAGTGATGCGATGGTTTTGCCGAGTGCGGATTTTTTACAAAGGGGCCGCGACGTTACTGCGCGATCCACTGTCGCAGCTCGCGGCGATGGACGTACAGATTCTTCACCACTCGGTGGGTGACACGCTTCTCGCCCGATGTGTCGGCCTCGTGGACGAGGGACACTTTTCGGGTCGGCTCGTGCCAGAGCTGCCAGCCTGCGGTGGCTTGAAACAGTCTGAAATCGCGCGCGGGCGTCGTCGCGAACCGGAAGCCATACCGACTTGCCGGCTGGCCAAGTTCCCGTTCATGCTGCGCGATCACTCTGGCCAACTTCGGAGGTCGACGGACAGGTCGCAGGTCGCAGCAGAACGATTTCTGCCAGGCATCCGAGACAGACCCCCACCCCGTAGGCGATCAGGTCCGGCCAGTTGAAGGTCGCGCCCAGCACGAGATGACCGAGGCGCGTCTCGCGCACTGCGTCGATCCAAGGGGCGTGATAGAGCTGAGTCAACTCCACGACACAGGAGAAACTAAACGCGAACAACGCGACTCGCAGGGTTGAAGCGTGGGCGAACAGAAACCCGAATCCGAGAAATACAAGCAGCGCCCAAAGTGTGTCGCCTCCATACTTGTGGAAGAACGGCGAGACGGGATTGGCCGCAGAACGCCACGCCAGTCCACCGGCAACCACCAGTATCATGAACACGGCATAGCGCCCGCGTGATCGAGGAGCCGAGCTAGACATCATCTTCGTGGTTCAAACTGCCGCATACACGCTCGCATCCCGTTCGGGATAGCTCTCGAAGATGTGCTCGAAGAGGGCGGAGCACTTCTGCTCGTAGAGCGGTTTGGCGTGGGCACGCGGGAGGCCAGTGTCCAGGACGTCTTCGATCGTGAGCTTGAGCTGCGAGCGGGCGGACGACTTCTGCCGCTACTTGAGCACCGGCAGCGACTTCAGCCTGCTCAACAACTCTCGCGCCACCTTCGTCAATTCGGCGGCGAGGTGGAATGTTAATGGTCACGGTGACTGCTTGTGCTGGGCCTTCAGGTATTCCTCCCGACCTTGGCGCATCCAATCCCACAGGGCCTGACGCCACAGCGCCACGCGCTGCTTTTCCAACGCTGATCCCGGCGCGCGTTCCGTCAGGGCGATCAGCCCGCCCAACTCATCCATCCGCTCGGGCGTGCCCAGTCGCTCCCACGCAGCTCGCTTCCAATCGATGCCGTTCATCCGGGAATATGGCACCGGATAGTTGGCGGGATCGGCAGCAATTTCCTCCAAGCGCAGATAGAACCGCTTCATCGGCTCGCCCGCAGGACCAAAATACAGGCGGAAGAACTCGTCAATGACTTTGTCCACGTCCGTGTCGGGATCGTCCCAGACCTTGGCCAGGACGTACTGTTCAAGCTGGTCTTGCTCGCCGCACTCGAAGATGCCCCGCACGCCGTCCTGAATGAACATCCGCATCGTTCGCGCGGTTTCATGCACCATGACGTTCGGGAAACACTTCCACTTGTCAATCAGCGCGGGCTCCATCGGATGATGGTAATAGACCCAGAGAAACATCGGCGCGACTGCACTCGCCGGCCATTGGCGGTAGAAGCTCATATCGTTGGAGCGCATTCCGGCATGGACCGGGTAGTAACACGTGTGCAGGCACGGGGCGACGGATACGTTCGGCTCCAGCTTGAAGGTGGGCGGCAGCGCGTAAGCCCAATACGCCAGCGTGGCGATAAACTTGTCCGGATGTGTCTGGCGCGTTTCTCGGGCCACGGCATTGACGAACGAAAACCAATACTCGCTCATCTCGCCGCTGCTGAAGTAGCCCGTCTTCCGGCTGCTGCCTTCGTCCAGCAGAGCCTTGCACGGTGCGCAGTTGCACAGGTTCATGTTATCATCGGGCACGATGGCAAAGTAGTCGCCCAGCGCCTTCCAACCCTCAGGCAGATCACCCTTGCCGTCGAAGTAGTCGCGTGCCATCTGCGCCACGCGCTGAACCAGGGCCGGACTGGAGTAACACAACTGCGATCCACTGCTCTTCGGGTTCTTCGATTGGAACGCGGGGTCGTTGAACACCGCCTGGATGGTGCTCCGGTGAAAAGTGTGATTAGCGGCCCAGGGTTCGCCGCCCTGGCGAATGCGCCGCCAGTAAAGGTGAAGCTGGTCACGGGAGAAAGTGCCCCATTGCCCGCGCAGGAACGGCCAATTACCACCCGGCAGCGCGCTGCGATGCTTGAGCCCCGGGGAACGCCGCACGTCCTGTCCGCCCGCAGACAGATTGGCGGCGCGAGGTGCGACCACGTTCGTGGTGGACGGGCCATACCAGCGCACGCCGCAATAGCGTTCGAGGAAATCGTAGGTCGCCAGGCAAGTGCCCTGATCATCATAGAGCCCTGGCAGTTCCATCTCGCCCGTGCTCCGCTCCGGCCGGCCGGCCGCCTTCCAATAATCAATCTTGTGCCGCAGCGACTGCAACGAATCGCCCGTCATGGGACGCCCTTCGCGCGCCCGATTCGCAGGCGTGTCCTCCCAATCCCGGCCGATCAAAACAATCAGGTTCGGGCGGAATGCGATGAGGTATTCCTGCGAATTGAAATCGCGACTGTGAATGCCGAGCCGCGGGGTCGCGGCACTCTCGCCGACGAGAATCTGCCGCCCCTCAATCGTGTCGTTCTCCGTCCGGATGGGGACGTCCGCTCCGGATATTTCGAGCAGATGATGCTGTAGCTCCAGCGCCGCCAGCCGGGCGGCTGGACCAGGCTTCGTGCCAAGAACAATGGTACAGGCTGGTTTACCCGCATCGACGAGCACAAACCTCTCCGCAGACGCTCGGGAGCCATCAGCGCCATCAACCGGGAGAAGAGGCCAAGTCAGGAGAACCGCCACGAATAGGGCCTGTTGATGCTGGATCACGCACGACAGTCTCTCTGTTGCTCATGGGGGGTCAAGCAGGTACCTGCTTGCCACTTTCCCATCCAATCCCTCGCATGCGGGCACGCCGGGCTTCTTCAACGCGATAACCACCAGCGGCAGGCCGTTATCCGCTGGAGTTGTGTGCGGACGTGGCTTGGGACACGTGCTGCCCGGTTATCAGGCCTCGGGGCCCCGCGCGTGGTTGGACAGGGTGATCTTGATCGCTGCGCCAGGATTCCGGCGCAACAGTTCATCGCTCTTGAGTAAGCCCCGATCCAGAAAATAGTATCCGCAGTCTCCTTCCGTCGGCGGAGTAATCATGGCGCACATTGCCGGTTTGTTGCCAACGTGGCCTCTGCCGATGTCGTGCGCGGCCCGGAATCGGTCCTTGCGTCCGGGTTTGTCCGCCTTGATGGAGAACGCCAGCATATCCCAATCGCTCGGGTCAATGTTCACAAACTCGAAGTTTGCCCAAGCCTCATGGCCCTTCTCCGCCTGGAAGGGCGCCAGATCAAAATCCGGCGAGCATCGGTCATCCGCTTCATACGGCAACAAAGGCACCAAGGCCGCGCCCCCGACTTCGTGCGTGGTGAATCGCACCAGGGGAAGCTGCGGGTTGAGTCGGCTGATGGTGCGAGCCGCCATCTTGATTCCGGAAACAATCACTTCAGTATTCTCCCGGTTGTGTGACCACAGGACGCTCTCCGGACCGGCGAGCGCGAGTTGACTGGCGCTCAGTGTGGTTAGTCCGGCAACTCCCAAGGCTCTAAAACGTCTAAACATGCGATCCTTTCGTTGTGGTTATTGCGGAATCAGTCGGATCAAGATCGTCTCGACTCGTCTTCATCACGCAAGCAGCACAGTGCGGCGCTCTCTGCAAAGCACCAGCAGTGCCACCACGTTTTCATCTGCTCTGCGGGTATTTCCGGGGGGATTCACGAACATGCGCAGGTCAAGTTGGGCCATGGTGGCTCAGAAGATTGTCACGCCGAGGCACAGTCGCACACATTCCGCGCAGCATGCTCCTCCCAGCGACACCCGGCGCGGATCGTCCTCGCATTCGATGCGTTTCCACTCGAAGGATTTTTCCCGATCCGCCGTGAGCGATCCGCCGCGGCCGCCGGCGCCGGTCCAGTGGGTGTGGAAGAACACGCCGCGCGGTTTGTCCTCGCGCTCGCAGGTATGCGCTCCGAAGCCTTGAGCGGCGAGGGTAACTGCGGAAGCAGTTACACCGGAGGTGAAGACTGCGGAGCGGTAAGCGGCGGACTGCGAGCGAATCAACTCGCTCTGGGTTGGGAGCAGGGCCGCCGGCAGACGTTCACTGCGGATGCTATCGAAGAATACAAGCGCGGTGCCGAAAGCTAGTATGACTTCCGTCCATTTGATCCGTCTCGCAAATAGAAAGCATGCTGGTTATGAACACCATCAGATAGCGCATTCATGCCGACGCGGACTATGGCCATTGACAAACTGGCGCGAGTGTGATGGAGTCGCCTAATCCACTGGGGCGTTGTTCGTCAGGGTTTGTTTTTGGTTTCGAGGGCACTAAAGCCCTCGAGGGTCTAGCAGATGGCTGGGCTGCCATCCCGGGCAGATGCGCAAGGGTGTTGAGGCAGGAGTCGGAAACACACGGCTCGGCCGACCTCGCGCGGCATGCAATGGACTCGGAAGTTCCAGAAGAGGGCGCAGAGCCAAACTGGCGGCTTGATGAACCAAGACGGCCAGCAAGCATCATCAGCCTCAAAGGCGTATCGGCTGACGAAAAGAGGATTGTCTCTCGAGACGCCGGTCCGTCCTGGCAGACATGGACCGTGACGCGGCCGTCTTCGTCCCCGCATTCCCCACCCGAATACTTTCCTGTCAGCCAGCGCTGGCTGGGCGCGCTGGCCTCCGTTGGTTCTGCGCCTTCGCTTCCGCAGTCCCCTGCTTTCTCATAATCTGAGTGCTCCTCGCACTTTGCCGACGCTATGAAAACCAAACCCACTCGGGTCATCATTCTTCTCGCGGTTCTGACGCTATTCAGCACGGCCCAGCCCACACGGGCGCAGGCCTTGTTCGAGATTGACCGACTTAGCTATAGCGCTGGGTATGTTACGATCGAATTCACCGACAGCCGTCTTCTCGCAAATCCGGATCTGGCTTACGCCCTGGATTTTTCGGACGTCGTGGGTGATCCGGCGTCGTGGACCTACATCTCCTCGACGGGAATGACCTTCTCCTCACTTGGGGGCGCCAAACGCATGGTCAATTTGGCCGCCCCAAACACCAACGGCTTCTTTCGCATCGGCGTGGATACCGATCGAGATGGACTGACTGACGGACTGGAAGCCAAATGGGGCACAAGCCCGAGCAGTTCTGATTCCGATGGCGATGGCTACAGCGATATGATTGAGATCGCCAACGGCACGCTGCCCACCAATGCGAACAGCCGGCCGCTGCGGGGTGTGCAGCCGAGCGTGCAGTTCACGGCGCCCACGTCGCAGACCCTGGAGGGTGCGGGCACGATTCTGATCCCGGTGGAGTTCAACACGTTCTATGCCGGCCTGCTCTATTATTCCGTTTCCGTCATGAGCACGGCGACAAACGGCGTGGATTTCTCCGCCGCGCCATCCGGCGTCCTGGCAGTCAACGGCAACAACGCCGTCATCCCGGTCAGTATCCGCGACGACCTCGAGGTGGAGGACATTGAAGCCATCGTCCTCGAATTGAACGACGATGCCGCGGGCACCTATCACACAGGCGCATTCGCGACGCACACTGTGCTGTTGATGGACAACGATGCCAACTGGAGTGGGCTGCTGCAGTCGGGCGTGGGCCAATCTGGTTTTCGCCTGTGCATGCTGCGCTCAAATGCCTACGTCGCGGCTCTGCTGATCCCTGCCCCCAAAAGCACCACCAACCATCTCGGCGGTCAAGTCATCCCCAGACCGCCTCCGGGACAAAGCGGCTGGCCCGTCACCAACCTGACCCTGACGGCCACCCAGCTCACCGGGGATTCCGTTCCCATGCCGGCGGGAACTTCCCGGTTGCTCGGCCAGTCGACCTTGGTGAGGCAATTGCACTTCTCGGCCATCCCACCGCCGCCCGGTGACACGAACACGTTCTACCTCTCCAAGACCAACGCCGCGTTCGGCGGCCTGGTTCTCACCGGCGAGTACTACGAAGTCCTTGCCTCTTCGCAGGCTGCCACCAGCTCCCTGCAGTTCACCAACCGGGGCTACTTTTCCATGGCTCGTGAGGCGCCGGTCATGACCCCGTTGCCCATCCCCACCACGCCCGTCCAACCTTGAACCGACGCGCTACCATGAAAAACCGCATGAACCCACTGGCCCGGACCACGGTCGTCTGCGCGGTCGTCCTAGGCTTCAGCATTCCCGTCGGGGCGCAAACGAATACCGCTTTTCTGGTGCTGCCGGAATTCGCCAACAGCCTGACCAACTCCCAGGCCAATCCAGCGAGTCAGAATTCTCTGGCGCTCTACAGCGGCACCTTGGACGCATACAGCCCGCCCGGGTCGGGCCTGCCCCCGGTGGTCCCGACCAACACAGCGGGCCTCCAACTTGCCGGTTGCGGTTTTGGCCAGATGCTCGCGCGCTCCGTGCCCTTCCCGGATTTCGAGATGGAGACCATCCGCATCGCCCAAGAGAAGCTGTATCCGCCCGCCACCGTCACCAACCGGGAACAGATCACAGGGAGTAGGGTTGCCTTCCGCTACAAGCAACTGCTCTACACCAATGATGGCACGGATATCTGCGCCGCGTTCAAGGGCATCGCGGCCTGGTTCGGCGAAACTGAACGCACAAACGCCCGGGCCGGGATCAAGATTCTGCGCGACGCGTTGAAGTATTCGCCCTTGGACAAGAAGCTGCGCAATGCCCTGCTCGATGCCTACTACGATTTCATCGTCGCCGAGGCCCAGTATGTGAAGAGCGATCTGGCCGAGGTTGCGAAATACCGGCTGGGCTTGGTCAGCATTCCCGCCGGTGACTTCATCATTGACCACGAGATCGACGGCTACACGAACATCCTGAACAAGTACGGCGGCATCCTCGATGAATATGGGATGCTCTTTCTCGATCGCGGCGGCGTGGACGTGTCGCAAGTGGACAGCAGCGCGCCCCCTGGGATCATTCTGGGTCAATGGATCTTCCAGCAGGAACAGCCCAGCCGCAACCAGATGGCCGCGCAATTCCGCGACGAATTCGGCAACCTCACCACCGTTCCCTTGGGCAATGCCACGAACTCCATGCTTTTTGCAGGCTACAAGGACTACGTAGCCCTGCTGGGCGTGATGCGCGACTACGCGCAGACGGCGGCGGAACTGGCCAAGCTCTACGGTATGCGCAATCGTGGCGCGACTCAACCGGGAGAGAAAGACGACAAGACCCTGGGCTTCGAGCTGATTGAGGGCATCAACCGCGAACTGCTGCTCAACACGAGCCTGCTGAATGCGCTGTTGCCCAACGCCGTGCCGCCGGAGAATGAACTGGATGCCTCCGGTGTGCGGTCCGCCCTGGCCGGTGTGCTGACCGGCACGGCCGAACTCACCAAGGTCGGGCTGTTCTTGAGTTCCCAAGTGAACGTGCTCGGCTTCGATCCCGACTTCCTGGCGCTCATCAGCACGTTTGTGGACGCGGGCTCGCAGCATCGCTGGGATTCCTACGACGCGTTGCGCGGCTGGTTGGACTATCCCAACGAAGCCAGCAGCATTCTCGGTCGTGCTCGCAACGCCTTCACCGCAGCCTACAACAGCTACGACACCTATCGGGGCTATGCCGACCAGGTCATCAACGAAATGAGCGCCAACGACACCACCTTTGCGCAACGCTACCGGGAAATCTGCGGCTACCTCCCGGACGAACTTCCCGATGCGTATCCCGCGCCGATCCCTGAAGGTCATTACCCGCCCATCAACACCAACGGGCCGCCCTCGCACTACAACAACCCCCGGGCCGGTAGCGAACTGCGGCAGGCTCACCTGAGTATCGAGCAATCCAACGCCAAGGCTGAAAGCCTGTATGAATTGACATCACTTCTGGAGACCCAATCTGAAGCTGCCACCAAGAGACTGGACGCCTCGACGAACAAGAGTAACGCGATTGAAAGTGCCACCAAGACCTACCGGGACAAGATCAGCCGAGAACGAGACACCATTACCCATTGGAGTGCGGCTCAAGCGGGCGTGCAGGCAACGTATGATATGGTGGCTGACATCAGCGGGATCACCGCCGACGTGGGACTTACAAAGACCGTGGCTGACCCCGGAACGGCCGTGAGCGCTGCGGGTTCCATCGCAGCCATTGCTGTCGCGGGAGCGATTAACATCGCCGTCCAAACCGCCGGGGAGGAATTCAAAGGGTATGCGCAGAAGGAATTGGACATGGCTGCGGCCGACTTCAGCAAAGAGCTGGCCCTGGCGGATTTTGAGCAGAACATCTTCCAAGCGGGCGAAGAGGCTCGAAATATTGATCGCGAAAGGCAGTCCCAAGTGCTCAAGGCACAAGACAATGCGTTTGTCCGGAACCAAGAAATGGAGCGGGTGGACGGCCTCCAGCGGGAAATGCGGCAGGTGAGGATCCTCCGCGATCAGAACAACTCCAATCTAGCTGGCCGCTACTACGCCGACCCGATTCATTTCCTGCGCGCCCAAAACAGCATGATCCGGGCGGACTTTGCGTTCCGGTCCGCGCAGCGCTGGGTGTTTCTCGCTCTCCGGGCACTCGAATACAAATACAACCAGCCGTTCGTCTATACCGAGCCGATCCCCGGCAGCCCTCGCTGGGAACTGCCCTCGCTCTTCAAGCTGCGCAACATGGAGGAACTCGGCGATCTGCTGAACGCCATGAACCAATTCAACCTGGCGAATCTGGGCAAGCTCAATGGCCGTTCCGCCGTCACTGAGAAGATCTCGCTCAAAAACGATGTTTGGGGACGGACACTTACCGGATCGTCGGCCCGACTCGCCGAGTTCCGAAAACAGCTGGCTCAGAGCTACGATGCGCAGCGTGGTGTCTTTGTGCTCCGATTGAACACTCTGCGTCTGTCGGAGGAGCTCGAAAACGGTAGCCTCTTCAGCGGGGCGGAATACGGGCTGGATGGCAGCCTCATCACGCCCGGCTATTACCTGGATAAAATGGAGTGGATCAAGGTCAAGTTCGTGGACGGCAACGAGCCCGGCTTTGTGACGAAGACCGGTGATCTTTCCTACGGTGGCACCTGCTTCACCCGTCCGGCCTGTGCCAGCAGTGTCGCCGGAGGCTTGGAGTCCACCAATGAACTTCGCAGTTTCCCCTTTCGCTACTTTTCCATGGGCACAGATCCGGTGACGGGCGTGCTGGAGGCTGACGCGTCCGCCGAACAGCGGGCGACCATCAACTTTGTCTTCTGGGATCAGCCCGATAAGGCCGTCGAGCCCGGGGATGATTATGCGGCGACTTTTTGGAAGGAGCGCTCGGTGGCGATTACCGATCTCGACCTGACCATCGCGGCCAGCAAAGTGAACACCAACACGCTCCAGGACATTCACATCTACCTCCGCCACCTCTACGCCTTACGCACTCAGTGTCAGTAGCGATCGCGCAATTCCACTTACCAACTCATGAAAACATCCACAAAGACCCTGCTCGCCTTGCTGCTGCTGACCGGCATCCAACTGCCCGCGCAGTCCCTCCCCGAATACATCAATTATCAGGGCTTGCTCAAAGCCGCCGATGGCAGCCCGCTGGCCACAGGCAACTACGCCATCGAGTTCAGTATCTACGATCAGGCCAACGGCGGCACCAAAGTCTGGGGGCCGTTTATCTTCGACGGCGCTTTGGGCAACGGACGCGGCCCGCTGGTGCCCGTGGTCAACGGCAATTTCAACGTCATCATCGGCCCGAAAGACACCAGCGGCGCCTCGATTACCAACGCGTTCGCCGGCCCTAATCGGTTTGTCGAGATCAAGGTCAACGGCGGCGCGCCCATCCTGCCGCGCCAGCAGTTCCTCAGCACCGCGTACGCCTTCGAGGCCATCAAGGCTCAATACTCTCAATCCGCCGGCCAGGCCGCCAACCTCGCTCAGGAGGCTGCCGATGTCTTGTCTCCTCCTGGCAGCATCACTGCATTCGGTGGGACCAATATCCCATCAGGCTGGCTGCTCTGCGATGGTCGGAGCCTCGTGAAATCCAACTACCCACGCCTTTTCAGCGCGATTTCGAGTAACTGGGGATCCATAAATGCCTACAGCTTCAACCTGCCGGATCTCAGAGGATTCTTCCTTCGCGGCCGGGATGGGGGCGCGAACCGCGACCCAGACCGGACGACCCGTGCTCAATTCGCTCCCGGTGGAGCAGGCGGTGACGCCGTGGGAAGCACGCAAGCTGACGCGTTCAAGACGCACAACCACGGCGTGCCGACGGATTATCATCCAGGAGCTGATTACCC
>CAZWJC010000015.1:0-51082 GCA_964634255.1 uncultured Verrucomicrobiota bacterium | reverse complement strand
GGGTGGCTATGCCCGGGTCCGGATACCAAACCGCCCCGAGTTGAACGCCAACGCTCCGTTTTCAGTGGAGTTCTGGGCTAAGCCAGCGATTACGACCAACATCGCCTGTCCAGCCTCGTCGGTGGATTTCAGCCTCAACCCGCGCCGAGGGTGGATGTTCTATCAGGGAAATGCGGCTCTGGGCAATGGTCACGGCTGGTACTTCCGCGTCTGTCGTCCTGATGCTGCGAAGAACATTGCGGTGGACATGACTCTGGACACAACCCAATGGTATCATGTCGTCGGCGTCTATGACGGAACGAATATCAAGTTGTACACGAACGGAACGCTGGCGAACAGTGCCGCGCTTGGCGGCAGCTACGCTCCCGTTTCCAACGCGAACATCCCGATAACCTTCGGCGGTCGTGCGGATGGTAACAGCGGGAATTACGGCTGGGGCGGGAATCTGGACGAAGCGGCGTACTATGGTGTGGCTCTGAGCGACGCCCAAGTGCTCGCCCATTATCTGGCTGGTATCAATTCAGCGCCACCGACGCCTTACCATCAAGTGGTGTTGGCGGACACGCCCCTGGGTTACTGGCGGTTGAACGAGCCTGCATATGCGGCGCCCGATCCCAGCACGTTGCCCGTAGCCAAAAACCTTGGCGCGTTCGGCGCTGCAGCGGATGGTGCGTACGGTTCCGGGTTGACGACCGGTACGGAAGGAGTGCCTTACACCGGCTTTGTGGCCAATAACTATGCGCCGTACTTCAATTCGCAGTTGGGCTCGGTTTCGATTCCTGGTCAAGCGGTGACGACCGATACCCTGACGTTAACCTGCTGGATCAAGCGTGAAGGCAACCAGAGCCTCGGGGGCTTGGTGTTCCAGCGGGACGCCACCATGGCGAGCGCCACGGGACTTCAGATCTGGGATTCGGCCGGCAACAATGAACTGCGCGGCAATTGGAACGACGGCGACTATGGAATCAGCACCGGCCTGACGCCGCCAAGCGGAGTCTGGACCTTCGCCGCCATGGTGGTTACACCCACGGACACGGTCATCTACATGAACGACCAGTCGGTTTCACTCGCCGCCAAAAGCGGCGCCGCGCTGACGCATGCCGCCCACGACTTCAGTATTGGTTCGCTGTTGATCGGCCAGGATCCCTGCTGCGGCGCTCGCATCTTCAACGGCAAGATTGATGAAGTCGCGGTGTTTGGCACTGCGCTCACCCCGGCTCAGATGAGCCAGCTCTTTGCCGCAGGCAAGGTACCGCCGGTCATCCTCACTCAACCGCAGGCCTCGACCACAGTGAACGTCGGCGCCCCCGTTACCCTGAACGTCGTTGCCTCCGGCAACCCGACGCTTAAGTACCAGTGGACGAAGAATGGAACCAATCTCACAGGCAAGACCACATCCGCCCTCGCCTTCCCGAGCACTGCGCTCGCGGATAGCGGCAACTACGCCGTGGTCGTGACCAACGATTTCGGGGCGGTGACAAGTTCTATCGCGTCCGTCAGCGTCATTCCCGTGCCGGCAGCTTTCTTGCGGGCGGTGGGCTACCCGGTCTACAACCCGACCACTCAGGCGGGCTCGTTGACCCAGGTCATCCTTGAGTTCAGCGCCCCGCTGGATCCTTCAGCGATTGCCAGCCCCGCGAACTACGTGATCACGGACGGCGCCACGCCACTTGCGGTTACGGGCGCGGCATTCACCAACCTCAACCAGACGGTCTTGCTGACAACCGCTCCGCAGGCGCAAGGCCGGCTCTACACGGTCACGCTGAATAACATCGTGGACGCCACGGGCCTCACGATTTCCAGCCCGACCAATACGGCGCAGTTTACCTCGTGGGTCGCCAGCCCGGCGGGCGGTGTCCTATGCGAGGTCTATTATGGCGGGAGCGGCAACACCGTTGCTGCGTTCACGAACAATCCCGCGTACCCGAATGATCCGGCCTTTGCCACGAACCTCTACATCTTCGACTCCCGGCTCATCTATCCCGACAACGCCGTTGACACATACGGCATGCGCATGAGCACCGTCTTTACGCCGCCCACCTCCGGCAAGTGGCGCTTCTACATTCGCAGCGACGACGATTCCCAGCTCTACTTCAACCCCTCCGGCCCCAGCCGTTCCGGGCGAACGCTGATCCTGAGCGCGCCTTCTTGCTGCTATGATTGGAGTGCGTACCAATCCTCGGCGTTCTCGCTGGTCGCCGGGCAGAGTTACTATCTCGAACTGCTTTACAAAGAAGGCAGCGGTGGCGACTTCGGCAAGGTTGCAGCCCGCCTCGACGGCGAAACGGCGCCTCCGACGCCGGATGACGATCTCCTCCTGGATCCTGCCTCGCTCAATGGTCCGGCCATTGGATACCTCTATTCGCCGGCGGATGTCGGCGGCCCCCTGACGGTTGTGGGGCCGACCAATCTGACGGTGAAAGCCAACCATGCCGCCACCTTCTTTGTCAGCGCCGCTGGACCAGAAGACCAGGCCATTTTCTACCAATGGAAACGAAATGGTGCGGCCATTGAAGGCGCCACCGGCACCAGCTACACGTTGTACCCGACCACCGCAGATAGCGGCGCACAGTTCTCGGTCCAGGTATCCAAGCTGGGTTCTGTCGTGACGCCGGCGGCGACGCTGACTGTCACCGCCGACAACGACAAACCGACCGTTGCGGCCGTTCGCGGCACCACCGCCTTGAACACCGTGCTGGTTCGCTTCTCAGAGCTCGTGGACTTGGCGTCCGCTCAGAACACGGCGAACTACTCGATTCCCGGCCACAGTGTTTCGAGTGCGTATGTTGACGCTGCAGGCACAACCGTGACGCTGACGATCAGCCCCGACCTGGCGCCCGGGCAAGTGACGACCGTGAACGTCTCCGGGGTGCTGGATCGCGGAGGCAATGAGATGACGGCGGTAACCCCGACGTTGCGGGCCTTTGTGCTGAGCCGCGGCTTGCTCCAGTACGACTACTTCGGCCAGATGCCTCTCAAGCCCGAGGAACTGGGCACGGTTTACAACGACCCGCGTTTCCCCGCAGCTCCGGACTGGACCACCTTCATCACCAGTTTCGATAGCCGCATGGTCTTCCCGGACAACTCGCACGACGCATACGCCTCACGCGTCAGCGGTGTGCTTGTGCCTCCCACCAGCGGTGACTACATGCTCTATCTCAAGAGCGACGATCAATCCGAACTGAACTTCAACGCGGCGGGGACAGACCCGATTGCGAAGGTACAGGTGCAAACGGCGGCGTGTTGCCCAGGATTCGCTGACCATGCGGCTGGACCATACACCCTGACCGCTGGACAACTGTATTTCATCGAGACGGTGCAGAAGGAAGGTGGCGGTGGCGACTACGTTCAAGTGGCGGCCAAGCTCGCCTCGGACAGCACCGATCCGAATCGTCTTCTGCCGGCTCCCGCCAACATGGTGGGCGTGCTCGCCGATCCTGAGGGCGCGAGCGTCTCCATCACGCAACAGCCAGCCAGCTACGTGGGTGTCTATCGCGGCAGCACGCCCAGCCAAACGCTGTTCGCACCGAACTTCGCCACCGGCAATGGCGGCCTGAGCGTGGTCGCCTACGGCACCCCCGTTGGTCCCTGGTCGTATAACGCCACCTCTGGCAGTTGGACGAATTACGGCGGTGACGGCCCGGCCGCTTCCGGACTCAACACGCCGCCCATCACCCTCCCGAACGGCGGTGGCTTGACCCTGACCTTCAGCCATCGTTACAGCTTTGAAGGGTTCAATACGAGCGACACCACCGCATGGGATGGCGGCCAGGTTCGGATGAGCGTGAACGGCGGTCCGTTCGTTACCGTGCCGTCGAGCGCCTTCTCGGCCAACGGCTATGTAAACCCAATCGAGGGGAGCATCCTCGGCGCCCTGCAAATCACGCCCGGCTGGACCAACATCGCGTTTGTCGGTGAATCTGCGGGTTACACCAGTGGCACGAAACTGACGAGCGTAGCCAGCCTCGGCCAGTTCAATGCGGGAGACTCCGTCGTCATCCAGTTCCTGTCGAGTTGGGATGATGCCTCGCAAGGCACAGCCCCGAACTGGGAAATCTCCAGCGTGCAGGTTGCGGTGGGCGCTTCCAGTCCGGCCACCTTCTACACCTGGCTGGCCGCCGCCGCCACGTCCATCTATCAGAATGAGCCGAACTCAGCGGTTTCCTACATCTGGCAGAAGGACACCGGAGCCGGCTTCGTGGAACTGCCGGGCACCGGCGTTCCGGTCTGTCCCGCGACCGTCAGTTTGACAGACAACGTGGTCCGTTACCGCTGCATCGCCTCCGGGCCGGGCGCGTCGGCCACCTCCGCGGTGGCTACGGTCACGGTGACCTTGCCGGTCAGCATCGCGCAAACCGCGCCCTCCACCCTCACGGTGCGCTGGCCGTTACCCACACCGCTCGCGGTCACGAGCTTCGTCCTTGAGAAATCGCAGACGCTGGCGGCGGGATCGTGGACGACCGTGCCGACGAGCACGTATCAGACAGACGCCACCTCGGTGTTCGTTCCGGTGACGGTGTCACCTGCTGACCCGCCGGTGTTCTACCGGTTGCGCCGGCAGTAACGGATTGTTCGTTGTTGGTTTGGGTTCAAGGGCGGTCCCGGTTCGCTGGGACCGCCCTATTCGTTTCCAGGTGCGCCCAAGCCCGGCTTGTCATGTGGGAGAATCGGTTACAGACTGCTCCCGAAATATGAAGCTCCTGTGCAAGCCCTCCGCTCGCTTGGCTTTGCCTAGCCTTGTTCTGTTTTGGGCGCTCGCCAACTCGAGTTCCGCCGCCGAGATTCTCCCCGCGGGTTTCCGCCCGCTGCCGCACGGTGCGCACGCGTTGACCAGCGCAAAGGTGGTCACCAAACCGGGCGACACTCTGGACAACGCAACCATCCTCATCCGCGACGGCTTCATCAAAGCCGTGGGCACGAACCTGGTACTGCCAGCCGATGCGCGGGTTTGGGATCTGAAGGGCTTCACTGTTTATGCTGGCTTTATTGATCCTTACATGCCAATCGGGCAGAGCAACGCACCCGTCTCGACTGCCGACAGCGAGCCGGTAACCGCAGATACTCTTACCGCGGGTGGCGTGAGTTTCTTCGGCATGACCGGTCAGCGCACGGATCGTGGCGGTGCAGGCGCGGGCTACGAGAATTCGCGGGTTACTCCCGAGCGGCGGGCGATGCAGTCTTACTCGCCCAGGGAAAAGACTCTGGCCCCGCTGCGCGAACTCGGCTTCACGGCGGGCGTCGTGGCCCCGGCCAATGGCATCATCCGTGGTACGAGCGCGCTGGTCGCCCTGGTCGAGGACAACCCCAACGCCGTCACCCTCAAGCCCGATGTGTTTCAACACGTCGCCTTCGAGCCCCGTGGAGACGAGGAGCGTGCCTATCCCAGTTCGTTGATGGGCGTGATTGCAGCGGTTCGCCAGGCCTTCTTCGACGCCGAGCATTACGCCCTCGATCATGCGGACTTTGCGAAGCGCCCGACGGAACGCCCCCGACCCGAGTTCAATCTCGCGCTCGAAGCGCTCGCGCCTGCCGCGGACGGTCGGATGCGCGTACTGTTCGAGCCGGGCAGCGCGTTGATGGTGGACCGCGCGGCGCGGGTGGCCCGCGAGTTGGTCGTGGACTTCGCTATCGTTTCCTGCGGCCAGGAGTGGCGGCGGCCCGATCTCCTAAAGGATATCAAGGCGACGTTTGTCGTTCCCCTCAACTTCCCGACGCTGCCCAAACTGCCGACGGAAGACGACTGGGAGCAGGTCACGCTCGATCAACTGCGCGCGTGGGATTGGGCGGCGGAGAACGCAGCGTTGATGCGCCAGCAGGGCCGAGAGATCGCGTTCACCACTTACGGACTGAGCGACAAGAAGAGTTTCCGCAGGAACCTGCGCCTCGCGCTGGATCGCGGGCTGGGCGAAGCGGACGCGCTCGCGGCGTTGACGACTGTGCCCGCGAAGCTCTGCGGCGTGGAACGCCGGCTTGGCACGATCGAGGTCGGTAAGATCGCGAACCTCACCGTCGTGGACGGCAAGGGCTACTTCGATCCGGAAGCGAAGGTGCGGCAGGTTTGGATTGACGGGCGCGTGTATCGGACACCCGCGGATGAATCCAAGACCGGACCAGTCGCTGACACCTCGAGCGCCAAAACCGCGCCCGCTGACGCTGACAAGGAAAAGTCGGCGAAGGAGAAGAAGCAAACCGAGTTGAAGGAGCTGCAGCGGAGACGCGTGGCCCGTTCGCCGCTCGAAGGGCGTGGCCCGATTGTCGAGCCGAAGATGTTGTTGATCCAGAACGCCACGGTTTGGACCTGCGGCGACAAAGGTGTCCTCACCAACGCGCAGGTATTCATCAAAGACGGCAAGCTGGAGGCGGTGGGTGCGTTCAGCATCACGCACGACTCGGGCCTCGTCGTGTTCGACGCCCAAGGCCGGCATATCACGCCGGGCTTGATTGACGCGCACAGTCACACGGCGATCCTGGGCGCGGTGAACGAGTCGAGCGTTCCGTCATCGGCGATGTGCCGCATCGGCGACGTCGTAAACTCTGAAACCAAGCCCCTGTTCGAGCAACTCGCCGGCGGGTTGACGATGTGCAACCTTTACCACGGCTCGGCGAATCCGATCGGCGGGCAGGATTGCATCATCAAACTGCGCGACGGCGCAAGCCCCGAGGGACTCAAGTTCGACGCCGCGCCGCCCGGGCTCAAGATGGCACTCGGCGAGAATGTGAAACACTCCGGCGGCGGGGAGCGCCTTGGCACGCGCTTCCCGCAGTCGCGCATGGGCGCGCGGACGTTCATCGTGAATCGGTTCACTGCGGCCCGCGAATACCTGAAGGCGGTCGAGCGCGGCGAAAAACCCGGCGGGGTGCGCCCGCGGCGCGATCTCGAACTGGAGGCGCTGGGCGAAGTCATGCAAAGCAAACGCTGGATTCATTGCCACGCTTACCGGCAGGACGAAATCCTCGCGTTCCTACGTTTGATGGAAGGCTTCGGCGTCAAGGTGGCCTCGCTGGAGCATGTGCTAGAAGGCTACAAAGTCGCCGATGAACTCGCCGCGCACGGCGTCGGGCCGTCGTGCTTCGCGGATTGGTGGGCCTACAAATTCGAGGTGTATGACGCGATACCCTACGCCGGCGCCCTGATGCGCGAGCGCGGGGCCTTGGTGTCATTCAACTCGGATTCCTCCGACCTCGCGCGGCGGTTGTATCTCGAGGCGGCCAAGGCAGTGAAGTTTGGCGGCACCCCGGAGGCCGAGGCGCTGAAGTTTGTGACGATCAATCCGGCGAAGCAGTTGAAGATTGACGCGCGCGTCGGCTCGCTCGAACAGGGCAAGGACGCGGACTTCGCCCTCTGGTCGAAGCCGCCGCTGGATTCCGGCACGGTCTGCCTGCAAACGTGGATTGACGGCAAGAAGTACTTCGACCGCGACCAAGCCGCCACGCGGGCCGCGGACTTGGCGAAGGAACGTGCGGAGCTAATCGCCAAGGCGAAGAAACTCGCCAAGCTTAGCGGCGGAGGTGGCGGAGGCGATGGTGGTGAGAAAGACGACGGCTCGTTCTTCCGGGTGGCTCTGGAGCAACAATACGAAAACGTGGACCGCGAAACGGAGGTGGAGGGGCTATGAGAAATCCGAAGTCCGAAATGCGAAGTCCGAACTTGCGGGCAACCACCCTCGCGGGCCTGGTTTGGCTGCTCGCCATTGCGGCGCCCGCTGAGACTCTGTTGCTCAAGGGCGCAACAGTTCACACGGTTTCGACTGAGCCGATTCCTGGCGGCGAGGTTCTGATTCGCAATGGCAAGATTGCCGCCGTGGGCAAGTCCATCAGCGTTACCAACGTCCCGGTGGTTGACCTCTCAGGGTTGCACCTTTTTCCAGGCATGATCGCGCTGGACACGGCCCTGGGCTTGAAGGAAATCGGGGGCGTCCGCGCCACGGTGGACGAGCGCGAAGTGGGCGAGTTTACGCCGGACGTGCAATCGTGGATTGCCGTGAATCCGGACTCAGAACTTCTCCCGGTGACGCGTGCGAACGGCGTGGCGTATTTCGAGCCAGTCCCGCAGGGCAGCTTGGTCGCTGGCCAGTCCGCCCTGGTCGCGCTGGACGGCTGGACCATCGAGGAGATGGCTGTGAAGAAGCCGCTCGCGCTGCATGTGTATTGGCCGACGATGAGCTTGAACACCACACCGCGAGATCAGGTGCGGGACCGGGCGGTATGGAAATCGCCCGACGAACAAGCGAAAGAGCGCACCGCAAAGCTCCGTGCGCTGGACGATTTCTTCAAGGAAGCCCAAGCCTATGCGAAGGCGAAGGAGGCCGCGGGCAAGGGCCAGGCGGAAGCGCCAACGCCCGATCCGTCTTGGGAGGCGATGCTCCCCTTCGTGCGCGGGGAGCGCCCGCTTGTTATCCACGCTGACGAAGTCCGGCAGATCAAGGCGGCGCTGACTTGGGCAGCAACGAACCGCTGGAAGATCATCCTCGCGGGTGGGCGCGATGCTTGGCGCGTGGCTGACCTGTTGGCGACCAACCGGGTGCCGGTGATCTACGAGCACACATTCACCCAACCCGTCCGCGACACGGACGCCTACGACGTACACTTCCGGGCGCCCGAGGTGTTGCGCAAGGCGGGCGTGACGGTCGTCTTCGGCACGGGAGTGGCGAGTGCGTCGCTGGTCAAGAATCTGCCGTATCAGGCGGCGCAAGCCGTGGCGTTTGGCTTCCCGCCGAGCGAAGCGGTCAAAGGTGTCACGCTCTATCCCGCGCAACTCGCCGGTGTGGCGGATCGGCTTGGTTCGATTGAAGCAGGCAAGGAAGCCACGTTCTTCGTGATGGACGGCGACATCCTCGACATTCGCGCGAACGTGAAGCGGCTGTGGCTTGCGGGAAAGGAAGTCAGCCTCGAAAGCCGGCACACGCGGCTTTATGAGAAATACAAGAACCGGCCGAAGGGGAGGTAGGTTATGACGGCATGGCTACTTTGAGTTGTCCGCCTGTTTGATCTCCGGGATGTAACAACCGGCCACGCCCTTTGCGATCGCCATCTGCTCCGCAGCGCGCTGGTTGGTGAGGATAATCACCGTCAGCTTGTCGTCCACGAACCGCGCCAGCGCGCTCTTGAACCCGGTGCTGTGCGAACCCGTGTGGCTGATGAGCCGATGGCCATGCACTGTCTCCGTGGCCCAGCCAAAGCCGTAGGTGGAATCCTTGCCGTTATTCAGCTTCGCGGGCGTCCACATCTGGTCGAGGGTTGCTTGCTTGAGGAGCTTCTCCGAGCAAAGCGCCGCATCCCACTTGGCGAGATCCAGCACCGTCGAGCGCAAGCCGCCGCCTGCATAGCCCAGGATCGTCGGCGCGATGAAATAGCCGTTCCGCAACAGCCCATCGTCCCACCCGTACCCGGATGCGCGATTGGTGATGATCTCAGACCAACTGATCACGCGAGTATCTTTCATCCCCAGCGGCGCGAACACCCGCTCGCGCAGGAACTCGTCCCAGGTTTTCCCGGTCACCTTGCGGATGATCATGCCCAGCAGGTGGTAGCCGGTGTTGGAATAGGCGTACTTGTCGCCGGGTTGGAAGTTCAGCGGTAACTTCCGCAGCGATTCGATCACGTCCGCCGGCGGGATGTCTTTGCGCAGGTCCACCGTCGGTTCGTTGATGAAATCCTTGATGCCGGACGTGTGCGTGAGCAGGTGGCGTATGGTGATGCCGTCCCAAGTTTCCGGCAGACCGTCGAGATACTTCGCGAGCTTGTCCTCCAAGCCCACCTTGCCTTCCTCGACCAGCATCATGATCGCCGTGGCGGTGAAGGTCTTCGTGACCGACTGGATTTGGAACACCGAATCCGTTCGCGTCGGCACGCCCAACTCGACGTTGGCCAGGCCGTAAGCTGCCGTCTTGAGGATGACCCCGTTTGTCACGACCGCCAAAGTGAGGCCCGGGATGTGTTGCCGCTGCATCTGCGCTTGGATGTAGCTGTCCACGTCGTCGGCCCGGAGGACGACAACGCCGAGCAGTGTGGCCAAACAGGTGAGACGCCCGATAAACGAAATCATCATGGCGGCAAAACGTAGGCGTTCCCTGAGAAAAGCAAAGCCGCTTCTCCGTGTCCGTATGCGCTATCATGGCTGCGGCGGGATGGCGCCTCGGCGCTTCTTCTACGGCGCGTTGGGGGCGCGAATTTGCTTTTGACAGATTCCGGTCCCGGACTAGTCTCCGCGGCATGAGATACGGCATCAATAGCTTCCTGTTCACCTCCCCCTTTACCAACAAGAGCACATCGCTCTTCAAGACCTTCAAACAATGGGGCTTCGACTCCGTCGAAATCCCGGTGGAAGATCCCTCCCACATTGACCCCGCGGTCGTGAAACGCGCGCTCGACAAGAGTGGGTTGGTTTGCGGCTCCGTGTGCGCCTGCATGGGGCCGGACCGCGATTTGCGCGGCACACCCAAGGCTCAGAAGACCGGCCTTGCCTACTTGATGAAGCTGGTGGATTACGCCGCGGTGCTGGGCGCGAAGTCCGTCGTCGGCCCGGTGTATTCCGCCGTCGGTCGCGCTGACGCCGTCCCCGCCGCGGAATACAAGCAGCAGTGGAAGACGGTCGTGGGCCATCTCAAGACGCTCTGTAAGCACGCCGAGAAGGCGGGCATCCTGATTTGCCTCGAACCGCTGAACCGCTTCGAGACGGATTTCATCAACACCTGCGATCAGGCGCTCAAGATGGTCAAGGCCGTCGGCAGTCCTGCCCTGAAGCTGCACCTCGATACCTTCCACATGAACATCGAGGAAAAATGCCAGAGCGACGCCATCCGCAAGGCGGGCAAGCTCCTGGGCCATTTCCACGCCTGCGGCAGCGACCGCGGCACGCCGGGCAACGACCACATCAACTGGGATTGCATCGCCAAGGCGCTGAAGGATGTCGGCTACGACGGCGACGTGGTGATTGAATCGTTCACGACCGACGTGAAGGTGATCGCCAAGGCGGCAGCCATCTGGCGCAAGATGGAGCCGACGCGGAATGAGATCGCCGTCAAAGGTCTGAAGCACTTGCAGGAAACGCTCGGCAAAAGCTCCGGCGGGGAATGCTGCTGCTGCTGCGCCAACTAAATAAACAGGAGACACCATGAAGACGATGCGATCCGTACGAAACTGGTTTTGGGCGTTAGGGTTTTTACTCGTCGCTCAGACGCTGTCCGCGGTGGAAGCCGAACCCGGCTTCCGCTCGATATTCAATGGCAAAGACCTGACTGGCTGGAACGGCAATCCGGCGCTCTGGTCGGTCAAGGATGGTGCCATTACCGGCGTGACCAAGGAAGACCCGAAGCTCACGCACAACACCTTCCTCGTGTGGACCGAAGGCACGACCGAGGACTTCGAGTTGCGGCTTTCCTATCGCATGGTCGGCGGCAACTCCGGCATCCAATATCGCAGCAAGGTGGCCGAGCCCGGCGCGTTCGGTCCGGTTGTCGGCGGTTACCAGGCGGACTTCGAGGCCGGCAAGAACTACAGCGGCATTCTTTACGAGGAGCGCGGGCGTGGCATTCTTGCGCTGCGCGGCGAGAAAGTTGTGCTCAAGGCTGATCCGACCGACGCGAAGAAATTCAAGAAGGAGGTCGTCGGCTCATTGGGCAAGTCCGAGGACATCCAGGCCAAGATCAAGAACGAAGATTGGAACGACTACGTCATCATCGCCCAGGGCAACCACCTCCAGCACTTCATCAACGGGATGCAGACCGTGGACGTGATTGACGAGCACGAAGCGGGCGCGGCCAAGTCCGGCGTGCTGGCGCTGCAAATCCACGTCGGCCCGCCCATGACAGTCCAGTTCAAGGACATCCGAATCAAGGCGCTGTCCGGCGGCAAGGCGGCTTCCGATCAGGACAAGATGCAGGGCAAATGGCAGGCCGAGTCTCTCGTGCGCGATGGCGAGGCGGTGCCGAAGTCCGAGTTGGCCAGCCTGCGTGTGCGCGTCGAGGGGAATCGCTTTTTTGTCGAGGGCGATGCCGAAGCCAGCGAAGGCACGTTTGAATTGGTGGAAGGCACGTCTCCGAAGGGGATGAACGTGACGACCGCCGGCGGCGACGAAGCCCGGGCGATATACGAGGTGACGGACGACACGCTCAAGGTCTGTTACGCGGCGGATGGCGGATCGCGTCCCACCGAGTTCAAGTCCGCGGCCTATTCGGGCCGGGTGCTGGCGGTGTATCGGAAGGCGAAGCAGACCGATTTGGACTTGGTTCAGGGCGCGTGGCGGGCTGAATCGATCGTGCGCAACGGGGAAGCCGTGCCGAAGGCCAACCTCGCGGACATCCGCGTCCGCATTGACGGAAACAAGTTTTTCCTCACCGGGGATCCCGATGTCACCGAGGGCACCTTTGCGCTGGTCGAGGGCACAACGCCTAAGGCGATGGACGTTGCCACTTCCAATGGCGAGGCCAAGGCGATCTACGAGGTGACGGAAGACACGTTCAAGGTCTGCTACGGCACCGACGGCTGGACGCGGCCCTCGGAATTCAAATCCACGTCCGATACCAGCACCGTGCTGGCGGTGTACAAGAAAACCAAGTCGGCGAACTAAGCCATGCGTATCCTGGCCTTGATGGGGTTGACGCTGGTTTGGGCGCTCGGCTGCACGGCAGCCGACAAACGGATCGTCTTCATCGCCGGGCGGCCCAGCCATCCACCCGGCGAACACGAGCACCGCGCGGGCTGCCTGCTGCTCAAATCCTGCCTCGACTCGGTGAAGGGCGTGACCACGGTCGTTTGCACGAACGGCTGGCCGGAGGATCCGAAGGCGTTCGACGGTGCGGCGGCGGTGGTCATCTACAGCGACGGCGGCGGCGGGCATCCGTTTCTGCAAGGGGAACGACTCAAAGAAATTGGCGCGCTCATGGATCGGGGCACCGGCCTCGCGGCCATCCATTACGCCTGCGAGCCCACCAAGGAAAACGGGCAGAAGGAATTCCTCGATTGGATCGGCGGCTGTTTCGAGACCTACTGGTCCGTGAACCCGCACTGGGACGCGAACTTCAAGTCGTTCCCGGAGCATCCGATCACCCGCGGGGTGAAGGCGTTCGGCCTGCGGGACGAATGGTATTTCCACATGCGCTTCCGCGACGGCATGAAGGGTGTCACACCCATCCTCACGGACATTCCGCCCGAGAGCACCATGAATCGCGGCGACGGCCCGCACAGTGGCAATCCGGCCGTGCGCGAGGCGGTGAAGAATCGCGAGCCGCAACACATGGCCTGGGCGGCGGAGCGGGCGAACGGTGGACGCGGCTTTGGGTTCACGGGTGGCCATTTCCACAAGAGCTGGGGCAACGACCAATTCCGCAAAGTGGTGTTGAACGCGATCCTCTGGATTGCTCACGCCGACGTGCCGGCCGGCGGCGTAAAATCGAAGCTCACACCCGCGCAAATTGCAGCGAATCAAGACGACAAAGGAAGGCGCTGAGGCAGGCCGTCTCCGTACTTCGGCTCCTGCGCTCGCCACTTTGTGGCTGGATCAAGCGCGGACTTTCTCCCTAAGCGAGTTGCTGAGTTGGCTTTCCAGCAGTAGTCGGGGACAGGGCAGATCAGCGGCCCCAATCACTTCATCAACGAGGCCCAGTCAGTATGCATCCCGCGGGCTGAGCACATACTCTCCCTGCTGCAACAAGCGGAACAGTGAGACAACGAAGTACCAGAGCGGATGCATCTTCGATTCCACCTTTGCCTTCAGCCACTCGACTTTCTCCGTTGCGGGTTTCTCTCCGAGGCTCTTCCTTTCCGCCAACTCGCTGTCATCAAGGAACAGGTCGCCGAGTTCGGGAATCAAACCCTCCAAGTGGCCCCGGTATTCGCCCAGAAAGTAATCAATGAACTGGTTGAAGTCTCGCTCCACCTCCGTCAGCCCTCCTCCACTCAACTCCCACGGATAGTCGCGCTCCCGCCTCAGCTCATCGTCAAGAATCAGCTTGAGAACGTCGGCTTCCATCTGCGCGGGCTTCGCGTTTGGCTCGACATTGAATTTCCGCTCGCTGAAAATGTAGTGGTTGAGCTGTGCGATGGAGCGCTGCAACTCGAATGCCTTAAGTGGCAGGTCGCGCACCCCTTGGGACAGCTTGTGGTAAAGGAGATAGGCAAAGCACTCCAGATCAGACTTCGGTACTTCGTCTTGCCGAGACAATTCCTTCCGCGCTTTTCCGAACTGCCCGGCGAGATTGTTGTAGTTGAGGACGCAGCGCCGGAACGCCCGCCTTGCCAGCGGCAACGCGAACTGCTCGTTTGTTTGCTTCAACGACTTCGCCAGCGATTCCGCCTTTTCCGTGGTGAGTGCGTCCTGCGATGCCTGCCGGGTGCCATGATAAAGCGCGAGACTGTTCCTGTAAGCGATGGCATAGTCTCCCAACGCGAGTAAATCCGCCCAAGATGTAAATGGCGCGGCGTGGGTCTTCCCGGAGATCTTTCGAGAGACCACTCACGGGCCGCCAAACCGTTAGCCTTGTTCCCGACGATGTTTTGCGACAACCAACAAATCAGAATAATCGTCCGTCTTGAACTTAGGCTGGCGGGCGAGTAACTCGTCGAAGAACGGCTGCAGGTTCCGCCCGTAGCGCTCTCGAGCACGCCGCAGGATCTCGACAACCTGCTGATCCGGGGTCGGTTTCCTGACTTCTTGGAACTCAAGTTGGGATGTGCTCATAACTGCAATGACAGTTGTGGCATCGGCTCGGCCCTGTAAACACTTTAGTCGCCGGACAGTCTGGCGAGCGAAGCCTGTCAAGTGCTTGCCTCGATCTGTCCTGCCGTCGCGAGTGGGCTCCCCTGTGCTCCCAACCACGGTAACCTGTATGTTCGGTTCGGCTCGATGAGCTCACCAAGCGACGCGAAATCCGCGCCCAGCAGACTCGGCAAACCGCCCGCAATCAACGGTCGCTTCGGCCCAATTCCGCTCGCCGTCAGCGGGTTATTGTTAAAACGAGTCGTTGACGGATCGGAGCTTCAGTTGTTTCGCACAAACAGCTTCCCGGGCAACTGCTTCACGACGCGCTTCATCTCCAGGCCCAGCAGGGCCACGCTGACGGCGGAGGCCGGCAGGCCGCTGCGGCGGATGACTTCGTCCGTCGTGGATTCCTCCTGGCTCAACGCGTCATAAACCCTCCGTTCGTTGGCGGAGAGTTCGAGCGCCGGCAGCACGCCGGTTTCGCCGGGGGACGGCGGCCGGTTGCTCGAGGGGAAAAGGTATTCGAACTCGCTCAGGATATCCTCCGCGCCTTCGCACAGCTTCGCCCCTTTCTTAATCAGGTCGTGGCAGCCCTTGCTCCGCGGGGAGTCAATCCGCCCCGGCACGGCGAAGACCTGCCGGCCATACTCGGTGGCGAAGTTCGCGGTGATCAGCGCGCCGCTGCTCAGATTGGCCTCCACCACCACGGTGCCGAGCGTCATGCCGGCCACGATACGATTCCGGATGGCGAAGGTCTGCCGGTCGCCGTTGCGGTTGAACGGGAACTGCGTGATGACCGCGCCGTTCTCCGCAATGCGGTCAAACAGGTCCTTGTTCTCCGGCGGGAAGACAATGTTGATGCCGGTCCCCAAAACGCAAACCGTGCGGCCCTTGGCGCTGAGCGCGCCTTGATGCGCCGCGGAGTCGATCCCGCGCGCCCCACCGCTCACGACGGTGACGCCCACGTAGGCGAGCTGGTAAGCGAGCTTGCGCGCCGTCTCCAGTCCGTAATGCGTCGTTGTGCGCGAGCCGACCATCGCCACCGCATTCTTGTCCTTGGCGGTGAGAGCGCCCCGGACGTACAGGACGACGGGCGGATCATAGATTTGACGAAGCGACTCCGGATACTCCGCGTCGGCCTGCACCAGCACGTGGCAGCCAAATTCCTGGATGCGGCGGAGTTCGCCTGCAAGGTCCACGGTGGTTCCCCATTTGGAGATCACCTCAGCCGTGTCGTCGCCAATGCCGCGAACCTGGAGGAGCTGGCTCCTGGAGGCGGAGAGGATGCTCGGGGCGTCGCCAAAGTGGTCGAGCAGTTGCCGGACGCGGATGGGACCAACGCCTTCAATGAGATTCAGCGCAATCAATGCCTCGCGGGAATCCATGCCGCTGAGATACCCGATTCCCCGGCACGCCTGCAAGTCTCGGCTCCGACGGGGGTGGGAAAGGAAATGGCCGTCACGGCGAACGAAATCCCCACACAGCCGAGGCATCGGACCGCGGACAGTCCCTGTCCGCAGCGTGGGGAAGCCATCCGATGGGGTGCAGGTCTCGCAAGGATTGGCAGGTTTGGCCGCTGCGCCCGGGGACCGGGCGCGCTCCTCCTGACCGCCACTTCCGTTCGCACGCCTCCGACGGCGCGTCGGAAGCTCGCTTCAGGCGCTCTACAATCCCGGTTCAAAATCATACTTCTACTGCGTTATCGACGGGCGTAAAGTCCGACCACCAATACAACAACGGAGCACCATGACAACACCAGCGCCTAGCTTGAGCGTCATTGACCCGGTCGGTCGCGCCTTGGATCGTGTGAAGCTAATCCTCTTTCAGCCCTTCGATCTCGGCAAGTGGTTCGTCATTGGCTTCTGCGCGTGGCTGGCCTTTCTCGGTGAAGGTGGGGGCGGAGGAGGGGGCGGCTTCCAGATTCCCGGGGGCGGTTCACACCACGGTGGCAACGTGCGGCATCAGTTGGAGCACGCCCGGGACTATGTCCTGAACAACCTGTATTGGATCGTGCCGGTGCTGGTTGGGGCGTTCCTGCTGGGGGTGGCCCTCTGGGTGGTGTTCACGTGGTTGAACAGCCGCGGTCGGTTCATGTTCCTCCACTGTGTCGCCCTGAACAAGGCCGAGGTCCTTGAACCCTGGAATCGCTATGGGACGGAAGCCAACAGCCTGTTTGTCTTTCGCATCGTGCTGGGGCTGATTTCCATGGTGGTGATCCTGCCCTTGGTGGCGTTCGGCTTGGTTATGGGGTGGCGCATGTTCATGGCGCATCATCTCAGCGTCGGCGGCATCCTGGGGATCGTGGGACTGGTGCTGGGCATTATTGCGCTGGCGCTGGTCTTTACGTTGATCGAGAAGCTGACCAAGGATTTCGTCGTGCCGTTGATGTACCTGCGGCGGCAACGCTGCCGGGCTTGCTGGAGCGAACTACTGGGAGTGCTGCGCGACCGGATGGGCGAGTTCATTCTGTGGTTGTTGTTCCAAATCCTGCTGGGCCTCGTGATCGGGATGCTCGTGATGGCGGTGGTGCTGCTGACTTGTTGCTGCGCCGGTTGCCTGTTGGCGCTGCCCTATCTGGGCACGGTCCTGTTGTTGCCGGTCTTGGTATTCGAGCGCAGTTATTCGCTGTATTTCCTGGCACAGCTCGGTCCGGGATTCGACGTCTTCGCGCCGCCCCCGCTGCCCTCCGCAATGCCCACGCCCGCGCCCGCGTAAAACCCTCAGAAAACCAAACGGAGACGGCGTCAATCGCAGCATTGGCTTGACGCCCAAGGGCCTTTCGGGGTAGCCCATACACCGGCCGCCGAGGACTTTTTGGACGGCGGCCATGGGCAAATAGTATGACTCAGGCATCCGGTCAGTAAATACATGGTATGAAAACAAACACTTTCCTCCGCATTCTCACCACCTGCACGCTGCTGGGCATTGCTGCAATTCAACTGCAGGCACAAACCCTTACTGAGGCACTGGATCTTGCAGGTGCGACTTGGACGAGCGGCACTCCGGCCTGGACGCCGCAAACGACCGGCGCGCACGACGGTGTGGACGCCGCCGCCATCATTGCGCCTGTGCCCTTCGTCTCGTACGAAAACTCCGAGCTTTCCACCGTTCTAAATGGCCCGGGCATCCTGCGGTTCTGGTGGAAGGTTGACAATACAACCAACGCCTCGGGCTCACAGTCGGGCGCTTATGTTAGCATGTCCGTCAGCGACCGTTATTACACGAACGCTACGGCCAACACCGGCTGGGCGTCAGTGGAAATGCCGGTGCCATTCCACGGCCCCAACTCCCTGCGGTGGCAATACGGTCGCTGGATGAGTTACGAGTTGGGGACGGACGCGGCCTGGATTGATGAAGTGACTTTCACGCCGACCACACCGGTCGCGCCCGCCATCACCAATCAACCCGCCAACGCGCAAGTCTTCGCCGGCGGCAAAGTCACGTTCACGGTCGGCATGGACGGCAGCCCGCCGTTCTATTACCAGTGGCGGCGTGGCGGCACGCCCATTGCCGATGCCACGGATAATGCTCTGAGGCTCTATAATGTCTCGACCGCCGATGTCGGCGCCTATGATGTCGTCGTGACCAATCTGCTGGGACAACGCACCAGCACGCCGGCCAACCTGACGGTGCTCCCGGCGCTCCCGTTGCCCGCCGCGCTGGACACCACCGGGCTGGCCTTTGAGACCAGCGGCGATGGCCTCTGGTTCGGTCAGACCAACACCGCGCATGACGGTGTGGATGCAGTGCAAACCGGCGGTGCGAACATGCATGGCCAGGCTTATCTCATCACGACCGTCAACGGCCCAGGCACGCTGAGTTTCTGGTGGAAATCAGAGTACCAAGGCCTGACCTTCCAAATCACCAACACCACCGGCACGTTGGTTTGGACCAATTCCGACTGGATCGCACCGTGGACACAGCCGACCTTCACCCTCGGCGACGGCCCCCACACACTGCTCTGGAGTTACTTCGTCATGCCGCCGCACGGCGACATGGATTTTGACAGCAAAGGACTCCTGGACCAGGTCATCTGGAGCGGGGGCAGCGCGCCGCCCGCGGGTCCGCAACTCGTCATGCCCAAGGTGAATTTCCAGGGCAAATTCCAGTTCAGCTTCCAGAGCCAGAGCGGTAAACACTACTACGCCGAATACAAGAACTCCCTGTCCGATACCGGCTGGCTACCGCTGTCCGACTTCGACGGCGATGGTGCCGTGATGACCGTGACCGATCCCGCGACGCTCATCGGCCCGCGTTTCTATCGGATCCGCACCCAGTAGCGGGTTGCGGCCTCGGGTGACTGAGTATTCTGGCGGGGCGGCGCCTTCGTGGGCCGCCCCGTCGTCGTTCTGTGCTCTTGAAGAAGGCTGGACTCCCGGAAGCGGAGTGCCGAATCTCTACCCGGCATGAACGCGCCCGATGAACCGCCCAAACTCCGCATGGCCGCCCCCGACTCGGCGGAGTCGGCGGAGTTGATTGCCCGGCGACTCGAACGCGACCAGATCACGGCGAATCGCGAGCGCGAGTTCGGCCTGGAGCAATCGCTCGCGGGCTTTCGCGTCGGCTCGGTAAAGGCGCTCAACACCGTGCCGCTCACCCGGGGGCTCGAAGACCAAATTACCTACGCCACGCCGGCCAAGCTGGCCGAGATGCTGCGACGCGATGAGCTGGACGCCGGTTTGGTGAGCGTCGTCGAGCCGCTGCTCAATGACCGCTACGACATCCTTGATGGCGTTGCCGTGGCGGCGCTGGGCGAGGTGAAGAGTGTGATGCTGGCGCACCGCCAGCCGCTGGCGCAGATGCGCGAGGTGTATTGCGACACCGCCTCGCTCACCAGCGTGCGTCTCCTGAAAGTCCTGCTGGCCGAACGCGGCTTGTCGCCAGAGTTCAAGCCATTGCCCGACTACCGCGGCGTTGCCAAGCTCGACAACTTCTTGTTGATCGGGGATCCGGCGCTAGACTTCGTCCTCAGCCCGCACGAGCACGAAGTTTTCGATCTCGGTGCGGCGTGGTTCGAGATGACGAAGCTGCCTTTTGTGTTTGCCGTCTGGGCAATCCGCCGCGGGATTGCCGATGTCGCCGAACTCCGTCGGCAGTTACACGAGGCGAAGGATTTCGGTATAGATACGCTGGATCACGTCATCCGCAGCCGGACGGAATACACCGAGGACTTCCGCAAGGACTACTTCGGCTGGCATCTGCACTACCACCTTGGCGCGGATGAGAAGCGGGGCATCGCGAAGTTCAGCGAACTTCTGGCCAAACACGGCTTCGGACCGGTGGTCGCGCCGAAGTTCATCTGGTAGGGATAGCCGGCCGGGCAGGCCGCCCGAGTGGGCGACAGGGCGCTGCTTTCAGGACGCGCTCTCCAGCTTCGCCAGCACTTCCGGGTCGCGTACGTCCACCCAACGGCCCTGGATTTCCAAGCCTGCCAACCTCTGCTGCGCCGCCACCAGAGCGATCACGGCATCCGTCAGTTCATATTCACCTCGCGGTGATTTCTCCAGCCGTGCCATGAAGTCGAAAGCCAGCGGCTTGAAGATGTAGATGCCGGCGTTGTACCAGACCGGATCGCCGGGTTTGAGCCAGCCATCGCGGCGGAGCTGCTCGACTTGTTCGTGCGACGGTTTCTCGATCAGCCGCGTCAGGCAAAACTCCTTGTCGAAGAAGTTCAATCCGCCCTTGGTCACATCTTCGCCCTTGGTCACCGTGATGACGCCGGAGAAGCTCCCTTCGCCAAAGCGACGAATCATCTGCGCGTAGGTCTCCGGTTTCACCAGAATGTCGCCATAGGTGAGGATGAACGGCGATTGGCCGATGAATCCCTTCGCCGGCTCGGCGGCCTTGCCAGTGCCGTTTTGCTCGGCCTGTCGGCCAAACGCGATGCGCACGCCCCACTTCGCGCCGTCGCCGAAGTAGCTTTCGATCACTTCGGCTTTCCAACCGGTGACGATGAAGATCTCCCGCACGCCGGCACTGACGAGACCCGCGACGATGTGTTCGAGGATCGGCTTGCCTTGCACCCGGAGCATGGGTTTGGGCAAATCGTTCGTCAGCTCACGCATTCGCGTGCCTTTGCCGGCCGCTAAAATGACTGCTTTCATGCGCGGCAAAGTGAACACGGGCCGCCGCCCGGCGAAAAGGAATTTCTGCCTCCGAACGTGCTTCCGGCGTCCCGCCCGAAGATCAAACTCCTGCAAGCGGCCACATTGGATCGCTCACAAGGAACCATGGTCCTGCGGGCTGGAAGCACCGCAGCACGTTCCCGCCGGCCCGGCATCAACATCCTGCCGAGAGTGGGCGTGTCACCCAACAAGGTCACGCGGCTTGACTCTCAACCCGCATCTCTCAACCCTCAACACCAAGATGATCGCCCGCGTCAGCCTTGAAATCGCCCTCCGCAAGGAGTTCGATTACGCCATCCCGCCGGAACTCGCGGCGCAGGTGGACGTGGGCACGCGCGTGCAAGTGCCATTCGGCCCGCGCAAGGTGCTGGGCGTCGTTACTGCACTCGCTGAGGAATCGGCCCACACGAATCTCAAACCCATCGTCAAGGTCATCAGCGTCAAAGCGCTCGTCACGCCGCGCGTGCTGAAGCTCGCCCGCTGGATCGCCGACTACTATTGCTGCGCGCCGGAGATCGCGCTCAAGAGCGTGCTGCCGGAGGTCGTGCGCCGTGAGGAAACCGGCTGGCGTGAACGGTTATTCGTGCGCGCGCTGCCGCTCAGCGGCGACCTGCCGAAGCTGCCCAAGCGTCAGCGAGAGATTTGGAACATCATCGAGGAGCGCCGCGAGTTGCCGCTGGCCGAGTTGCTCGACCTGGCTGACACCACCGCATCCACCGTGCGCCGGCTCGAAGACCGCGGCCTGATCGAGATCGCCCCGCAGATTTCCGAGCGCGATCCTTACGCCCGCGAACACATCCTGCCCACGCAGCCGATTGTGCTGAATCCCGCACAGGCGAAAGCTTTGGAACAGATCACAAGTGTGATGGATGGGTGTAGCACCCGCGTCTCGCGGGTCGAGGCGGGCGTCCCGCCCGGCTCTTCTGCTACCGGCTCACTTGAGGTTTCTGAACCCACGGCTCGCAGGCGGACTCTGCCGCACTTCGAGATTCCGGGCTTCACCTATCACGTCACCTGGCAAACCCATAACAAACTCGTCCTCTCGCCTGAGGCTCGCGTGAAGACTTTGGAAGCCTGCCATTATTGGCATGGTAAGAAGATGAAGTGTTATGCGGCTTGCGCAATGCCGGACCACGTTCATTTACTCGTCCAGCCTTTGCCCGTTCAGCAGGCCGGCGAGGCAGGAGTTCATTCGCTTTCAGAAATCCTGCACAGCATCAAGTCGTTCTCAGCACACGAGGTTAACAAGGCGATGAAGCGCACGGGGCCGGTTTGGATGGATGAGTCGTTTGACCGGATGGTTCGTTCCGAGGCTGACCTGCACAAGACGTGGAACTACATCTGGGATAATCCGCGGAAGATCGGGTTGGTCGGACCGATGGAGGATTACCCTTTTATCTGGACGCCGTGTGGCACAGGCGTCGCGCCTGTGGTTTCGGGCGTCACGCCCGAAACGAAAGACAGGCCAACGCCGGGGCTTCAGTGCTCTGCCAGTCCCGAGACAGGCGCTATATCCACAATTCGGCGGGACGCCGAATTGAACCCGCGAGACGCGGGTGCTACACACGGAGAATCCTCGCCACAATATTCTTCCCGCGTTTTCCTCCTCCACGGAGTCACCGGCAGCGGAAAGACCGAGGTTTACCTCCAGGCCATCGCGCACGCCCTGGAGCGAGGGAAGGGCGCCATTGTGCTGGTGCCAGAGATTTCGCTCACGCCGCAAACCGTCGAACGGTTCAAGGCACGCTTCAGCTCGGGCCCGCTGCAAACGCTCGTTGCCGTGTTGCACAGCCATCTCTCCTCTGGCGAGCGCCACGACGAGTGGCACAAGATTCGGCAGGGCCGCGCTCGCATCGTCATCGGTGCGCGATCGGCCATCTTCGCGCCCGTCGAACCGCTCGGGCTCATCATCGTGGACGAGGAGCACGAGCACACCTACAAGCAGGAGGAAGCGCCGCGCTACAACGCCCGCGACGTGGCCATCGTGCGCGGCCAGATGGAAAGCGCGGTGGTCGTGCTCGGCTCGGCCACGCCGTCGCTGGAAAGCTACTTCAATGCGAAGAAAGGCAAATACACTCTGCTTGAACTTCCCGAACGCGTGGACAACCAGAAGATGCCTTACGTCCGTGTCGTGGACATGCGCCAGACGGCGCGCAGCGGGAAGGGCATTCCAGTGTTTTCGCCACAGCTCAAGGAAGCCATCACGCAGCGGATCGAACGCGGCGAGCAGACGATTCTCTTCCTGAACCGGCGCGGCTATTCGACTTCGCTGCAATGCCCGCTCTGCGGCTTCGTCGCGTCGTGCCCGAATTGCAGCCTCTCGCTCACCTACCACCGCCCCGAGCAAACCCTGCGTTGCCACATCTGCGGCCACCTTGAACCCGTACCCGCCGTCTGTCCGGATGCGAAATGCCGCAACCCCGCCATTCGCTACGCCGGTCTGGGCACGCAGAAGGTCGAGGACACGCTTGCGAAGCTCTTCCCCGACGCGCGCGTGCAGCGCATGGATTCTGACATCTTGAAGCGCAAGGAGGATTACCGCCGCATCCTCGGCGATTTCCGCGTCGGCAAGATTGACATCCTCGTCGGCACGCAGATGATCGCGAAGGGCCTGCATTTCCCGAACGTGACGCTCGTGGGCATCATTTACGCCGACATGGCGCTGCACCAACCCGACTTCCGCGCCGCCGAACGCACGTTCCAGCTTTTGACGCAGGTGTCCGGGCGTGCGGGCCGTGGCGACGTTGAGGGCGAGGTGTTCGTGCAAGCCTTCACGCCGTTTCATCCGGCCATTCAATACGCGCGCCGGCACGACTTCGCCGGGTTTTACGAGCAGGAGATCGAGTTCCGCGAGCAACTCCAGTATCCCCCCGCCAGCCGCGTGGCGCTGCTCACCCTCAAAGGCCGCAACGAAGACAAGGTGAAATTCTCCGCCGACCACCTGAAGCGTGAGTTGGAGAAGAGGCTGGAGGATTTCAAGGGCTTGGTGTTGATGGGGCCTGCACCCGCGCCGTTGCTGCGCGCGGAAAGCTTCTACCGCTACCAACTCATGCTTCGCACCCCGCGTATGGCCGCACTCAGCCGCCGACTCGGCAAACTGCTGCCCAACCTCAACCTGCCGGACGACGTGACGCTCACGGTGGATATTGATCCGGTGGGTTTGAGTTGACCTTTTAGCCATCAACTCGCCAGCGATTCAGGCGCACCAACTGGATCGGTGGGAACGAATCCGGTTTTCTCCAGTTCCAACAAGTGCGCGATGGAGTTCAAGATGCCGGTCGGCTGATACGGATACGCTGCCACCTCTTCGCGTTTCGTTGAGCCCGTGAGCACCAGGTAGGCGGGAATGCCCAACTCCATCGCGCCGGAAAAATCCGTCTCCAGCATGTCGCCGACCATCACAGTCTCGCCCGTGCGCAACCCCAGACGCTTGCGCGCCATCACGAACATGAATAGATTCGGCTTGCCGAGGTAATACGCGCGTTGACCGCTCGCGCTCTCCAGCAGCGCCGCCAGCGGTGAAGCTCGGCCGCATTCAAGATGAACGCGTGGAAGAGCCACCGTAGCAGATTTAGGTGACGGATTCCGGATCAGGTTAGCCGCGCGTTAGTTTAGCCCGCTGCTGGCAGTCGCCTTGGGACCTTTCTTCCCCCAGCGCACGCTCATGCGGCCATCGCTGCCATCGCGGAGGTTGATGAATCGCTTGGTGTAGTCGGCATCTAACGCCTCGGCTGGCGCAGGCGAGACCCCTTCCAACTTGGGTACGGCGAACATGGCTTCCGGCAATTTCTCGTTCACTGCGTCGTAGTGGAAACGCAGGCGGGTCACGCCAAACGTGGAAGCGATCCTCACCTCCGCCGGACGGAAGTTCTCGGTGCTGATCCGCCACTGGTTCAACTGCCCCCAAACCATGCCGCCGCCATGCACCTCAACGTCCCAAGCCTCCACCAGATTGCCGACAGGTTTCCCTTCATGGCTAGAACCAACGAGGCGCAAGCTCAGCTCGGCAGCGGCTTGGGCCGGCGTCTGTTGCAACAAATCGAAGGGATCGCAGATTGAGACGTTTCGCGTGTACATGTCCTTCGCCGGGCACACAAAGACCTCGCACTTTCCGGGCGGCCCTTCGTAGTGCCACCACCAATTCTCTCCATCCGAGCCGATGCGGAACGCCGCACACGACAGCATCGCCTCCGAGACGTCCGCGTAGAACTGATCCGGTTGCTGCCACTGAAACGCCGCGCTCTGCGACTCCAGACGTGTGTAGGCATTCGCCATTCCAAATAGTGACAGCGATTGCACGCGCTCGGTCAGCGAGGTGAGTTCGGCGCGCTTCTGCCGCATCGCTTCCAGCAGCGCGAGCAACTGCGGATTCTTGGCGTCCGCCTCCGTCTGGGCCAGTTCAGCAGCGGCGCGCCTTTCGCCGGTCACCCGGTAGTTGAGCCTGATCGGTTCGGCGGGCGTGCCCTCCGCGCTCTGAAACCCACGCAAGGTAAATCGCGCCGGCTTCTTCGGCGAAAGCAACAGTGGCAGGCGGAAGCTGCGCGTAGTGGCGTCATACTCCACGTGCTGGATCATCTGGGCTGTCTCCCTGTCGAACTCGCCGGCCACGCGGGGGAGCGCGTCGGTTGGCGGCGACATGGGTTGGTCAAACTCGATTTCTACGAACGTGAGCACGGGCACCTCACTGCCAAGCGCGGGTATGATGCGAACCGCTTTGGCGGGCGCCTTGTTGGTCGGCGCGAGTGGTTGCGTGCGAAAGCGCCACGCGTAAATGCCGGCCAGCCGGTGATCGGCGGATTGAAAACCGTCGAGCGGCCATTGCTTGCGTTGCTCGCTGAGTTTCTCATCGTCGCTCGCGAACATCAGCTTGTTCACCACCACCTGATGCTCCGCGCCGGGAACGAGACGCACGGGGATGGCGAATTCGTGCTTCGCCGCGTCGTATTTCGGGAACTCGCAATCCGTGCAGCCGCCTGCGTCCCATTCCAGCTTGAGCGAGAGCGGCGACATCGGGCGGTCAAACCGGACGCGCAACTCGGTGATGCCCGCTACATTCACTGCGCCGTTCGTAGGAAACACCGAGATGACCTTGGGCCGCGACGCATCCTGCGCCTCTTCTCTCATCATCGCAGTGTAGTCCTTCAGCGACGACGTGGTGCGACCAGATGCAGTAGCCTCGTCCGCCTCCTCGCGGACAAAGGCGGGGCCTTCGATGGGCTTCGCCGGCAGCGGCACCTGGCGCAGGCGCTCCAAAGCCGCGGCGAGCAAGTCATCACGCTCGCCTTCGAACGCCCCCGGCTTCGGCTCGAAGCGGACTTGCGGCTGAAAGCCGCGCTCGTCCAGCGGCGTGCCGTCCGGCAGAAAGTCAATCCACCGCGGCACGCTGACGGTGATGTCGAGCGGCAGGTTCACGATGCGCGGATTACCGCTAGAGCCGCACGTGTGCTCGCCCATCGTCGTCACGTTCGTCGCGCCGGTCATCATGCCGATGAACGATTCGTTGCTGCTCATGCATTTCTCACCGATGAGGACCACCACGGGCCGGTCGTAGCGCCACGGGCCGCGCGGCTGAATTCTGCGCGGGTATTTCTCGGTCAGGTTCGTGTGGCTGCTCCCGTTGCGATACTGGCTGTAGGAATAAATAAACTCCTTCGCGAGGAATCTCCCCGCGACCTTTCCCGCCGTGGGCTCATCGCCGCCGCCGTTCAGACGCACGTCCACCATCAAGCCGCGCGTGTCGCGCATTGCCTCCAACGCTTCATCGCATTGCGCGGGAATCTGCGATCCGGTGTTCCAACCGTAAATCGCGAGGAAGCCAATCTTATCCGAGGTGACGGCCCATTGAACGCGGCCCTTGCCCTGCACCTCGCCCAGCAGCGCGCGGTGGGCAGAGGGATTCGCGTTGGCGGCGCGCGGGCGGTTGAACACCGGCACGTGCGCGCCGGCGACGGTCATCCACACGTGGAGGTCGCGCAACGGCTTCAGCATTTCCGCGCAAACGTCGGCGAACTCATACGCGGACTTGCTGGCCAGCGCCCGCGGGCGGAATTGCTCACGCGACTTGTTCCAATCGAGTTCCGGCCGCAGCACAAACATGGCGTAGTCGCGGTCGAACGCCTGCCAGAGTTGGTCGAACGACTCCGCGGCCAATTCGGGCGTGAGCGCGGGTGGTGGCTTCACGCTCCGCTTCTCAAACGCGGCAACGTATTCCGCCTTTTGCGCACTGGTATCCACCATGAAAAAGCGCCGCGGCCCGCCCTGCGTATCCACGTCCACGGTGAGGTCCTTCGGCTCGGGAATCATCGCTCGACCGCCAGCCTGCCAACTCGACGTCATCTTGGTGTTGGCGATGACGCGGACTTGGGCGACGAGATTGGTCGCGCCATCGGCGAAGACCGTTTCCGGCGGGAACAGGCGATTCAGTTCACGCGGATGAAACCGCAGCCAGACGTGGGCGATGGCTTCCGTGTTCGTGCCTTCACGAGTCAGTGTTCCGCCAGCACGCGGAAGCAGCACGGCCCAAACCGCGCCATCGGAGGATCGGCCAACGCCCAAGTCCGCAGGGCCCGTCTCGACCTTGAAACCCTTGCTCACCTCGAAGGCAAAGCGCGACAGCCGGAAGACATCGCCGGGGCCAAATTGCCATTCCCGCGCGCGATCCGGCGCTGTGTCTCCGGCGGTCAGAGAAGTGGGATAGCGTGCAAGCAAGTCCACCGCTTCTGCATGTTGAACGAGCGCGGCGCAAAGACAGCAGAACAACAGCGGAGCGAGGCGAAGCGGCCAACGGCGGCGGCGAGGCCGCGGGAGCGCCCGCGTCGGTAGAGGGAGTTGCGTTAGCATGATCAGCGCCTTCCGGCGGGGTTCACGGCCGACCGGTCAGAATTCCTCCCATGAAGAAGCCGAAGCCCAGGATGCATTCGCAATGCGGGCAGAAGTACATCACTTCCTTCTTCACGCTTCCGATCACTTCCTTCCGGACGGATTGCGTTTCCGCGCCCCGTGTGGGCTTGTCGCTCAACGTGACGGGTTTCTTGCAGTATGGGCACTTGGGCATAGGCATGTTCCGGTTTCAGAGAAAACTCTGAACTTTGACCAACCGCTGCTTTTCTTGGTCAGTTGCTAGCCGGCTAATTTGCAGCGGATGCCGAGCCCGCACTTCCCGGGATGAGGATCGTTTTGCCGACGACCATCCGGCTTGTGCTCAGACCGGGGTTGGCTTGGAGAATCTGCTCGGGCGTAAGCTGAAGCCCATCCTGGCGATAGGCCTGGGCAATCCCCGACAAGGTTTCACCCGCCGCGATGGTGTGTAAATACCCCTTTACTGCCTCTTTGTGAGCGGACTTGGTGTCCGACGTCTTAAATGCGAGCAGATACGGCACGGCGGCCCGTCCGCCCGTGTCGCGGAAGCCGGTGAACTTCTGACTGTTCAACCAGTACGCATAGGTCTTGTTCGGTTCGAGCTTCACTTTGAGCACGCACGTTTTGCGATCCGCTTCGTAACGCGGCTTTCCGATGGTCTCGGGCGTGGAGTCCTTCCATGCATTGGACCACGTCCACGACTCATCGGCCATCTCTTTGCTGAAGGTGACCTTGATCTCAACGACGCCCGGCGCAACGTCGTCCGAGCCGGCTTGGGGCACGGTTTTGACTACAACCGGCGCGGTCGTCTCAATAGTCGGTGTTTGAGCGCGGGCCGGGGACAGGGCGCACAGCGTGGTGATTAAGCCGATTGCCAATAGGTTTGTCGTCTTCATGGTTGTGTGTGCTTGGTTTTGATTTTGGACTTGGTGGAGGCGACTCAAGGCGAGGTCACCTGGTCGCGCGTCCGGAAAATAAGCAGGTAGGGCACGGCGGCACGCCCATCCAAATCCTGGAAGTGACCGAACTTCCCGGAGTTCAGCCAATAGGCGTAGGTCGTCCCGGGCTTCAGCACCACCTTGAGCACGCACGTCCGGCGATCTGTTTCGTACTTCGCCTCGCCGATGGATTCCGGTTCGGAGTTCTCCCAGGCTGAACTCCAGCTCCACGATCCATCCAGCATGTCTTTGCTGAAGGTGACGCGGATTTCAGCGACGCCCGGCGGCACGTCGGTCGCACCGGAGATCGGGTAGGTTCGCACCACCACTGGCGGCAGGGTGCTCAACGTGGGCGGTGATTCCTCCGCTGCCTCTGGGCTCGTCTTCGTGATACGCCGAATACCGCTCGAGGTCTCGACAGTCATGCTCAGCCCGTAATTCTTCAGGAGCGTGGCAAGGGCCGTTTCCGCGGTGATGTTCTCCCAGCGCAAGGTGACCAGTGTCTCGAGTAGCGGTTTGCCGCTCGGTTGATCTTGTTCCGATTCCAATTGCGAACCCAACATCACGTTCCACTTGAGTTGCCGAGCCAGTTGCTGAATGACTTCACGCAACGGCACCTGGGAAATCTCGATGAGGGGGATGTTCGTGTCCGTGGCGGATTGCAGGAAGAAGTCTCGCTCTATTTCGCGCCGGCCCAAACTTCGCGGGCCGAGGTTGGTTGTCAGTGAAGCGTAACCGGTGGCGGCGATGGCCACCTGATGCTGTTCCGCATACCAGCCCACGTAAAGCGTGAAACGGCCGTCGGCATCCGCACGCGCGTTGGGCCGATCGCCCTTTTCCAATGCTCTTGCCGCGCGCGGCAGCAATCTCAGCTCTGCGCCGGGAACGGGCTTACCGGTTTGCGCATCCCGGACGACACCGTGGACAAACACGCTCGTCGGCACAAACAACCGCCCCAAGCCCAGCACCGTAGCCAACAAGACAACGGTGGTAACCGCCGCCCGAGTTTGCTTCCCGTGCGTAGCCCACCAGCAGAAGCCATACAGCGCGGCCACGAGCAGTGTCAGTTCGAGCGGCGTTGCGATTCCGAACGCGCTCTCCGAAATCCGAATGACGGCCCAGCCCGCGCCGATCAACACCGCCGCAATTCCCTCGCGCCACCAACCGACAATGAAGCCGAGCACCAACAGGAAACCGCCCGCGAAGGTCAGTTGCACGCCCCCCGGCTGGCTTGCGATGGGAGGCAAACCTTCAGCGAGGATGAAAGGCAACACCGCCAGGATCATCAGCATGCCCAGGATGCGCGCCGTCCAACGGGCGGCGTTGACCCAGCGAGACACGTCACCGGATGCATGCGCCCTCTTTTCCGACTCGGACTTCGGACTTCGGACTTCGGACTTCCCACGTCCCGCCACGATCGTTTCCACGTCCGTCTTCACCTCGCGGGCGTGTTGGTAACGGCGCTCGGGTTCCTTCTCCAGCGCATGCAACACAACTTCGTCGAGCCGCACGTCCACCTGAACTTTCTTCGACGGCGGTTGAAATCGCCCCAGCGGCAGCTCGCCCGTAAGCATTTCGTAGAACACGACCCCCAGCGAATAAATGTCCGCCCGATGATCCACCGTCGCCGGTTTCTCGACCTGCTCCGGCGCCATGTAATGCGGTGTGCCGAGAACCTGGTCGTGCGTGAGGCTGATCTGGAGCGCGGCTGTCCCAGCCGCAGCACTGGATTCCAGAACAGAGGTCCCGGATAATTCGGTCGCTTCAGGTTTTTCGCCATCGCTGCGGCTGAGACAGCCGCGCTCCAGCAGTTTCGCAATCCCGAAATCCGCGATCTTCACCTGACCCTGCCGGTCGAGCAGGATGTTCTCGGGCTTAATGTCGCGATGGACGATGCCGCGCTCGTGGGCAAACTGCAGCGCGCCGCAAATCTTCGGCACAATGCCCAGCGCCTCTTCGGGCGAGAGCTTCCGCGTCCGCATCAACTGGCGCAGCGTCAAGCCGTCCACGTATTCCATCAGCAGGTAGTGGTAGCCCCCCGCCTCGCCGAAGTCATACACCGCGACGATGTCCGGATGACTGAGCCGCGCTAGGGCGCGAGCCTCGCGTTGAAATCGCTCGGCGAAGGCTCCGTCCGACAGCCGGCTTTCCGGCGGTCGAATGAGAATCTTGAGCGCGACCAGGCGGTCGAGCTTAGGCTGCCGGGCCTTGTACACGGCCCCCATGCCGCCGCGCCCGAGGCATTCCAGGATTTCGAGCTGAGGGAAATGCGGCGCGAGTTCCTCCGGTTTGGGCGGCGGCGACTTTGCGCAGGTCGCCCCGCCCGCTTCCGGTTCCCCACCTTCCGTGGCCACGCCGGCCTTGAGCATGCACTCCGGGCAGATGCCTTGCAGTGCCGTCGCCGGCACCGGCTTCCCGCAATGCGGACAAATCTGTTCCGTCACACTCATTCCCACCCATTACATAGGATTCGCCGGGCAAAGGTTACATCATCATCCGCCCGCCAACACGCGCATCAGGTAACGCAGCTCTTCTTCCACTTCCTCCGGCGTGGCGACCGTTTCAGCGATGGTCTCCCGCAGCAGCGCACGGTAGCGCTGCCGCAACCGGTGAACCGCCACTTTCACCGCGCCATCCGACATGTCGAGTTTCCGGGCCAGCTCGGCATACGGCGCGGCACTGCCCGGACCGGCGAGTGAGGTCCGCAGCGTCTCGAACTGCTCGGCCTTGCCCTGCTGCCGGTGCTCGTCCGCCAGCCGCCCATAGACCTGTTCCAACAACGTGATCGCCCAGCGCAGTTCAAAGGCTCTTTCCGGCGTGAAGTTCTCCGCCGCGGCCTGACTGAGCCACGTCTCCGCAGTGTCCGCGTCCAGAGGAACCACCTTGTCGCGCCCCCGTTTCGCCGCCCGGGCCTTGTCCCATTCGTCAGACAGGAAATGATTCATGCACGCGAGCAGGAAGGAACGGAAGCGGCCTTTGTCCGGACTCACGGTGGCGACAGCGTTGCGTTCCAGCAGGCGGGCGAAGAACTCCTGCGTGAGGTCCTGGGCGTCCTCGGGCGAAAAGCCCCGGCGCCGGACGTAAGCGTAGAGCGGTGGCCAGTAATTCCGGCAGAGCTGTTCCAGCGCGGCGCGGGCGCGGGTGGTGTCTTTGCGGCCCGCGGCCAGCACTGCCGACCATTGCGTAGTGACGAAGACCGACCCTGCGTTCGCGGCCCCGGCCGTCGAAGGCGCGGCTTGGGCGGGATGATGGCTGGTGTCGGCGACGCTCATTGGCCGCAGGGTAACGCTCCGGCCCCGAAGCGCAAGGCGATGCCTGGCCGGCGGGTGTGAACGGAGGTGGCAGTCGGAGGAGCGCGCCCGGTCCCCGGGCGCAGCGGCAAAACCTGCCAATTCCTGCGGGACTTGCCCCCCATCGGGTAGCTGCCCCGCGCTACGGACAGGGACTGTCCGCGGTCCGATGCCTCAGCGGTGTGGGGATTTCGTTCGCCGTGACCGCCATTACCTTTCCCACCCCTGGCCGGCAGCATTCCGACCGCGAGCGTCCTACCACAGCGCAGCGCGGGCAGTTTGACGCTTCCCACGGGGCGTGTCATGCTTTCGGCCATGAAACGAAGCCTGGGCATCGGCCTGTTGCTGCTTGCGACCGCACTCACGTTTACTGCTTGTCGGAGCACCTACTATGCGGCCTACGAGACGTTCGGCGTGTACAAGCGTGACCTGTTGAAGAAACGTGTGGTGGCCGCGCGCGACGAGCAGAAGGACGCCAGCCAGGAATTCAAGGACGCCCTCACCCGCCTGAAGGAGATAACCAAGTTCGACGGCGGCGAGCTGGAGACGCAGTATCGCAAACTTCAGTCCGATTTCGATTCGTGCAGCGACCGGGCCACGGCAGTCCGCGGGCGCATTCGTGACGTGGAAACCGTGGCGCGCGATCTGTTCAAGGAATGGGAAAGCGAGATCGAACAGATTAGCACGGAGTCGTTGCGCGCCACGAGCAAACGGCAACTGCGGGACACCCGCGAGCGCTATGAGGAGATGCTTGTCGCCCTCAAGAAAGCCGAGGCGAGCATGGAACCGGTTTTGCAGAAGATGAAGGACTACGTGCTGGCGCTGAAGCACAGTCTCAATGCCCAGGCCATCGCGTCGCTCAAGGGCGAAAGCGCCGGCATCCAGAGCGAGATCGCCAAGCTGATCGCCGACATGAATGCCTCCATCGCGCAGGCGGACGAATTCGTTCAGGGGTTGAAGTGAGCGCGGGGGTGTTGCCTCGTCCATGAATATCGTTCAACTCACCCCGGGCGCCGGCGACATGTATTGCGGCAATTGCGCCCACGACAACGCACTCGTGGCCGCGCTTCGGCAGCTTGGGCACGACGCCCTGATGCTGCCGCTGTACCTGCCCGTCCACGTGGACGAGGAGAACGAGAGTGAGGGGCAGCCGATCTTCTTTGGCGGCGTGAACGTCTATCTGGAGCAGAAATCCGCGCTCTTCCGCCGCGCGCCGCGGTGGTTGCATCGGTTGCTGAACTCCCGCCGCCTCCTGGAATGGGCGGCGGGCCGCGCTGCCAAGACCCGCGCCGAAGACGTGGGCGACGTCCTGTTCTCCATGCTGCGCGGCGAGCATGGTAACCAGAACCGCGAGATCACCGAACTCGTGGCCTGGCTGCGCGATCAAGCGAAGCCGGAAGTCATTTGCCTCTCCAACGCGCTCCTGATCGGCATGACTCGCCGCCTGAAGGCGGAACTCCAAACGCCTGTGGTCTGCCAGCTCCAGGGCGAAGAGCCGTATCTCGACGCGCTGCCGGAAGCGCATCGCGGCCCCGCCTGGCAACTGATGACCGAACGTGCGGCGGACGTGGATGCGTGGATCGCGCCCAGCCGCTGGTCTGCCGACCGCATGATCGCGCGACTCAGACTCCGGCCCGAGCGCGTGCATGTGGTTTACGACGGAATCAATCTTGACGGTTTTCAAACTCGAAGCCCGAAACCCGAAACCCGAAACCAGCCCGCGCCAGTCCTGGGATACTTCGCGCGGATGTGCCGGGATAAGGGGCTCGACACTTTGGTCGAGGCGTTCATCGAGTTGAAGCGGCGCGGGCGCGTGCCGCGGCTCAAACTGCACATCGGCGGCGGCTGTGGACCGGGCGACGAACCGTTCGTGAAGGGACTGCGGCGCCGCCTGGCGGAAGCTGGTTACATCGGCGAGACGGTCTTCGCTCCGAATCTGAATCGCGCCGAGAAGATCTCATTCCTCGAAGCGCTAACCGTCTTTTCCGTGCCCGCGCTTTATGGCGAGGCATTTGGGCTCTACGTGATTGAGGCCCTGTCCGCCGGTGTGCCGGTGGTGCAACCGCGGCACGGCGCTTTCCCGGAAATCATCGCCGCAACCGGCGGCGGTGTGCTGTGCGAACCCGGCGACGTGAAAGCGCTGGCCAACGCGATTGAGGACTTGCTCCTCAATCCTGAGCGAGCAAGTGGGCTGGGCAAAGCCGGGCAGGAAGCGGTCGCCAAGCGCTTCACCGCCGAAGCCATGGCCCGTGAAACCCTCCGGGTTTTCCAGAAGGCTACCATCCCACAGTCCTAGCAGTTCCGCGACTTGGCCAGCTTACGCCATCGCGTGGGCGATGGAATTCCACCAGAGGTCGTGCAGCTCGCTGAGGGGCGAGGAGAATTCACAAGCGCTGGTCTTGATGGTCAATTTGTCTCCGCCCACCGTGCCGATGCGCGCCGCCGGAACGCCCAGCAATTTCGCACGCTCGACGATCTTGACCGCATCCAACGCCGCACACGTGATGACCACGCGGTTTTGCGTTTCGCCGAAAAGCAGGGCGTCGAGGCGGATAGTGGAACAGGCATCCTGCCTGTTGGGTAGCGCGGGCGTCCCGCCGGCGTTTTGCTCGTCCGCCTGAGTCCCACTCACCGGCTGGAAGCCTGTGCTACTCGACAGGCTGGAAGCCTGTCCCACTGCGGACAGATCCATTGTCGCGCCAATCAACCTTGGCGTTTCACGGGCGACGAGCTGGCTGATGCAACTTTCCGCAAGGCAAGCCGCCAACCCGCCTTCACTGCAATCATGCGCGCTCTTGATGCCGCCGGCCTGAATCAGGCCCAGCAGCGTCGTGTGCAACGTCTTCGCTGCCTCCAGATCGCACCGCGGCGGGGAGCCTGTTTTCTTGCCGTGGACGACCTGCAGGTAAGCCGAGCCGCCCAAGCCTTGCAGCGAATCGCTCGTGTCCACGGGTTCGCCCAGCAGGATGATCGCGTCGCCTTCGTCTTTGAACCACTGCGTGGTGACATGTTCCGGTTTCTCGATCATGCCGACGACGGCGACGGTGGGCGTCGGGTCAATCGGCCCGGCCGGGCTTTGGTTGTAGAGTGAGCAGTTGCCGCCGGTGACGGGCGCGTTGAACGCGCGGCACGCTTCGGCCAACCCGCGCACGCTTTCCTTGATCTGCCAGAACAGCTCCGGCTTCATCGGGCTGGGCATGTTCAGGTTGTCCGTTGTGCCGAGCGGGATCGCGCCAGAGCACGCCAAGTTGCGGCACGCCTCAGCCATGGCTGCCTTCGCGCCTTCGTAGGGATCGAGGTAAACGTAAGCGCCGTTGCAGTCCACCGTCAGCGCGATGAGCTTGTCCTTCACGGGAGGGACAGCTTCCACGCTGTCCCTGTTGCTGATCTGGGACGAGGTGGAACTCGTCCCTCCCAGCTCGGGCAACGAATCGCCCTTGATGCGCAACACCGCGGCGTCGCTGCCCGGGCAAACCACCGAACCGTCGCGGACCATGTGGTCGTATTGGCGATACACCCAGTTCTTCGAGGCGATCGTCGGCCAAGCAAGCAGCTTCTTCAGGTCGCTGACGGCATCTGTGGTGTCGGCGATGCCGTCCAAACGGAACGCGCGGACTTCGGCTAGATACGCCGGCTCGCGCGACTCGCGCTGATAGACTGGCGATTCATCGGCGATCAACTTGGCCGGGATGTCCGCCACGACCTTGCCGTGCTGCTTCACCACCATCCGACCGGTGTCGGTCACGAAGCCGATTTCTGACCACGGCAAATCCCACTTGTCGAAGATGCGCTTCACTTCCTCCTCGCGGCCCTTATGCACGATGATGAGCATGCGCTCCTGCGATTCCGAGAGCATGATCTCGTAGCTCGACATGTTCGGCGCGCGTTGCGGCACTTTATCGAGTTCGATCTCGATGCCCGTGCCGGCGCGGGAGGCGGTTTCGCAAGTCGAGCAGGTCAATCCCGCCGCGCCCATGTCCTGAATGCCCGCGACCGCGCCGGTGGCAAGCAGTTCGAGACAGGCTTCGCACACCAGCTTCTCCATGAAGGGATCGCCCACCTGCACGGCGCCGCGTTGTTGCTCGGCGGATTCCTCGGTCAAATCTTGCGACGCGAAGGCCGCGCCCGCGAGGCCGTCACGCCCCGTCGCCGGGCCGACATAAAACACCGGATTGCCGATGCCTTTGGCCGCGCCGCGCGCGATCTGCTCGTGCCGCAGCACGCCGAGACAAAAGGCGTTCACCAGCGGATTGCCTTGGTAGGTCTTGTCGAAATAGACCTCGCCCGCGATGGTCGGGATGCCGAAGCAATTGCCGTAATGTGCAATGCCGGCGACGACACCGGCGAACAGGCGGCGGTTGTTCTTCAGCGCCGCCTCCACTTCGTCGTCTTCAGCAGTTGGGACCGCAGGCTTTCCGTCCGTGATCGGCCCAAACCGCAACGAGTTGACCGAACAGATTGGCCGAGCGCCCATGGTGAAGATGTCGCGCACGATGCCGCCCACGCCCGTGGCTGCGCCCTGGAACGGCTCGACGGCACTCGGGTGGTTGTGCGACTCGATCTTGAAGGCGATGGCCAGTCCATCGCCGATATCAATGATCCCGGCGTTCTCCTCGCCCGCGCCGACGAGGATCTTCGGCGACTTGGTGGGGAAGGTCTTGAGCAGCGGGCGAGTGTTCTTGTAGCTGCAATGCTCGCTCCACATCACCGAGAAGATGCCCAGCTCGGTGTAGCTCGGCGCGCGACCGAGGATTTGTTTGACGTGGGCGTACTCCTCCGGCGTCAGGTTGTGCTTGGCAACCAGCTCGGGCGTGATGGCGGGTTCGGTCATTTCAGAATCCTGCTTTAGTCTATGTGCTTCGTAACGATCTTCTCGGCCAACGCGGGCCAAGAAGACTCACCGTGAACGTCGAAAACGAACGGGTTCAACGCGGTGCCCGGCATATCTTCAATGATGATGTCAGGTTTAGGCGCGAAACCCTCAAACAAATCGGTCAGGCAATGCAACCGTGCGATCTTCTGCGCGTATTCCATCCCGTTCGTGGACCAAAGGAAAAGGTGGCAGCCTTTCTCCTTCAGCTTGACCAGCGCGTCAACTGCACCTGGGAGCAGGTTTCTGTTCGCATCCACCAAGGTCAGGTCAACGTCCACGAAGATGTTGGCGTTCTTCATCCCCGGCCTCAGTTCACGCCGCCACTTCCACTTCCCGCACTTCACTCGGCTCGGGAATCGGCTCGCCCCGCTCACGCATGTCCTCAATGTGCATTTCCAGAGCTTCCTTCATCAGAGCCAGCGTTTCGGCCTCGGTTTCGGCAGCCGCCACGCAACCCGGGAAATCCGGCGCGTATGCGCTGAAGTTGTCCGGTCCGTGTTCGATAATGATGCTGTAACGCATGGTCATTTCAGTCCTGCCTGTTTGAGAATACTGTTCAGGGTCTTGGGGTGCAAATCCTGTCCCGGGTGGCCGGCCACCGTCACCGTGCCCGGTTTCGTGGCGTGATGATACTGTTGATGACTGCCGCGCGTCCGCACCAGAAACCAGCCGTCGTCTTGGATGAGCCGAATGACCTCACGGATTCTCATGTACCGATCGCCCCGGGCCACCCGCCGCAGCGCAACAGCCATCCGCCCAGGCCATGTTTGGCTTGGGCGCATTCCACCGGGATCAGGTTGTGCTTGGCAACCAGTTCAGGCGTGATGGCGGGTTCAGTCATCAAAGTAAAAAGTTAAAACGACGCCGACAGAATGCCGCGTTTGATCGAGTGAAACAAGTCTCGCGCGAATGCGTGCTGGATACCTTCCGCTCCGTGCGACCGGGTTCTCCGTTGCGCGCGCCGGGGAGCATGTGGTATCCCGCCTGTATGAAGAGTCTGACCGAGCAATTATGGTTCGAGGTGCCAGGCCGGCGTGGATTCGTGAACATCACCGACACGGTCGAAAAGCTGGTCCGCAAGAGTGGCGTGCAGGAGGGCCTTTGCCTTGTCAACGCCATGCACATCACGGCGTCGGTCTTCATCAACGACGCGGAAAGCGGACTGCTGCACGACTACGAAGTGTGGCTGGAGAAGCTCGCACCACACGCGCCCACGTCGCAATACCAGCACAACCGCACCGGCGAGGACAACGCAGACGCGCACATGAAGCGTCAGGTCATGGGCCGCGAAGTGGTGGTGGCGATCACCAAGGGCAAGTTGGACTTCGGTCCGTGGGAGCAAATCTTCTACGGGGAGTTTGACGGCAACCGGCGCAAGCGGGTTTTGGTGAAGATCATTGGCGAGTGAGGCAAATCTCCGGCCGCAGCGGAGACGACCGGTTGGAACGATGGGGAGAATAGGGACAAGACATGAAGCGAATCATTGGAACATGGATAGTGATGGCCAGTTGCGCGGGAGTCGCGTTGGCCCAAACGAACGTGGTGGGGATCAGCGACGCCTACAAGAAGCTGTGGGAAGACCCGGCCGTTACGGCGCGTATTGAGAAGGGCATTCGTGAGAACCGGATGGCCGAGGCGAAGTTGGTGCTACCGTCGGTCAAGCCCGGCACAGAGGTGACGGTGGAGCAGACCAGTCACGCCTTCCTCTTCGGCGGGAACAGTTTCCTGTTCGGCGATCTGAAAACGCCCGAGAAGAACCAGCGCTACGCGGAAACCTTTGGCACGCTCTTCAATGCCGCCACCGTGGCCTTCTATTGGAAGACGCTCGAGAAGGAGCAGGGCAAACCGCGTTTTGAAGAAGGTAGTTCGTACGAATACCGTCGCCCGCCTACGGATCCGGTGGTGGCTTACATGGATTCGCGGGGCATCAACATGAACGGCCACGCGATCATCTACGGCATGCGGCGTTGGGGGCATCCGGAGTGGATGCCCGAGGACCGTAAAACTATGGAGAAGATCTTCGAGCAGCACGTGAAAACGCTGGCCCAGCGTTATGGGACACGCGTGAAGCGGTGGGATGTGGTGAACGAGTCCATTGACCAGGCCAACCGCGGCGTGATGCCGGATGATTACACCTTCAAGACCTACAAGTGGGCGGAGAAATACTTTCCCTCGTCAACGTGGCTGGGCATCAATGACTGCGACGTCCATTGGGGACCGTCGCGCCGCTACGTGGAGATCATCCGCGACCTGATTGATCGCGGGGCGCGTGTGGACGGCGTGGGCGTGCAGATGCACATCTACAGCCCCGCCGAGTCGGGACGCATTGCCGCGGGCGCGGACACACTGACGCCCGCCAAGAACTACGCCGTGCTGGATTGCCTGCGGGAGGCCGAGCGCCCGATCCACATCAGCGAGGTGACCATCACCGCGCCCGAAGACACGCCCGCGGGCCGGGAGGTGCAGGCGGTGCTCACCCGCAATCTCTACCGGCTGTGGTTCAGTTATCCCGAGGTCATGGGTATCACGTGGTGGAACGTGGTGGACGGCGGCGCGGCGCAAGGCGAGCCGTCGCTCTCCGGCATTTACGATACGGAGATGAATCGAAAACCCGTTTACCACACGCTCGACACACTCATCAATCACGAGTGGAGGACACGCTTGGCCTTGAAGACCGAGGCGGGCAAGACCGTGACCTTCCGCGGCTTCAAAGGGCACTACCGCGTGGCGTGGACCGACGTCTCGGGCGCAACCACGACCGCAGAGTTCGATTTGGCCAAAGACGGCGATGGTCTGGGGGCGGCTCCGCGACCACAGCATTGAACGCGCAGTCGAGAGGCGCGTTGCGGATCCTTCAGGGCATGGCGATGGTACAAAGCCGTTCCACATCTGTAGTTGTTGCAGCACGCCAAGCGCGACATAGTCATGGCCAAAAATAGAATGACCATGAAACGAATCAAGAAAGGCGAGCTATACCGGCATGTGGACGGCTTCCTCAAGACCAAAGGCGTCGAGTTGAAGCCTGGCAGCTACACGGAGCGCATCCAACGCGTGTGCGGGTTGTTATCCGATGTCATCAACACCAGCCAAGACGGACTGGAACGGGCCAAGGCGGAAACCGAGAAGCGGCTCGAAAAGGTGCGACAGGTAATTCACGAGAAGACGGCGCCGAAGGCGCCGCCCACCGCCCCACCGCCGCCGGCTTCTGCCACTTCATCAAATCCTCCGCCGCCGCGAGCCAAGCGGGCTGCCAAGAACGCTCGCAAGAAGGCGACGCGACGATCAACAGCCAGGAAATCCAAGGCAAACGGTGTCGCAAAGCCGTTGAAGCGTTAAGCAAGTCGGTTAGTGGCTCTGGAGAATCAGCCAACAGCGGTCGGATCGGTTGTCTGCCAGGTCCTGCTTACAAATCCAGAAATACAGGCGTTCGGCATCGCCCCAGCTGAAATCGGCCACCTGATTCGTGTCCAACTGGAGCAGAAGCTCCCATTCCATCGCTGCGGACCTGATCTCATTGCCTTTTGCTCCTGCCCATTCCTCTTCCTGTTCTGAACCGATTCCCTCAAGCCGCAATTGGCATTCGATTCTCATGTCGCCGGACTGCACCGGCGCTGGATGGCCAGCCAGTTGGTGCAGAGGAACCGATTCGCTGTTCAGAGTCTGGCTTTCTCCAAGGATTGCTTTGTAGGTTTCCTCCTCTGCCTTGGAGAGCTCCAGCGCCTGGACCTCTTGAGCCGAACGTGCTGGCAGGGTTGTACTACGCGCAAACGTGAGTTTGGACTCTGGAAGGACGTTGCCCTCATCGAGTCCCCGCGGCAGCGCGGCTCGCTTCAGTTCTGTTCCTTCTACGGGAGCGAATACTACACGCCAGCCATCGCGATCATCAGGTTCGAGTCCCCAAGGCTGCTCCTCCATGTCGTAGAAAAACCACAGGCAACCCTTTTTCGGGAGCGACGTTTCGTCCAAGAACGGTGCGGCCTCCGTAAGAACGATCTGCGCGAGGAAGGTCAGCGGTTGGCGGCCACGCTTGGGCCACTTGAAATCCTCCGCCACGTCAGGTAACCCGCCGAACCTCGAAATACCGCGGGTGGGTTGCCCGTTCGGAACTTCTGTCGCCGCGATGGCTACTGCGGGTTTGGCCAATGCCAACAGCGCTTCGGCGTGCTTTGGCAAACGGGATTTGAGAACCTCGGCAAACTCAGGAGCCTTCCGGGGAGGTGCGGGAACAGTCGCAACCGCCTTGGATTTGCACAGCGCCTTTGGTTCTCGATGCAACGGCCATGCCTCAGGCTTCACACCACGGGACGGACGCAGCATCTCGACAGTGGGCTTCTTCGTATCCAATTTCACCGGCTCAAATGAAATGCCTTTGTAGCCTCGGCTGGTCAGGAAATCGCAAAAGCGCTCTGAGGCGATGAGCACAAACGGAAATTCTGCCAATCGGAACAAATCTGTGTCTCGCGGGATAGTATTGGTTTGGAGCACGAATTTCCTCGGCTTCTCTGCGGCCAGAAGGAAGCCGCATCCCGGACAACGACTGCCAATCTCATTGTTTTCCGAAACGATACTCGCGAATTCGTCCACTTGGATTTCATAGTAATTTCCCGTGAGCTTCACTGTGGGCGTACTTTCAACTGCCACGGAGCACCCGATGCTCACGCTGGCGTTCCGCAACTCGCGCAGAGCGTGTTCAGCGACGAGAAGATTGGCCTCCATCCAAGGGATCGCGAAATCCTGCATTCGACTTTCAAGTAGCCAAATCGAGTAAGGGCCAAATGCCGATTTGGGTGCAATCGGCACATCGTAAGGCAACAATGGCCGAATCTTCTGCTGTAATGCGCGCAGCCCTTCCGGAGTAACGCGAATAACCGTGGGCACAAGCCCAGACCCGTCCCACAGGAGGGCAAGATGAAGTGGGAAACGCCACAAACACGGGGCTTCTTGCAGACTCTGGCTGAAATGGCGTTAAGGATTTTGGGGGCCATTTGCGATTTCAACTTTGTTGTGATGCCGTGCTGTCCCACAGTTTCACCGTGCAAAGGCGAAATACGCTTGATCGGCTTGCGCCACGCACCTCAAGCGCACCCGAGCTGTCCCATAGCGCCGCAACAATCCGCCTACCTCCAGCCGTTCCCACAACACCCCGCGCACCACGGTAAAGAGCCGGGCGAAGGAATGCGCCCAACGCGCCGTCCACGCCCAGAAGCGCAACAGGACATACACCAAGAGCGCCGTCCACACCTGCCAGCGCACGGCGTTGGCGCTCTGGCCCAGAAAATCCGCCAGTTGCAGCGTCTGCTTGATCTGTTTGAAAAACACTTCGATCTGCCAGCGACACCGGTAAAGTTCGGCCACACTGCCGGCCGTCCAGTTCAACTGGTTGGTCAGGAACACCGATTCCTGCTCACGCCCTTGGATGGTTACCCGCGCCACCACCCGGCGCAGCCGCGTGGGGTGTTTGCGGTGGGCGGGCGGACTGGTCAGTTCGATGAGTTCGTCTCGCTGTACCCGTGGATCACGTCGCAGCCGTCGGGCCAACGGGCGAATCACCCGGCAGGCCAAATCGGCCCGCGCGCGGCTGACCCACACCACGCCCCGGAGATGTAATTCATGCAAATGGCCGAAATCAATGTAAGCCTTGTCAAACACGACAATCTCGCCTGACCGCACGTCCGCACACGCGGCGCGGGCGTGCCGTTTGTCATTGAAGCGGGCAGGATCCACACACACAAACTGGGGCAGAAATCTTTGCAGGTGCAGTCGTACATGACATTTGGCCGCCGCCTTGCGGTGCTGATAATGCGCCCACGGAAGGCAGTGCGCCACCAATTCCAAATTGGTCGAATCCACCGCGTGCAGCGTGCGACGGAAGCGGCGGGCCAGCCGGAATTTGGGGCCGCGCGCAAAACCCGGATTCCAGCTTTGCAAATGGACCAGTGTGCGCCAGAACAACGACTCGGCCAAACGGGCGTCCCGGACCCGATTGGCATGCGAAAGGGTGTTGCGCGCCGGTGGCGTGGCCCCGCGCAAAGCCGAGAGCGGGCCCAAGTGCAACTGCAGGGTGTCGCAAACGTCGTTGAGACTCAGACTATGAGCGGCCTGCGCGTAGAGCAAACTCACCACGTGACTCCACGGACTGAAGGTGCGGGCGCGCTTGTGGACGCCGGTCTGGCGGGCCAGTTGCGCGGTCAGACGGGGTGGAATCAGGTTGCAGAGTTGGCGCAGAACCGAGAGCTTGGAACGGCTCGGAGGCGGAGTAGGTTTCTTTTTCATCCCTGCCGAGTGGCAGGTAAACTCTCCGCTGCCGAGCCTTTTCTTTCTCGGCTATGGGACGGGTCTGTGTGACAACCCACGGCTATTCAGGTCGTGCCGCTTCGCGGCTGACGTAACGCACCGGGTGTCGAATTGCGCCCGGTGTGAGAGGAAGTGACGCTCCAAGCGAGTGCTTGCGGCTCAATCTTCGAAACGCCAAAGTCACCACAGGCTGATGTTCCAGTGCGTCCAGAGCATATGGTTATTGGACCAGCCGGACGGACCTTGGACGGTTTGCCAGACGTAGTAGGTGCGCAGGCCGACGTGCTTGGAGAGTTTGAAGGTCACGCCCAAGGGCGCGTAACGGTCCTCGCTGTTCTTGCCCGTCCGCAGGTCAAAGAAGGGCTCGACGAAGCTGAAGACCTCGGACACGGGGCCGGCGTTCTTGACGGGGACACTTAACTCCAGCCGGTGGCGCGTGCGCGGATACGTGCCGTCCTTGTCCTCCACCCAACGTTCCTCGAACCGATTGCGCAGGCTCAACTGGACTCCCTTGCCCAGGGCCCAGCGGGGATTGACTTCCACTTCAAAGCGGTGCGTGTACACGTCGTCCCAGTCGTCTGTCGCCGCGATGTGGACCTGCCGCTCGAGATACGAATAGCCGAGGGCAAAACCGAGCGACTTCCACGGTTCATACACCACCCGACCGGTGAGTTGATATTGCAGCGGAGCGGGGGCATGATCCGAGACGTGCAGCTCGCCGTAATGGACGAGGTCCACGTACTTTGTGTCCACCGGCTTGAGACTCCACGAACCAACCCAGAGCACGTCATCCGCACTCGCCGCGTTTGTGGCAAGGATGGCAGTGAGGACCAGTCCTCCAATGCGATAGCGCTTAAACATGCGGTAGGTGGCTGGTGCCGCCGGACGCGGCAGTGGTTTCAGTTTCCAACAGCCGTGCGTAACCGTGGCACAACTCCCGGACCAACGAACACTCCGGCAACGCCCGTCCGTCAAGCTCGCTCGCGGCAACGATCCCCCAACTACTCAGGGACACAAAGACGCCATCGGTGCGCGCCAAGTCCTCCGGCAGCAGAGTGGCTTCGCGGGTCGGCACACCGGCGCTTTGGCAGAGCTCCAGGACGACCGCGCGCGTCACGCCGGCCAGGATGCCGCTGGCCAGCGGCGGCGTGCATACCGTTCGGTCTTCAACCCAAAACAGATTGCTGCTCGCTGCCTCGACGACGTACCCGTCCGTGTTCAATAGCAGCGCTTCGTCGGCCCCGCGCGCCTCGACCTCCGCGCGGGCCAGCACTTGGGCGAGCTTGTTGCAGGTCTTGAACTGGGCCAAGGCCTCGTGGGCCGGGAGCCGGAAGGACGCCGTTGCCAGCTTCCAACGCGGCGGCGCGGTGGGATTCCAAACTGGCGTCGGATGCAGGGTCATCACCAGCGTTGGGCGGTCCGCGCCTTTGGGCGAGTATCCGCGCGGCCCGACGCCACGGCTTAGCGTCAGCCGCAGCAACGCGTCGGGCAGGGCGTTTCTGTGGATGAGTTCTTGGGCGAAACCGCGAAGCGCGCCACTGGCAAACGGTAGCCGGATGCCAAGAAAGGCCGCACCCCGCTCCAAGCGCTCCAGATGCTGGACCCAGCGAAAAGGCTGGCCGCGGCGCACTAGGAGCGTCTCAAACAGCCCGTCGCCGTATAGGAAGCTGCGGTCGAGCACAGAAACGGTCGCCTGGTCTTCGGGCACGAACTGGCCGTTGAGGAAGACAATCATGGGGCGATGCTGCGCGCTCCATTCCGCGCAGTGGGTGGGTGCAACGCCACGAGCTCTCCCGCGGGACGGTGAGCAAGCGCCGTGCAGAAGCCCGCCGCCTTGGCCAGCGTCTCGGCGTACTCGGCCTCGGGCTGTGAGTCGGCCACGATGCCGGCACCGACCGGGAAATAGGCCGCGCCGTCTTTGCAGATGGCGGTGCGGATGATGATGCTGAGCTGGCTTTCACGGTTGAAGCCGAGGTAGCCCAGCGCGCCCGTGAACGGGCCGCGCGCCGTGGGCTCCAGTTCGTCAATGATCTCCATCGCGTGGAACTTGGGCGCGCCGGTGATGCTGCCGCCGGGAAAGCAGCTCGCCATGGCCGCGAGGTGAGTCACGTCCGGTCGAAGTCGGCCTTCGACGGTCGAGACGAGATGCTGCACGTGGGCGTAGCGCTCCAACCGCATCAAGTCCGGCACCTGCACGGAGCCGTATTCACAAACGCGCCCGAGATCGTTGCGCAAGAGGTCGGTGATCATCACGAGCTCGGCCTTCTCCTTGGGACTGGATTGGAGTTCATAGGCAAGGCGCGCGTCCTCGTTCGCGTCCGTCGAGCGCGGGCGCGTGCCTTTGATGGGGCGCGTGACCACGTGCCCGCCGCTCAGGCGGAGGAAGAGTTCCGGCGAGGACGAGGCGAGCTGGAACTCGCCGCAATCCAGGAACGCGGCGAACGGCGCGGGGGAAACGGTGCTCAAGCGTTGAAAGCATTCCCAGCTTGAACACGGTTGGGGCACGGCCAGTCGCTGCGAGAGGTTCACCTGATAAATGTCGCCGGCACGAATGTAGCGCTGCGCCTGTTCGACACGAGCGAGGAAGTCGACACGCGAGAGATTGGCTGTGAGCTCCGAGGCGTCCCGCGGGAGGCCCGTCGTCTCGGGCAGGGGTTCGCGCCCCAGCCGCTTTTGCCAGAACGCCATCTGTTGAGCAGCCCGGGCCGGGTTTCGAGAGCCATCGGCTTCCATTCCGGTCGAGACGATCCACGTCCGGCCCAGCGCGTGATCGAAGACGACCAGGCTGTCGTAGAACCCGACGCAGCAATCCGGCAACTCCAGATCGTTGATCGCCTGCGCGCGGAGTTTGGGCTCGACGAAGTTCTTCAGGTCATACCCCCAGAAGCCAAAGCAACCCCCGAGCGGAAACGGCATGTCCGCCGTATCCAGCAACTCGAATCGGCCCATCAGGCCATCCAACAGATGCCACGGGTTTCCGAACTGGACGGAGGACAGGTTGCGGGTTGCAGGGTCTATGCTGGCAAGATGGACCTCGCAGCGCGAGCCGAACGACCGGAACGTGAGAAAAGGGCGCGCGGCGACGAAGGAGTAACGCGCTTGGGCCGACTCGCGAAGCGCGCTGTGCAGCAACACCAGCCCAGGCTCACCGGCAAACTGCGCCGCCAGCGTTTCCGGCGAATGCGCCGTGGAGCATTCCTGGGCCAGTGCTTGCATGCGTTGCGGCAGCCCGAGCTAGGCTCAGGCAAACGCCTTCGGCACCGTGTCCGGCGGGCCGACGCGGCGTTCGTAGTCCAAGATGACGCGCACCGCCTCGTCCACGTCGTCAGTCACGGTGAACAGGTCCAGATCGCCCGCGCCGATGAAGTGGTTCTGCTGGTCCATCTGCTGGCGCATCCAGTCGAGCATGCCGCGCCAGAACTTGACCCCGAAGAGAATGAGCGGGAAACGCGGGATGCGCTGCGTCTGCACCAGCGTGGCGATTTCGGCGAACTCATCCAGAGTTCCGAAGCCACCTGGCATGAAGACGAAGGCGCAACTGTACTTGGCGAAGCAGACCTTGCGCGCGAAGAAGTAGTGGAAATAGATCGGCACATTCACATAGGGATTGCCTTTCTGCTCATGCGGCAACTGGATATTCAAGCCCACGCTCTTGCCCTTTCCTTTGGCCGCGCCCTTGTTCGCGGCCTCCATGATGCCCGGGCCGCCCCCGGTAATGACGCCGAGCTTGTGTTTGGCCAGCTCTCGGCCCAACTGGACGGCGTGGTTGTAATACGGATGCGAGGGCTTCATTCGGGCCGAGCCAAACACGGTTACCGCCGGGCCGACCGTTGACATCGCCTCAAACGAGTCCACGAACTCGGCCATGATGCGGAAGATGCGCCACGGATCCTCTTTGATGAAGTGCTGAGCCTGGTTGTTCATGCCGCGGAGGATACGGGGGCGGGCGGTGGTTTCAATCCGGAACCACGGGCTCACTTGGGCAGAGTGCGCCGGCCCTTTTCCATTGGTACTGGTGCCGTGGCTGATGCGCTGCCCGTGCTGGAGGTGCAGGACTGCGGGCAAGCTAGCATGGTGTTCCGGATTCCTGCTTGCTGATCTCTTCCGCCGCCCCATGCTCAGCGCAGCTTGATTGCAGTCATGAAAACCACCGCCATTCTGTTCGCAGCGCTTGTAGTCGGGGCCGGCTCGCTTCGCGCGGCATCGCCCACCAACTCTGTTGGCAATCTCCCCGCCAAGTTGGAAGAACTCTCCTCGCCGAAGTTTGTCCAGGCCTTGGAGAAGTCGGAGCGCACCTGCGTGATCCCCTTCGGCATCATCGAGAAACACGGCCCCCACCTGCCGCTGGGCACGGACCTGATGCAAGTGCGCGAGATGTGCCTGCGCGCCGCGTCCCAAGAGTATGCCATTGTCTTTCCGGACTACTACTTCGGCCAGATCAACGAAGCCAAACACCAGCCGGGCACGATCGCCTACAGCCACGAACTGACCTGGAAGCTCCTGCAGGAGACTCTTGATGAGCTCGCGCGCAATGGTGTCCGCAAGATCGTCATCGTCAATGGTCACGGCGGGAACAACGATTTCCTGAAGTACTTCAACATGGCCCAACTCGAACGCAAGCGGGATTACGCGCTTTACCTCGTGGATCCATGGAGTGCGGAGATCTACAACGCTGTTCAGCCCAAATTCAAATCCACGATTCCGGGCGGGCATGCCGACGAGTCCGAAACCTCGATGGTCATGGCGTTGCGTCCCGGGCTGGTCAACTTGGAGGAGGGTAAAGCCGAATCGGGCGAGGACCAGAAGCGCCTGAGCCACTTCAAGAACATCAGTACGCCGGTGGATTGGTACGCGGGCTTTCCGAATCACTACTCCGGGCAGGGATTCAATGGCAGCGCGGAACTCGGGGAATTCGAGCTTCAACTCCATGCCAAGCTCGTGGCGGAAGCCTTGAAGCAAATCAAGAACGACAAGGTGGTGCCGGCGCTCCAGGAAAAGTTCTACCGGGACGCCGCGAATCCGGCGGAGGCAAAGAAGTAACACGCACTAAGCGGTTTTAGTGGAGGCTAGGCCCGTTCCAAGTGGGGCGCTGAGCCGTCGAACGCAGGCGTGATGCCCCCCGCTGGGGCGCTCAGTGTCAACGGCCATGGGTTTGCTCTTGCCGAGAAAAACATTGCCGGACCGGGCGGGTTATGGCTTCATCCTCCCCGTAAAGCCGGCTGGCCGGAGGTTCTGCCACCCGGTGGTTGCCGCGAAACGACGTATTCGATGATTGCTGCGGGCCGTTGCCAGATGCGGGTGCTCTACTCAGGGCACGTGCAAGGAGTCGGTTTCCGCTATACTGCGAGGACAGTCGCCAGCGGCTACGAGGTGACGGGTGTGGTGCGCAACCTCCCGGATGGCCGGGTCGAACTCATCGCCGAGGGCGCGCGGAGTGAGCTGGAAGCCTTCCGACATGGCGTGCGCGAGGCAGGATTGGATGGGTTCATTCGGGACGAGGCCGTAACGTGGGGCGAGGCGCAAGGTGGGTTTCGCGGATTTGAGATCGTGAGGTAGAAGAGAAATGAAGTTTGCCGTCATTGCGGACATTCATGCCAACCTGGAAGCCTTCCGGGTGGTGCTGGATGACGCCCAGAAGCAAAAATGCACGCATTACGCCTGTATCGGCGACGTCGTCGGTTACGGGGCGAACCCGCGCGAATGCCTGGAGCTGGTCCGCAAGATGGGCATGCCCTGCGTCAAGGGCAACCACGACGAGTATTGCTCGATTGACGAGCACGCCGAAGGGTTCAACCCAGCCGCCGCCGAGGCCGTCCAGTGGACGCGCAAGCAGTTGAGCGAAGACGGCCGCCAATGGCTGCGCGAGTTGAAATACGTCCGCATGGTGATGAATTTCACCATCGTTCACGCCACCCTCGATGGTCCGCAGCGCTGGGGCTACGTTTTCGACAAGCTCGCCGCCGCCGCCAGCTTCCCGTACCAAAACACGCCGGTTTGTTTCTTCGGCCACACCCACGTCCCGGTGGCCTTTATCCGCGACAGCATGGTGCGTGGCGGGACTTACTCGAAGTTCAAGGTCGAGGCTGGCAAGAAGTACTTCATCAACGTCGGTGCCGTGGGCCAGCCCCGCGACGGCAATCCCAAGTCAGCCTACGTGGTCTATGACGCGGACGAGCAGACCGTGGAATTGCGCCGGCTGGATTACGACATTGCCACGACCCAGAAGAAGATTCGCGAAGCGGGCTTGCCGGAGCGGTTGGCGGAGCGGCTGGCCTACGGACGCTGAGCCGCCTGGGTGACGCCGGTGGTTTGACCGATGACGCGCCTCGCGCCGTCTGCGTTTGAACCCTTGTCCCGAATGAACTGCAATACCGGAACGGCAACTCTGCGAAGCCACAGTCCCGGGGTTTGGCTCGCGGCTTTCCTGCGCATTTCGGCTTTCGGCCTGCGGATTTGAAAGTCCTCATTCTCAAGCCCAGTTCGCTTGGCGACGTGGTGCAAGCGTTGCCCGTCTTGCGGCTGCTCAAACGCCATGTTCCCTCCGCCGAGGTGTGGTGGTGGGTGAACGCAGAGCTGGCTTCGCTGTTGGAGGATGATCCTGACCTGGCCGGTGTCGTGCGTTTCGAGCGTCGTGGCTGGGGTTCGCCGAAGTGCTGCCTGGAATTCTGGCGGTCGCTGCGCTGGATGCGCACCCAGCAATTCGACTGGGTGATTGACCTGCAAGCACTGGCCCGGAGCGGCACCATCGCCTGGCTGGCGAATGGCAGGACACTGGTCGGTTTGGACGACGCCCGCGAAGGCGCCCGCGGCTTCTACGACATCGCGGTGCGCCGCGCTTCCTTTCACACACACGCGGTGGACTGGTATCTGGGCGTCCTGCCGGTGTTAGGGATTCCAGTGCACAACGGATTCACCTGGTTGCCAGCACGACCGGCGGTGGCCGCGACCGTGCGGGAAAAATGGGCCGTGAACAGCGAGCACTGGCTGGCCGTGCTGCCGGGGGCGCGCTGGGAGAACAAACGCTGGCCCGCCGAGCGTTTTGCCGAGGTCGTCCGCCAAGTTTCCAGCGCGCATGCCAACCTGCGTTTTGCCATCTTGGGCGGGAATGCTGACAAGCCGCTCGGCGACGTCATTGCACGAGCCGCCCCGGAGCGCTGTCTCGACTTGACCGGCGCCACCTCGCTGCCGGAGATGATCGAGTGGCTGCGGCTCAGCCGCGCCGTGCTGACGGGTGACACCGGACCGATGCATGTCGCCGCCGCGTTGGGCAAACCGCTGGTGGCGCTTTTTGGGCCGACGGAGCCCCGCCGTACTGGTCCGCACGGCTGTCTGGATAGCGTGGTGCGCATCAACCTGCCCTGCGCGCCGTGCCTGAAGTCGCGATGCCGATGGTCGGAGCCGATGGAGTGTTTGACAGCCATCTCGGTCGAGGCGGTCACGGCGCGTGTGCTAACGGCACTCCGTCAGTCAGAGGCCTGAAGCCGGCAACCGGCCGAGGTCGAAACCTCGACGCGGTGGATGCCCGCGCGGATGCAAGACAGACTCTGCCGAAAGTCAGTGGCCAGCGTTCAGGCAAACTGCTTTAGCACCAGTCCCCCACAGTCCGCGCAACGGCCCTCGGCTGAAGTGAACTGCGCGCCGCAACGTGGGCAATACGTGTGGCAGGTTTCGTCCACCCGTGCCGGCGGGTGGCAGAGGCCGTCTGGCTCAATGCCGCCACGTTTTAGCATGGCTTCCGCTGCTTCCTGCACGGTAACGCGCCAGAACGTCGCTGCGTTGCGCGCCACCGCATCACCACTCGGAGCATCCGGCTGCGCCGGATAACGCAGGTCCAACAACACCCGGCGCGCAAAGGACCGGAAGTCAGCGTCTGGCAGAAAGACCTTGGCCACCGCCAGTGGATGGAACTGTTCCAGCAGCGGTCGCGAGAGCGCGTCATGGGCGCGCATGGCGTTGGCGGGCGAGAGCGCGATGGTTAGCGTGTGGGTGAACCGCTCGTCCTCGGC
>CAZWJC010000014.1:0-53517 GCA_964634255.1 uncultured Verrucomicrobiota bacterium | reverse complement strand
GACTTCAGCCACTACGAAGAAATGCCGGCGGCAATGGCCCAGAAGGTCATTGACGAAAGCAAGCGCGCCCGCGAACAACACGCGGCGGAGAAGTAATCACCGCGGACATTCTCGCGCCCGGGTAGGATTTCGATCTTGCCCGGGTTTTTGGCGCTTCAAGCAGAACTTCCAAAGAAGACAAGCCGGGCCTTCCAGACCCGGCTTGAGCGCGTCTTTCTCCTTCCTTGCTTGGCCCCAACGCCATCACGCGCCAAGGCCGTTCTCCGACAACTCGATTAGTCGGCCACCGCGATGCGGCGCGGTTGCTGACGACTGGATTTGGGCAAGACGAGCGTCAGCAGGCCTTGCTCGACTTTTGCCGAGATCTTGCCCGTGTCCAGAGCGGGGTCTATCTCAAAGACCCGACGGAACTCAGCCGGGTAACGTTCCCGGAGTAATGGCTCGCCTGCGGTCGTTTCCGGCGCGCGGCGACCATGGATGGTGATCTCGTTGCCTTCCAGCGTGACTTCGAGGCCGTCCTTGCTCACGCCGGGCATTTCAGCTTCCAGCACGTAGTCGGTCTTGGTTTCGTAGATGTTCACCGGCGGCGTCACGTATTCAACCCGAACGGGCTGGGTTTCGGTGCGTGGTTCTTTTTGCAGTGTTGCGCTCATGTTCTTCAGGAATTGGTTGTGTCCCGGCGGGCGACTCTGCCCGCCGGGACGGTTCTCGGTTCTTACCCCACCTTCACATCAATCTGTTTTGGCTTGGCTTCCTCGGTTTTCGGCAGCGTGACCGTCAAAACGCCGTCCTTGTACTGAGCCGTGATCTTCTCGACCGCCACCGGCGCAGGCAGCGAGAGCGTGCGTTGGAATCGTCCGACGAACCGCTCCGAACGGTGAACTTCGGCATCCTCCTGCTTGCGCTCGGTACGCCTTTCGCCCGAAATGCTCAGGCAGCCTTCGTGCAACGTCAGCTCGATGTCGTCCTTCTTCATGCCGGGCAGTTCGGCCTTCACCGTGAAATGATCCTTGTCTTCGAATAAGTCAACGGCGGGCATCCAGCCACTTAACAGGCTTGAAGTGCGCGCCAGCTCGGTGAAGGGTGATTCGAACAGGCGGTCAATCTCCGTCCGCAGATCAGACAACCGCCCGAACACGGGCCAGCTTGTTACCTCAGGTCGTTGCCATCTTGTCAGCATCATAGTCATGTCCTTTCTCTTTACGCTTTGTTCTTGTTTGTTCAACGCTTGACTCTCTAGCTGGGGAGGTGCCAGAGGCTGCAATCCTCTTAAGTCGTTGTAAAACAATGGGAATCAAATTGTGAATCAACTGGTTGTTGAGTCGATATGCGTCACATAAGCACAATTGAGGAACGCAGTTCATTTAATAGTGCGCCACGACGGCCCACTCTTGATAGAAAAAGAAGAAGCCCGAGTGGCGGCTTCACCACTCGGGCTACGAAAAGGCTGGAGTTCGGTCTAGTCGAACGCGTGCCCGGCGCAGCACAGGACATTCTTGACCTTGTGCCGGACGAGGTCCTTGACCGCGGCGCGGGCCGGGCCGAGGTACTTGCGCGGATCGAATTCTTTTGGACTTTCCGAGAAGACCTTGCGGATGCCAGCAGTCAGTGCGATGCGCAAGTCGGTGTCAATGTTGACCTTCGTGCATCCCGTGCGGCGGGCGACTTCAATGTCGGATTCCGGCACGCCTTGGGCGTCGGGCATCTTGCCACCGTACTTGTTGACTTCGGCGACAAGGTACTGCGGCACGCTGGAGGCTCCGTGCAGGACCAGCGGGTAGTCGCCCAAACCGGCATTCATCAGCGCCTGCTTGATGGCTTTGAGGCGTTCCAGATCAAGGTGTTGTTCCCCCTTGAACTTGTAAGCGCCGTGGCTGTTGCCAATCGCGATGGCCAGCGAATCCACGCCGGAGGCCTTGACGAACTTCACCGCTTCATCCGGGTTGGTGTAGTGGCCGCTTGTGGAATGGCTGCCACCTTCCTCGCCGTCGTCGAACTGCGCGCCGACCAAGTGGCCGAGTTCGCCTTCAACGGAGCAATTGAACTTGTGGGCGTAGTCCACGACCTTCTTGCACACTTCGACGTTCTTCTCGAACGGTTCGTGGCTGGCGTCAATCATGACGCTGGTGAAGCCTTCGTCAATGCACTGCTTACACAGATCGAAGGTGTCGCCGTGGTCGAGGTGGACGGCGATAGGGATGTTCGAGAGGCTGACGGCGGCCTCAATGAGCTTCTTAAGATAGACGGGGTTGGCGTATTGGCGCGCGCCCTTGGAAATCTGGAGGATCAGCGGGGCCTTTTCCTCTTCGCAGGCCTCCACGATGGCCTGGATCAGCTCCATGTTGTTGACGTTGAAAGCGCCGAGGGCGTATTTGCCCTTTAACGCCTTGGCGAACAAGTCGCGGGTATGTGTTAGTGGCATAGTATCCGGTTTCTACAATCAAGTGCGCACCCTCACGGTGCGACAGCGTGGGAGCATACGGGACGACCGCTTTGAAAGAAACAAAAATCCAGATGTTCAGTTCGTCCCGAAACAGGAGAAGGAACGCGCGGCTAGCATACGGTGGAACAACGCGTTTTGCGGATTCCGGCTCGGGATGCCCGACGGAGCATTGTGCGCGGAAAAGTTGGCGGTCTGGGCCAAGAAATCCTTTTCAACTGGGCTGGGTTTGCGTTAAAGGTGGGCCATGCCGGCGCCACTGCACAAAGGGGAAAGAATCCTGCGAGGGATTCCTGTCTCGCCCGGCGTCTGCCGCGGTCGGCTGCTCGTGCTCCGAAAAGCCGACGCGGCCATTCCGCGTCGCGACGTCGGGGAACAAGAAATCCCCGCGGAAATCGAGCGGCTTGAGCGGGCCCTGGTGGATACGCGACATCAGGTTCTGCAGGTCCAGCGCAAGGTTCGCGAAGTCATGGGCGCCGACGAGGGCAGCATTTTCGACGCGCACTTGCTGGTGCTTGAAGATCGCGTGCTGGTGGACGAAGTCATTCGCCTCGTGCGCCAAGATCACGTCAACGCCGAGCACGCCTACCATACGGTGGCCGAGAAATACGCTTCTGCGCTGGCGGCCGTGGATGACGAGTATCTCCGAGAGCGCGTTGCGGACATGCGCGATGTGACCGCCCGAGTCCTCAGCAGTCTGTTGGGAAAGGCGCATGGCAGCGATCTCCGTCATCTGTCCGAACCCTGCGTGGTGATCAGTCACGACCTCACCCCCAGTGACACGGCGCAGATGGACCGGGCCAAGGTGCTGGGTTTCGGCACGGATATCGGCAGCAAGACGTCGCACACGGCGATCATGGCGCGCTCACTCAAGGTGCCGGCGGTGGTCGGCCTGAAGACCGCCTCGCAGGAGTTGGAGAGCGGCGATTACCTCCTGCTCGATGGCTTCAACGGGTTGGTCATCATCAATCCGACGGACCAAACGCTCTTCGAGTACGGCCAACTCATTCGCCGTCAGGTAACCCTCGAGGAGAAGCTGCGCGATGTGCTCGACAAGCCCGCCATTACGCTCGATGGGCAACGCGTCGCGCTGCTGGCCAACATCGAACAGGCGGGCGACGAGGATTCCGTGAAGTCCAGCGGCGCTGAGGGCGTGGGCCTGTTCCGCACGGAGTATCTCTTCATCAACCGCGGCAGCCCGCCCTCCGAAGACGAGCAGTTCGCCGCTTATCGGCAAGTGGCGGCGGCGCTGAAACCGGCGCCCGTCATCATCCGCACGCTCGACCTCGGCGGCGACAAGCTCCTTTCGCACCTTGCCGTCCCGACGGAGATGAACCCGTTCCTCGGCTGGCGTGCCATCCGCTTTTGTCTCGAACAGAAGGACATCTTCGCCGCGCAACTTCGCGCCATCCTCCGCGCCAGCGCCGAGGGCAACGTGAAGATGATGTATCCGATGATCTCCGGGCTCGAGGAGTTGACCCAAGCCAATGCCTTGCTCGACGCCTGCAAAGCCGAGTTACGTGCGAAGAGCCAGCCGTTCGACGAACAGATGGAAGTTGGCGCGATGATCGAGATTCCCTCGGCGGCGCTGGTCGCCGATGCTCTGGCCAAACGAGTGAAGTTCTTCAGCATCGGCACCAACGACCTCATCCAATACACCTTGGCCGTGGACCGGATGAACGAGCGGATCGCACACTTGTACGATCCGGCCCATCCGGCGATCGTGCGGCTCATTCACACCACCGTCACGGCCGCGCGGGTGCACGGGGTGCGGGTGGGCGTCTGCGGCGAGCTGGCCAGCGATCCGGTGCTTGTCCCGCTGCTGATTGGTTTGGGGGTGGATGAATTGAGCGTGGCGCCGCCGCTCGTGCCCGCGGTGAAGTTTCTGATCCGCCGGCTGAAGCTGGACGAGGCGCGGGAACTGGCCCAATTCGCCCTGGGCTGCGAGTCCAGCGCCGATACCCTTGCGCGGTGCGAAGCGGTGGCCCGCGCCGCCGCCCCGGGCCTGTTTGAAAGCCGGATCTGATCCGCAGCGCGATTTCCGGTTGCTTCCCGCCGCCAGTTTGGCGCTTAATCTGCGCCCATGAAAGTGATCATCCTTGCCGCCGGCTATGCCACGCGCCTGTATCCGCTCACGCTCACCTGCCCCAAGCCCCTCCTGCCCGTCGCCGGCAAGCCGATGATGGAGTACGTCCTCGACAATCTCGCGCCCATTGGGGGCATCGACCGCGTCTATGTTGTCACGAATGCGAAATTCGCCGGTCACTTCCAGACGTGGGCGGATGGCTATCGCGGCGCGGCGGTTCAGTTCACCATCGTCAACGACGGCACGAACGACGACACCAACAAGCTGGGTGCGATCGGCGATATCCACTTCGTCCTGCGCACCCAAAACTTGGACGACGACCTCATCGTGGTAGCGGGCGACAACTTGTTCAGTCAAAAGTTGGATGCCTTTGGGCGAGTGTGCCGAGAGAAGAACGCCCCAGTGCTCGCCCTCTACGATGTGGGTGATCTGGAGCAAATCAAGAAATACAATTCCATCACCACGGACGCCACGGGGCGCATCACGTTCTTCGAAGAAAAGCCGAAGAACCCCGCCAGCACGCTCACGGGCATCGCCCTATATTACTACCCGCGCCACGTGCTGCCGCTCATCAAGCAATACATCGCTGAAGGCAACAATCCCGACCAACCCGGCCGGCTGGTCCAGTGGCTTTACCCTCGGACGCCCTTCTACACCTGGACCGTGCCGGGGCTGTGGTTCGACATCGGTTCGAAAGAGACGCTGGAAGAGGCCAACCGGATCTTCGCCGGGCTGGCCAGCAAATGAACCGCCGTCTTTCGACCGGGAGAGCGCTGTCAGCTTCGTCGCCTACGGGGCTCGCTGCATCACCACGCGGAAGAACGCGCCGCTCCCCAGCGGTTGCTCGACGAAGACGGTCATGCCGGCCCCGTTGCCAGGCGTCTGCCCGAGCGTCAACGGATCGCCGATTGCGGTAGCAAAGGGAACGTTGGTCCATTCGGCTGGGCTGAGCTGGAGTGCATGTTGCACGTAATAATTGAAGCCAGCGCTGGTGCCGAAACTCAGCGAAACGCGCGTCGTATTGGGCAGTCCGATCGCACTGATTTTGGGTGGAACCAAAGCCGTGCCCAGCACGAACGCCAGGTCCGTTTCATACGCACTGAGCCAGAGCCGCACTTCGATGGTGTGCTTGTCCACGATCGTATAGGACACGGCCGTCCAACCAGGTAATCGGTAGAGCGTTGCTCCGGTGGGCACGGGGTCGGTGAAAGTGATCCGAATGACCTTCGTGGAAGCGCCGCTATTGGTGGTGTGTAGCCGGGCGCCGCGGGCAGTGTCCCAATCCACCAGCAGCGGGATGGTCGGAGGCGGGTAGTTGGTCGGATCGCAGAGAGGGCAGTTCGTGATGGAGTAATTCAGGATTTGGTAGCCGCTGCCGCTTACGCGAACGCCCGTCACGTAGTTGGTTAGCGTCAGGCTGCGCTCGGCGTCGTCATCATCTACCGCTGTAAACCGGACGACGTAAGAACCGGAGTTAGTGTAGGCATGAGTGATCAACGCTCCGCTGCCCGTCTGGCCGTCGCCAAAATCCCATTCGTAAAGCGCCACCGCTCCGTCGCGGTCGCTGGAGGCGCTTGCGTCGAAGTTGAATGGCTGACCGGCCGCCAGCACGTTGGTAGCGACCTGCATCTGCGGCACAGGCGGATGGTTGTACGCGAGCTTGAAGAGCCAGACGCGAGAATCCCCCGATTCGCGGCGGCCAAGCACGACATAGCTCCCGTTGGTCAAGGCCATCGCCGCCAAGCCGCTTTCGTGGATATCAAAGGTGCCCGGCATAAACTCGACCCAGTCCGTGTTGCCTTCGGCGTCGGTCTTGACCAAGGCGACATCATTTCGCAGCGTCGTGTACATGCTCCCGGGACGCAGCCCCACGTATCCGACAATGAGATAGCCGCCGTCGGGCGTACGCGCGGCATAATTGCCCACATCGTTTTCCTGGAGCGTCGTCATCCCTGTCCAACTCTTGCGGCTGACCTCTGCGCCGCTGGCATTGAAGAATCTCAAAGCGATATTCTCGCCCGACTCCCCAAGCTGCGCGAAGCCATCGTAGGGCGCGCCGCGTTCGGCGATCCACTTCCAAGCGTCGTACTGGTGGAAAGTGTTGGTCCAGACCGGCACGCCCAGCGCGTCAGTCTTGAGCACGAGCGCCGAGTGCGCATTCGCTTCGGCAATGAGGATGCAACCGCCGTCAGTCGTGCTCGCGAGCCACTGCGTCCAGCGCGAAGTTCCAGACTCACAATGCCGGGCCCAGACCTTGTTCCCCTCGGCATCCGTTTTGACCAGCCAAGGACAGCGAATGCCGTTGGTCGGTGCGTAGCCGCCCAAGAGGTAGCCGCCATCGGCCGTGGCCACCACACACTGGGCTTGTTCATTCTGGGTGAGCTCACCGAAGGACCTGATGGGCCAAACCAGCTCACCGGCCTCATCCACTTTCAACAGCCAGGCGTCGTCGTACCAGTAGGAGTTTGTGTAGTGATAATCATGTCCCGCCACCACGTAGCCACCGTCCTGTGCGCGGACGATCGAAAACCCCTCTTGCGTGCCGCCAAATCCGTTGTTGATGAGTCTCTCCCACGTTAAGCGCCCACGGCGATCCGTCTTGAGCAGCCACAAGTCGTCACTCTTGTTGCCGGTGAAGATGAAGCCGCCGTCCCGGGTTTCGAGCATGGCATGTGCGGCATTGAGGTTGTCCGCACCGAAAAGCCGTTCCCATTGCAGGGCCAGTCCCAGAACGACCAAAGGCTGGCTGAGCGGCTTGGACACGCCGTTCGTGGTCGTGACTGTAAGCGTGACGATGTTCGTGCCCGAACTCCGATACGCGTGCGCCACCACCGGGCCGTTGGTGATAGTGCCATCACCCAGGTCCCAGCGGTAATCAGCGATCGCGTCGCCAAGCGGTGCCGTCGAGGCTCGGGCGTCAAAGACCAGAACTTGATCGCGAAACACCGGGCTGGTCGGTGTTATGGTGAACGAAGGTGTGGCCGCGTGCAGGTTGGTCGAAACCTTCATCACCCACAGTTGGTCGAGGTCGTTCACGTCCGCAGTGCCGGCGAGAAGGTAATTACCATCCGGCGCCAGCGCGAGGGTGACCCCTTTGTCGTCGCCACCACCGCCGAGGCATTTCTCCCAGTCATGCGCGCCATCGGGGGTGAGCTTGACGAGCCAGAGATCGCTGCCGCCGTTCAAACCCTCGCTCTTGGTGCTGATGAGCATCACCCCACCATCCGGCGCGAGCTCGAAATCCGCGCCGCGCACAGTGGGGGTCACAGTGGGCAATCCATTCGTCGGATCGTATCCGGCCCAACCCTGCCCCGCGTCGGTGAGAAGATGTGACCACTGAACTGCGCCGCTCGCGGAAAATCGCGTGAGCACCGATCCTTGGGACACGGGCAGTTGCGAGCCCGGTGGATTCGGAACGTTCACCCACTGAATCCGGTTGGCCAACCCAATGAAATCTCCATCAATCGTGCGCCGGACCTGTTTGTAATAATCCTGCGGCGACGCGTTCGAAGTGTTCGTTCGCCATTGCTCAGTCAGCGTGGCGTTGACCTTGATCACGCCGTTTCCGGTGGCCAGCACGTAGCCGCCGTCACCCGCGGGTTCGATCGCAAATACGCCGCCGAACTTTGCGTAGCCAAAGTTGGTTTCCGTGACCAGATTCCCGCCGCTGTCCAACCGGAGCAGCCATTCCTCCGCACCGGCGGACATCCCGGGCGCGATGTAGTCCGTGCCGCCGACCAGGTAGCCCGAGCTGACCGGTCGGATCACGTTGCCATCGGTGTAGTGCGAGATGGTTCCCTGTTCGGATTCCCACTGCTTGACGAAGGACGTGTCCGTCCGCACGACCCAGAGCCACGGTAGACTCCACGTGATTCGCGGATCCACCGGGTCCACATCGGTGCGATGCCTTGCACCCACAAAGACAAAACCACTGAGCGCCCCGCCGGCGCCTAGGACGGGCTTGATGTCCGATGCCCAATTGTGCTGGCCCTCAAAGTGGAAGTTGGTCGCGGCCACGATAGCGGGCGGACTGCCGGAGATCCGCGCCAGCACCGACCAATAATCAATGTCCGGCCCGGGCGGTGCGGTACGCATGCCTGCGACCACCGCGCCCTCAGGTGTGCCCGCGACACTCGCCGGCGAGAAGTTGGTGTCGCCGAGCACGGCCCAGAGCACGCCCGGAGGGTGCAGGAAGTAGTTCGTGTCGGTGGCAGTCACCGTGATACCGGACAATGCCAGCAGCACGATCAGAATGGAGGATCGGATGGATTTCATGTTATGGAGAAGCGGGGAGATTCCGCGCGGGGGATTTGGCGCGGCCGTGATCCGGTGGAAAGCGACCGAAGCCAGCGCTTCGGCAAATGCAACCTCCCCCCTCGGGCTTTCAGCTCAATACGACCGCCGCAAAGCCCGCTTCCTCCGCTGGCGCAATGAGATCGCGGCTGCAAAGGACTGCCTTGATTAGCTGGATTCGGTGCTCAAGAAGCGTTTATAGACCTTCGTGCGACAACGTCAAGAGTACGGTTGCACACGGGTGCGAATGGTAAAGGCGGTCACGGCGAACGAAATCTCCACACCGCTGAGGCATCGGACCGCGGACAGTCCCTGTCCGCAGCGCGGGGAAGCCACCCGATGGCGTGGAGGTCCCGATGGGATTGGCAGGTTTTGCCGCTGCGCCCGGGGACCGGGCGCGTTCCTCCTGAACGCCACTTCCGTTCACACTCGTTGCACACCCAGAGCACGCGCAGAGTCGGTGGCGGGGAATCTGGCCAAGGGAACTGAGCTCGCGTGCGCTTGGTCGCCTTGTGGACCTGTGCGAGGAGTCAAACTCGGGCTTGGCGGAATCGTGCTGCCAACGCGTCGCGGTTTCCGCCGCTACTTCTCGTAAACCATCACGCGGGCGGGCGGGAGATTGAGCCAGATGACGTCCGAATGCCGAACCTGGAACGGGACGCCGCCCGGCGGCTTGCCGTTACCAATGTGGTAGGTGAACTGGATCCAGCGGCCTTGTGCCGGGAGCAACTCCCGAATCTGGCGGGCGAGGGCGGTGGCATCCTCCGCCGAGAAGTGGCGCAGCGGCAGGCTGGAAACGACGGCGGCCACGGGCTGCCCGTTGGCCTGATGTTTCGCGAGCAGACTCCGCAACTGCCGCGCATCGCCTTCGATGACTTGGATTTTCGGAAAGCGCGACCGCAGCAGTTCAACCATCGCCGGCGTGTTTTCCACGGCCACCAGACGGTCGCTCTTCACCCCATGAGCCAGCAATGCCTTGGTCACCACCCCGGTTCCGGAACCCAGTTCCACGACCAAGCCTTTTGTCTCGCGTGGCACCCAGGCCGCCATCGCCCCGGCCAGATGTCGGGAACTGGGGGCGACGGCACCGATGCGCTTGGGCGCACTCAGCCACTCCTGCAAAAGCAGCTTTGCATCCGCCAGCTTGGTCAGAAAGGCCATTTGTTAAATCGCTCCGTCCGCCGCCATCAAACGGCAGACCATGACACTAACAAAAGCACCCACGGCAGCCAGCGCAAAAAACAAGCCTGCCCAGCCCTCCGGGCAGGAAACATGACGTGAATCCAGAAACCGCAGGCAAGGATCAACTCGCCGCTTACATCGAACCAGGTTCGACTGGTTTTGGGGCCGGGGTTTCGGGCGCATCCACAGCCGGTGACGGTGACGCCTCCGTTGCTGTGGGCGGTTCACTCACCACCGCGGGCGTGATTTCGCTTGCCGCAGGAATGGGTGATTCCCCCCCGACCGCAGTTGGTGAAGTCTCCGCGACCGGAGCTGGGCATGCCGGCTCCTCTGCCGTGGCAGTTGCCGCCTCCGGGGTAGTCGCAGCGGCTGCCCCCGCGGGAGCTGCAGCGGTTTTCGGTTCCGGCTTGGGCGGCTTGGGCAACGGCTTCTTCGCCGTTTCCAACACGCCGTTGGCAAACTCGATCACGTGCCCTTGGTGAACCAGCCAGTGCAAATCCGCGATGATCTCGGTTTGCGCGGCCGTAGGCTGCGGTGCCGCCGGAGCCGGGGGCACGGCGGGCGCGGCTTCCGCCGGAGCCGCCGCCGTTTCCGGAGCAGCGGCCTCGGCCGAGGCGACTTCCTGCGGAGCCGGCGCGGCGACTGACGCAGGTGCGGGTGGGGCTAGAGGTGTGGGCGCGAGCGCCTCGACGAGTCGCCGATGCGTGCATTTCGGGTTCGCGTTGATGTAGCTGACGATGCGCCGGATGTTTTCCGAAACCGGCGTGGCGTCCACATCAAGGTAGTGAGGCCGCGCCACCGAGACATGCGTTACGGTCTTATTGACCTTGAAGAACTGCAGTCCGTGCGAGGCGAACTGCTGGCTCAGCGTGGTGGCGAGCTGCAACGGGAAACGGCGCTGGTCGTCCACGGCCTGCCGTGCCAGCCGGGACAGATCGCGGCAGCGGATATTGCGGCATGCCGTGCCGCTCAACGTGTGGGTCTCCACCTGCTTGATGATCGTCGCCGCGTGCGTCTCGCGGAAATGGCGCTCCACGGCCTCCATGCTCCCAAGCTTCAACGGCTCGGGCACATTGAGACACACGTATTCAGTCTTCCAGCTCTGGTCTTCGACCCATTTCTTCACGACTTCCTCGTCGCGGACGATCTTGATGCGCGCCTTGTACACCTCGAACGGCATCCGCGAGAAGCGCTCGGCGTGGAGCGCACGGACGCGGTTCTGATAGTCGTGGTAATTCGGGGGGCCAAAGATCGTCCCGCTCATGCCACACTGGGCGACGAAGGTGTATTTACCCTTCGGCGGCTCGGTGGCGGTGCGTTCGGACTGGTAGAAAGTGGCGAAATGCAGCCGCAGAACGTGGGCCACAACCTCACTTTCAGACAACCAGAGCGAATCGTCCAGCGCGCAAACGAACAGTGGTTGCGCGACTGTGCCGTCCGGTTTCTTCTTCACGCTGAAGACGGCGCCATGCCGCTCCGGCTTCTGCAAGATCATCTGCGCAATGTCGAACAGCGGATACGCACGACCGGTCATCTTGATCTGGCGGGCGAGATGTTCCACGCCCTTGACATCCGGCACCAAGCGAATGTTTACCTCGGGCAGCGGCGGCGGCGGCTCACGATGCTCGCGCTCACGGCGGTCATCGAAGCGTCGCCCGCCTTCCGGCCCGCCAGCGGGGCGAGGGCCGCGCGAGTCGTCCCGGCGTCCGCCGAACGGCCGGCTGGGCCGACCCGGCTGGTCGCTGCGCGGTGGACGGTTCCCGCGGTCGGGCCGCGGGCCGCCTTCGCGGCGCGGTCCCCGCGGGCCACGGCGGTCGTCCCGCCGGTCGTCGCGGCCCTCCTCGCCGGAGTATTTCGCGTAGCGATTGGTTGAGGCCGGCTCCTGGGCCCAAGCGGGCAGGAACAATTTTTCCAGATCGAGTTCGTTTTCGGGCAATGTGCTCATTGCGTTACGTCAGGCGCGGGTTTGTGCGCGCCTCGCTAAAGGTCCGGTTGGAGCATGGAGGTGCGCCGGGCGGATTGCAAGCGCGGCTTGTTCACTGTTGCTATGGCTCTCGCAGCGGGTTGGACAGGGTGAATGGATCGGGAATCGCAACGCAGCCTCCCCTGACAGTCATCTACCTTCAAGCGCGACTCTCGATGTGTGCTATGCGGTAGAGCTGGGCGCTCCGCTCCGGGTGCTCAGCCGGTGCCGGATTACCGCATGAGTTGCTTCTCGAGGTAATGGACGACTTGGCGGACGTTGGAATCCACCTCCATGCGGTCTTTGACCAGCCGGCAGGCATGTAACACGGTGCCGTGATCGCGGCCGCCGAAGGCCTCGCCAATCGAATTGAGCGAATTCTCCGTCATCTGCCGCGAGAGGAACATCGCGACCTGCCGCGGGAACGCAATGTTCTCAGGCCTCCGCTTGCTGGTCATGTCCGCAAGGCGAATATCGTAATGCTCGGCCACCTTCTTTTGGATGGTCTCGATGTTAATCGAGAAGCGTCCTTCTTCGTGGAGGACTTCCCGGAGCAATCCTTCGACAACTTCGAGGGTGAGCTTCTTGCCCGTCAGCGAGGCGAATGAGGCCACGCGGATGAGGGCGCCTTCGAGCCGGCGAATGTTGCTGCGGATGCGGTGCGCGAGAAAATTGATGATCTCGTCCGGCAGCTGGACGTGCATCTGTTCCGCCTTCTTCTTCAGGATGGCGAGCCGCATCTCCACGTCCGGCGGCTGCAAGTCGGTCACCAGTCCCCACTCGAACCGCGAAACGAGCCGGTGCTCGAGGTTTTGGATTTCGTTGGCCGGGCGGTCGCACGTCAGCACGATCTGCTTGTGCGATTCATGCAGCGCGTTGAAAGTGTGGAAAAACTCCTCCTGGATACGTTCCTTGCCCGCCAAAAATTGGATGTCATCGATCAGCAGCACATCCGTCTGCCGATATTTCTTGCGGAACTTGGCCAGCTGGTTGTTCTGAATCCCGTCAATATATTCGTTCGTGAATTTTTCCGAAGAGACGTAAGCCACGCGTGCGCCACGCTTGTTCTGGGCCACGTGCTGACCGATTGCATGCAACAGGTGGGTTTTGCCGAGCCCCACCCCGCCGTATAGGAAGAGCGGGTTGTAGGACTTGCCTGGCGACTGCGCCACGGCCAAGGATGCCGCGTAGGCGAAATTGTTATTGGTGCCGACGACGAAGGACTCGAAGGTGTTCTTAGGATTGAACGTGAGCTCGTGATTGACGGCGGCACGAGCCGTGGCGACGGCTTCGGGCGCTTTGGCCTTCGTGGGTGCCGTGGCGAGAGTCGGCTGAGCTGCCGCGCTGCCAGCCACAGCCACGCGGAATCTCACCTGAAGCTGTTGCCCCGAAGTCGCGGCCAATACCTCCTGCAGCAGGGGCAAATAGTTGTCCTTGATCCAGACTTCGCAGAAGTCGTTGGCGACTTCGAGTACGAGCGCGTTTTCTTCCAAGGCCGCCGCACGCAGTGGGGCGAACCAAAGATGATAAATGTCCGGGCTCAGCATCGTCCGGAGTTGCTCCAGCGCTGCGGCCCAAATCTTCTCAAAAGAAGCTTGCATGTTCAGTCCCACCTGCCAAAACGGCCCGTTTTTCGGGCATTTTATTCACTTGGCGTCTCCACGCCGATTTCCGAACGAAATGTGCGATGCGCTTCTAGCACCAAAAGGCGTTCCCGCCAACAAAAACCTGACCGCCAACCTTCCCACACTTGGACCAGACAGCGCAGCCCCGGCTCAACAGGGTGTTATTCAATGTGTTACAGAAGCCGCCTCGCAAATCTTTCCTTCTGACTGCTCCGCAATTCTGAGCCTGCTGTTTTAGAAATCGAATTGCGCGATGTTTTTAGGGCAAACCGTCGCCGCTGACGAGGACAACATATTAACTCTTGTTCACGACTTATTCACAGCGGCGGCGAGCTTCTGAATCCGCTTATTATTGGGCCTTCTCTGAGCCCCTGTACCGGTGCTTTGTGAGGCCTGAGTCATCCCCATCCGATATCCGGCTGCGAACGCCGGTTTCAAGCGCAACAACCCCTCGCAAGCGAGGGTGAACCCGCCCCGGCTCCGGCCCCAGTTACACGGCCTGTTCGCCCGTTTCCTCCGTGCGAATACGGACGGCATTCTCGACCGGGCTGACGAAGACTTTACCGTCGCCGATCTTGCCCGTGCGAGCCGCCTTGACGATGGCATCGACCGCGCTGGTCACCAAATTCTCCGGCAGCACCACCTCAATTTTTATTTTCGGCAGAAAATCCACCGTGTACTCGCTGCCGCGGTAAATCTCTGTATGGCCCTTCTGACGACCGAAGCCTTTGACTTCGGACACCGTCATGCCCTGAACCCCCAAGGCCGCGAGCGCTTCTTTGACGTCTTCCAGCTTGAACGGCTTGATGATCGCTTCGACTTTCTTCATACGTCCGGTTGCGTTGTGCCGGCGATACTAGCAACGAACCTCGGCATGTAAACGCGAATATTCGTTGAGGGTCGTGGGCGGGCCGGCGCCTCACTAGGCAGCCGTCATTTCTGCCGCAACGGCATCAAACCAAAATGGAGGAGCGCCCAGACGGGCAGGGCGAAGATTGCGATGGCCGCCAGATTATTCCATGTCCAAGGGAGATGCCGCGCCTGGATGGGAAAAATCATGATCATGAAGTAATTCGCGAAGCGGGTGTAACCGAGAAAGGCACAGTACTTCGGGTAGTGACGACGCAACCCGCTCCACAACGCCACGGCTCCCATGGCCAAAACTAGAGAAGTGACAACCAAGTTCACCGGCAACATCGCGCCCAAATCCAAGCGCGGCCCGCTCGGGGCATCCGCGTGAAAATACGGATACAACCACTGCGCACCGGCCCAGAGGAAACTAAAGCCCGTTTGGATCGAAGTGCGAAAGCTGGCCTTAGCCGAAGTTAGCTCGTTTAGCGCCAGTCCGAAGTAGAGCGGGACGATGCCCCAGATCAGCGGCAGGTGTTGAAACGGGGTGCGCACCAATTCAGCGAACGCTGACCAATACGGGTGAATCATGTCCATTTAGCTTATTGCGCGGCGGTGGCGCCCGCCAAAACACGGACATGTCCCGCCGGGCCGGCAACCGGCACCACGATTTGAGCGACGAACGACATGCCGGGTGAATCTACGGACCGGCCGGGGGCGCGGAAAGATCGAAACGCACACTCCGGGGCACCCGGAGTGGCGGTCTCTGCGATCAGTATTTCCGGTCACGCCGATCGAGAACCATGGACTGGCCAACACCGTCCGCGCCGGGTACATGTAAACCCAAACACATGAAGCTTGTTTCTTGGAACGTCAACGGCCTGCGCGCCATTCTGCGGAAGAACTTCCTCGATTACCTCGCCGCCGAGAAACCCGACGTGTTGTGTCTCCAGGAAACTCGCTGCGATCCAAACGAGGTGGAGCAGCTTTGGCCCGCGGCCTTCGCAACCCACTGGAATGCTGCCGAGAAAAAGGGCTACTCTGGCACGGCCATCTTCACCAAGACGCGCCCTCTGGCCATCACCCGCGGCATCGGCAAAGCGGAGCATGATCACGAAGGACGGGCGCTCACTGCCGAGTTCGCCGACTTCTTCCTCGTCAACGTCTATGTGCCGAACTCCCAACGCGAGCTGACGCGGCTCGCCTACCGGCAGCAGTGGGATCGGGCTTTCCTCGGCTATCTCCGTCGGCTGGAGCGACGCAAGCCGGTCGTTTGGTGCGGCGATCTGAACGTGGCCCACACCGAGTTGGACCTCGCCAACCCGAAGGCCAACGTCGGCAATCACGGCTTTACGGCTGAGGAACGTGCCGGCTTCAGCGCGTTCGTCAAGGCAGGTTTCCTCGACGCGTTCCGCGAGTTTGAGAAAGGCGGTGGGCATTACACCTGGTGGAGCCAGATGCCTGGAGTGCGCGTCCGGAACGTCGGGTGGCGCATTGACTACTTCCTCATCTCGAAATCCCTGCGCCCGCGGCTCAAGCGCGCGTTCATCCGTGCCGACGTGCAGGGCAGCGATCATTGTCCCGTGGGAATTGAACTGGACTGAATCTCCGCAATTGCAGGCTGGGTCTCCTCAGACAAAACGTCACCTGTGACAACACGATGCTTCACCCCTGAGAGCACTACCAACGGGTTCTTTCACGGCGGAGCAGATTTCGATGAGATCCATCCAGAGGAAACCTGTTAGCTTCGAGGCAGCGTTTACAGCACCTGAGTTACAAAACGTCCGCGAGCAAATCAGCAGGCCAATGTTCGGTGGATCAGGCTTACCAACTCCCGCGGGGAAACAGGTTTGGCGATGACCTCGCGTAGGCCCACGCGGCGGACGGTCTCCGGTGTCCAAGCCCCCCCGAAGCCGGTAGCCAGAATAATCGGAAAGCCAGGACGCGCCGCCAGCAGATGCAGCGACAAGTCTATGCCGGTCATGCCCGGCATCGTAAGGTCCGTGACGGCGAGGTTGAAACGATGGGGTGCGGATCGGAATTCGCTGAGCGCTGCATGGGGGCTCTGGTAAACGGAGACGCGATAGCCACTTGCCTGCAACACCTTCTGGGCTACATCGCAAAGGGCTTTCTCATCATCTACGAACAGGATGTGTTCCCCGTTGCCGCGGGGTAATATCGTGTCCGCTGAAGCCGCTTCTGCGGCTGGGGCTGAGCAAGCCGGCAAATAGATGTGAAATACCGTGCCACGGTCGGCTTTGCTGTAAACTTGGATCGCTCCTTGGTGGTCGTGAACGATTCCATGCACAACGGCGAGGCCCAAACCAGTCCCCTCCTCCTTCGTCTTGGTAGTGAAAAAGGGCTCAAAAATGCGTTTGAGATTCTCCTCGCTGATTCCGTGACCGTTGTCACCCACGCTCAGACGAACGTATTCGCCTGGGGGCAGCTGAGGTTCGCTTGGCGGTGAATGGGCGTCGATGGTGAAGAGCGCCAGTTGAACCTCCAGGTTTCCTGGGCGGTCGCGCATCGCGTGACCGGCGTTCGTGCCCAGATTGACGAGCACTTGATGCATTTGTGTCGGATCAGCCACCACGGCTGGCAACCCGGGCTGGATCTTGGTGGTGATGTCGATTGTGGTGGGCAGCGCCGATCGCAGCAGCTTCAATCCTTCCTTCACCAGCGGCTCAAGTTGCATCGGTCGCCGTTCTTGAGGTGAGCAGCGACTAAATGCCAGGATTTGCTGCACCAGCCTGCGCGCGCGTTCGGATGCAGCGAGGATTTCATCCAGACACTCCTGCACGGACTCGTTGTCCCTGGCGTCGGCCTTGGCCAGATGGGCATTGGGGATGATCGCGGCCAGGATGTTGTTGAAATCGTGCGCAACACCGCCAGCGAGCGTGCCGATGGACTCCATCTTCTGTGCCTGACGCAGTTGGTTCTCCAATCGGTTCCGCTCTTCCTGTGCCTTCTTCTTCGCGGTGATATCCTCCGCAACCACAAGCAGGAATTCTGGCGCCCCTGCCGCCCCTGAAACGGGCACGCGCATCGCCCGAAGGTGGCAGATTCGATTGTCCGATGCCGCTGGCCACTCTTCGAGCGTCTCCACGGGCTCCCGCTGTTCCAGCGATCTTTTGTCGTGCTCGCGCTGGCTCCGAGCCAGGTCCGCCGGCAGCAGTGTGGAGTCGTCCTGCCCGAGAATCTCCGTCGCGGGCTTTCTGAATAGCAGCGCCGCCCTCTCATTGACAAACTCATAGCGAAAGTCGTGCGCTGGATTCTTGACCATCACCGCCACTGGAATGTTTTCAACCAACCGCGAAAGGAACCCTTTCTGCCGTTCAAGCTCCGCTTCCGCTGTGCGCAATTGATCGATCTTTTGCTGCAGCGCGCTGAAAGTCTGCGCCAGTTTCTCTCCCATCGAGTTCACGCCGTGTTGCAGCCCGCCAATCTCATCCTGGGCGCGCTTCTCCGTGACTCTTGCCTGCAGGTCTCCCTCGGCGAACCGATCCAACACCGTTCGCATCAACCGCACAGGCCGAAGCACCAGCCGGTGGACCAAGAGAATGATGGCCAGTGAAGTCACCGCCAGCGCAACGACGCTTCCCCAAAGGAAACGCCCGGCAATCTGCCGCTTCGCTGCCAAGGCCGAGGTGCTGGGAATCTTGAAGTAGGCATAAAGAAAGGTCGCCTGGTTGCCAGCCACCACCAACGGCTGGCAATATTCCAGCACCGCCGCTTCACCCGACGACAGAATCGCACCGTCTGGCGAGATCTCCCTCAATCGGCTGAGCGGTATGGATAGGAAGTTGGTCGCACTCCGACCCAACTGCTCCGCGTGGATGGAGTGGTAGATGTTGCCGTTGACGTCGAACACCATGCCTTCGTCCGGCAACTCCCCCAGCAGTTCATGCAGCATGTTCGTATCGAGCAGACTGTTGTAGCTCAGTAATCCGCGGGCCACGAGCTGGCCAAGAACTTGTGCCCCTTGAATACGGTTTCGATCCACCTCCTCCCCGAATTGATGCGTATAGTTCCAGCCGGTGATGGCGAGAACCGCCAGTTCAATTGCCAGGACGGAGAGGCCGAGCTTGAAGGTAAGGCTCCGGTAGATCTTGGGACAACGGTTCATCGGGAAGGACGGCGCAACTCGGCTCAATCCGAGCGCTCAAGCCAGAATTGGAAAGGATCCGCCGGGCCAGGGCTGGGATAGCTCCAGGCACTCGGCATGAGGCTGGCCACGTTGCGAAGCCGGACATTCGCGATGCCAAATCCAGGTTTCTGCAGGGCGATTCCCAGTACGTAAAACTGATCGGCAGCGATATCCAGAATCTGCTTCATGACGGATTGTTGCCCCGCTTGGGTCGTTTGCTCCCGCAACTTGCCGAACAACTGAAACTGTTGATACACCGCACTCGGCGGCTCTTGGCCCAGGCCCTTGTCGCCCGACCAGTAGAAGAACCACGGAATGCCATAATTGGACTCCCAGCTTATCGGCAGGTAGTAGCGGGGTTCCAAGATCGGATCAAGGCCACCTTCTCCCTCCCAGATCACAGCGTCCTGCTGGTTGAGCCGGTTCTTAGTCTCGTAAAGCTCGCGCCGCGCTGTTTCCTTCACCGTCGCCTCAACCCCCACCGACCGCCAATCTGCAGCCACCCGTTGGGCTGTAGCACGCCAAAGCTCGCCGAAGTAAGGGCTATCGCAGATCAAGATGGTCAAACGCAAGGGGACACCATCAGGCCGGAGCCTGAACGCGTTCTCGCTGGGCCGTCGACAGCCCAGATCATCCAACAAAGAATTCGCCCGGGAGGCATCATGCTCTGTGAATTGTCGCGCCAACCGGTCGTGATAGAACGCGGATTCAGGACGCGGAGCGACTTGGTACGGTTCACCCATCCCAAGGCCGACCTCCTCGATCAAGCGCCGACGATTAATCGCCACCGAGAGGGCTTCGCGGAACTCTCGCTTCACCAGCAGTCGCCGCAGTCCGGGATCACGATGCGCGAGATTCAGACTCAGGGCGGTGGCACTTGAGAGACTATGCAGCCGCCGGAACAACCGGAAACCGTTGGTGGCCGCGGCGGCTTCAAACTGGCGGCGATGTTCCTCTCCGGAGAGGTAGAAGTACTGCATCTCGAGTTTCCCGTCCAAGCCAAGTCGGACGATCTCGTCGATCCCTGTCGCCATGCGAAATTCGACTTGATCCAGATAAGGCAATTGCTGGCCGGCGGTATCAATCTTCCAATAGTAAGGGTTCCGCACCGCCGTCAAAACGGTGCCCGCTCGTAACGCCACGTCAGCGTTGGTGGGGGCCGTGTTGGTGAAGACCCACGCGTTGAGCACTGGCTTGCCCAGGAAGAAACGTCGCCAGGCGAAGGTGTAACCTTCTGCCTCGAAGCGCTCGCGCCAACCTGCGTAGCCCGCCTTCTTGGCCGCAGTGTCGGCTGCAGGATTGTAATCAGGCAGGAGCGACTTGAAATAGTGCGCCGGATAGGCAAGCAGGCCTGCTCCGAGCGGCGAAGCCAGATATTCCAGGAACAACCCGTGCGGACGCTCCGGAAAATGAAAACGCACGGTGTGGGAATCAATTACCTCCAGCACCAGATCCTCCCCCAAGTAACGCATCTCGGCCGGCTTCTGCGCTTGGTAGACGTGTTCGTACCAGAACCGAAGGTCTTCAGCTGTGAACGCCACGCCATCAGACCAGCGCATCCCAGGTCGAAGGCTAAAAGTGTAGGTCTTTTTATCCGCGCTTGCTTCCACCGCCGCGGCAACGTTGGGAATGACTCGGGTCCATTGGCGATCCCACCGGACGAGTTGCTCGTAGCCAAGCAACCGATAGGGAACGTCCGTGTCTTGTAGATCCAGAAACACCGTGTGCCACACGCCCCCGTATCTTCCAACACGTTCCACTGGCTGCACCAGAAGCGGCGTCGCCGGCAAGCGGTCGGTGACTGGTGGCAGCCGGCCTGATTGCGTGATGACGGCCAGCCCGGGGGCCTCGCGGTAAACTGAGGCGGCGGCGTACACGTGTATCGCCGTGCCGCCTGCGATCACAATCATTGCGCAGGTAAACACCCAGCCCCTCCGAGGCGAAAGTCTGCCTTTCCAATGGGGTCTTCCTGTCTGAGAGTCTTTGGGACGGGGGGTCGCACCGCTGCAGAGGATTCTGCAAACCTGCACATCGTCGGCATCGCCTTCACACGTCATGGCGCTTCAGCCACCATGCAGCGGTGATGCTCAAGTGTCAAACGGGAAGAGGGTGCGAAAGGCAATGGCGGCCACGGCGAACGAAATCGCCACACAGCCGAGGCATCGGACCGCGGACAGTCCCTGTCCGCAGCGCGGGGAAGTCATCCGATGGGGTGCAGGTCTCGCAGGGATTGGCAGATTTGGCCGTTGCGCCCGGGGACCGGGCGCGCTCCTCCTGACCGCCACTTCCGTTCGCACGCACGGGAAGTCCGAGCTGGACAAGCTCCGACTCTTGGCATCCCTGCAGCGCGTTACGCTTTGGACGGCTGGGTTGTTATCGGGAGGTATGGACGTGCGATTGAGCAGCGTTGGCGAAAGCGACGCAGTCGCCAGTAGGGTTGCATTTTCGCGGGATAGCTCGCCGCTCCAGCGAAGGGTGGCGGCTCGGTGATCGTTGTCTGCCAATCGCCCGCTCAACCAACCCGCCGGGCTCGTAACGACCACCGCATTCCAAGCCTCAGCCGCTTTAACCTTGCCCCGCAACGACGCTCGGGGCTCAATGCGGCGCATGACTGCACGTTTCCTCATCACACTGACGGCAGCGGTGAGCTGCCTGCTCGCCCTAGAGAGCTTCAGCCAATCGTCCTCCACCGATGCGCTCCCCGCCGCACCCGCGGGCCAGCGGTGGCAACTTGTCTGGAGCGATGAGTTCGACGGCGCGAAACTCGACGCCGCCAAGTGGGACGTCTGCGGCGATTGGAAGCGCCGCGACGGTTTCTGGGTCAAGGACGACGCGTATCTCGACGGCCAAGGCCATCTGGTCCTGCGCACGAAGAAGGATGGCGACCGATTCACCTGCGGCGCAGTGCGCACGCTCGGCAAGTTCGAGCACGCGTTTGGCTACTGGGTCGCCCGCTGCAAGCTGCCGCAAGAGCCCGGCCACTGGCCCGCCTTCTGGCTCATGTCCGGCGGTGTGAACAAGGTCGGCGACGACGGCCGCGACGGCACGGAGATCGACATCGCCGAGTTCCCCTGGCGCGACGGCCGCACGACCATGAACCTCCACTGGGACGGTTACGGCAAGGAGCACAAATCCGCCGGCACCAAGGTCACGATTCCCGCCATCACCAACGGCTTCCACAACTTCGGCCTGGTCTGGACCACGAACGAATACGTCTTCTATGTGGATGAGCAGGAAGTCTGGCGCTCCAAGGCCGGCGGTGTGTCGCAAGTGCCCGAATACCTCAAGCTCACCGAGGAAATCGGCGACTGGGCGGGCGACATCAAGCAGGCGAAGCTGCCGGATTACTTCGAGGTCGAATACGTGCGGGTGTACGACGCGGTGCCGCGGTGAACTGCGGCAGCCATCCATTCTCCAGACTCGCTGGGGGAACGCTTGGGTGAAGCGGCGCGGGCTAATGAAGCGAGAGGCAACCGCCCGCAGCCGAGTAACGGGCTTGATGAAACCCCGCAAATCCGCTCTCATAACTCTGTGATGTCCGAGGAACTTGGGAAAATCAATCATGCACGCCTCTGTGCGTGTTCTTTCGCTTAACAATACTGTTCGCCGCAAGAGGCAATCCGTGAAGAGGTATCTCGAAAACTTGGCGGTTGACTGCTGGGCTCAGACCGGACGCACGCTTGGACGTGCACAGCCGTGTATCTGCATGCGGGCGGATACCAGGAGCGCTGAGCTCTTGTTGAAAGCAGTGGAAGAACTGGGGCGGGAGACTCCACCGGCCCAGCGAAGAGTTACCTTTCGTTCGTCTCGGCCCGATGCGATTCGTTCCTTGCGACTGCGTCTTTCCCCGGCCACCGACGAGTTGCGTAAGCTTTGCGTCGTGATTGAAGATCATGCTTTCACCTTGGAGTTCACCGCAACGGGCATTGCGGACGTCACCGCAGCTCTGCACGAGTGGATTAAAGGTGCCGAGGACTTTTGCCTTTGCCCTCGTGGGAACAAATCTGAGCTTGGGCAGAAGGACAGATCATCGGGCGAACTATGGTTCTGGATCACAATACTACCATGACGCGAAGAACGGCGAACCAGAGCACCGGACCGATCGCGGGCGGGCTGCGTCAATTTCCAATTAGGCCCCCATTAGCCGCCCGCGTCGGTCAGTTCTGGCGACAGCCCTAATAGCGATTCGACGCGCCACACTCATTATGTTCTGGAAGAAACAACCACCGAAAGCACCTCCACCACTGCCAGCAGTGCCGCCTCCCCCTGCGCGGCAGCCTATGCGATTGGCCCAAGGAATGCCGGGAAAGTTTGACGGGCCGGAGAACGATCTGGAGCGCGTGTTAGTGGCGTTTCGCCACCGAGAGATTGACGCCCCACGCTTTCTTGAGTCCCTTTTCAATTCGCAGATATTTGTCCTCCCAAAAAAGGATGACCTTGTGTCAGACGGCGGAAGGACCGCTCTCGCCAAAGACCCGCATCTGTTTTCCATCACGTATCCTGAATATGTGGCGCCTGCAATCTACACGAGTCCGTCTCGCGTAAAGCCGACTACAGACCAGTATCCGGAATTCCGACTCGCGGTGCAGGTCCACGCGGGACAGTTCATCTCGGGGTTGGCAGGACGCTGTGGGCTTGTGATCAATCCGTATTGGGACATCAACAGCGAATGGAGTTCCGACCAGATGGATCGCATCAAAGGAATGATTCGTCGTGATTAGGGCTTACCCGATTAGATGAGAACGCAGACGCTCGGCGTGCGGTGCGCCGGGGTTCAAGTCTGCCCATGAACACACGAAATACTTCGTCGGTTGTTTCCTCTGTCGCAACTGCGTCCGCTCCCGTTGCGGAGGGCGGCTTCACGCTTGGCCTTGATCTGGGGGGATTGGCGTCATTACCTCTGCGGGCTGGATGCAGCGGGCAAACTCGCCCACGAAAGCGCGATCCCCGACACACGGCCGGCGCTCCAGCGGTCGCGACTTGTCCCGTAACGTGACGCGCTGCAAATCATTGAGACACTCTCTTCAGACGAGCAGCAGCGGAAGGTGAGATTCAATCCTGGCGCTGATCCTACGGTTCTACCGCACTTTCTGCGGGATTTGCCACTCGGACGCGAGAATCCCGGAGTGTCCATCCATAGTGAAGGCGCGTCCAATTCCGTGGCATAGAAGGTGCACCCTCACCATCGTGCGAATTCACACCGGATTCGCAGTTGTAACAAGACAAGAAAAAGGACGATCAAGAAATGAAAACTCCCAAATTCGCCGCAGTGGCTTTTGCTGTTGTCACAGCATTGTCACAAGCGCAGGCAGACCAGACCAACCTCGTGCAGACGCTTCACGTCGGGCTTTCTGCCATGAAACAAGGCCGGACGACCACCAACCGCAACACGGTTGTCACTTCGATTGATGCGGACAGGCTGGATACGCGCCAGATCATCGGCGCGATTGGTGGTGTGACTGGAAATACGTTCTCGCGCGCGAGCAAGTTGGTTCTTGTCACCCCCGTGGATGGCGGTGTTTCCCAGGTGGAGATCCGGGACGGCGATGTCAAACTGGATGTCAGCGGTTTCTTCGTCTTCGAGCAAATCGGGGGCTCGGTAAGCCGGGGCGTTCAATTTCTAAAGACCGGCGACACGGTTCAGACCACCTACAGCATCCAGCGGCTGGCGCTGCAGGACTTGGGCGGCTATCCGTCGTTGCCCGTGCATTTTGATGTTCGCGGACTCGCTGTTGATCTGCAAAACAGCCGGGACGAAAGCGGGCAGTTCTTCGACCTCAACGCCGAAGTCACGGGCAGCGGCGACAACAACGGGAGCGAAACGGTGATTCGAGGTGTGATCAGCATTTCAGGCGGCACGGTCGAAATCGTTCCGGACGGCGGCGGCGTTCCCACCTGAGCCGACTCAATTAACACTTTAACCCGGCCTGGCGGGATAAGTCCCGCCAGGCTATTTCTTTGACGCGCCCGAACGGGCGGCAAGGCGCAAAGCTGGGTTGCTTCTTCATTCCGTGCGTGGACCTGCGTGCCCCGCCAACTCGCTGGCGGGAAAGGGCGTGAAAGAAAGCGACGATCAACCGGAACGGAATTCCCTCACAAACCCGAGGTGTCGGACCGCGGAGTAGCCGCCCGATGGGGTGCAAGTTCCGCTGGGATCGGCAGGTTTGGCCGCTGCGCCCGGGGACCGGGCGCGCTCCTCCTGACCGCCACTTCCGCACCCCTCTAGAAAGTCATTCGCTGGTTCTCTGTGGTCCCAGAGAATGCTCCGGATGCACGCGTTGCACCCACTCAAGCGCTGTGTGGCAGAAAAACCTCGGCAAACACCGTCCGGGGTTTAGAATCGCGGGCCCATGAAGCAAGGCAGACCCAAGACGGCGACCGTGTCAGCCGCGCCCGTTCCGCGGCGCTGGCAACGGGATGTGGAACTCATCCTCATCACCCAGCAGCGAATTGCGCGGCGCGTCCGCGAACTCGCGGCGGAGATTGAGCGGGATTACGCCGGGCGTGAGACCGTGGTGGTGGCGTTGCTCAACGGCACGGTGATGTTCCTCGCGGATTTGATCCGCCATCTCTCGCTGCCGCTGCGGCTCGATTTCATGGGTGTCTCCAGTTACGGCCTGGGCACGGAATCCGGCGATCTCGTCTTCACCAAGGAACTGCGGCTGGATGTGCGTGGGCGAGATGTGCTGCTGGTGGATGACATTCTCGATACCGGCCGGACGCTGCGGCAGGTTTACGACAAGTTGCACGATCTGCAGCCGCGGCGCATCCGTACGTGCGTGCTGCTGGATAAACCGGCGCGGCGTGTCGAACAGATCCAGGCGGATTACGTGGGGTTCGAGATTCCGGACCTGTTCGTGGTTGGCTACGGGCTGGATTTTGCGGAGCGGTATCGGAACCTGCCGTTTGTGGGCGTGCTTTACCCGCGGGTTTACAAACAGGTGGGCAAACGGCTCAAAACCGTCGCTGGCGGCAAGAAAACTGGCGCTTCGTGACTCTCACGTGCCCGCCGGCGTATATCGGCTTTGACAACGCCGCGGGCACTCCGATACTCCGCGCATGCGAGTGCTGATTACCGGCGTGACCGGGTTCGTGGGCAGCCACATGGCGGAGTTTGCCCTGGCGCAAGGCGCAGAGGTCTTCGGCGCCTGCCGCTGGCGCAGCAACACAGAGAACATCGAACCAATCCGCGCGCGACTGCACCTAGTCGAGGCCGACTTGCGCGACCAGACTTCTGTTGGGGAAATGCTGGACAGCACGAAACCCGACTACGTCTTCCACCTAGCCGGACAGAGCCAGGTGATGACCTCCTGGCACGCGCCCGCAGAGACGCTGCAAACAAACGTCATCGGCCAGGTTCATTTGCTGGAAGCCATCCGACACCGCGGCCAACCCTTTCCGCGTGTGCTCGTCGTCGGCTCCAGCGAGGAATATGGCCTCGTACAGGAACACGAGTTGCCGGTGACCGAGGAGCACCAACTGCGGCCGCTCTCTCCCTACGCCGTGAGCAAGATCGCCCAAGACCTGCTGGCGCATCAGTATTTTCGCAGCTACGGCATCCCCTGTCTGCGGGCGCGGGCCTTCAACCATGACGGGCCGCGGCGCGGCGAGGTGTTTGTCACGTCGGCCTTCGCCCGGCAGATTGCCGAGATCGAACAGGGCCTGCGCGAACCCGTGATTCTGGTGGGCAACCTGAAGGCGCGGCGCGATTACACCGATGTGCGCGACATCGTGCGCGGCTATTGGATGCTGGCGGAGCAGGGTTTGCCGGGCGAGGTGTACAACCTGTGCTCCGGCCAGTCGCATGCCATCCGCGAGGTGTTGGACTTCTTCCTCGCGCAGGCGACCGTCCGGAACATCGAGGTTCGCGAGGACCCGGCGCGGCTGCGTCCCTCCGACGTGCCCAACCTCTACGGGAGCGCGGCGAAAATCAAAGCCGCAGTTGGCTGGACCCCGACAATCCCGCTGGAACAAACGCTGAAGGACGTCCTGAACTACTGGCGCGACCGGGTGCGACGAGCCCAGCATTGAACTGGTGCCAAGCCACCGACACCCCGCTGCGTCCGTTACGACGGAATGACTTCGGGCCGAATCGGTTCACCGCGCCCCCGCGCCTCAAACCAGTCACACGCCGGCGGCAGGATGCGACGCCAATGCATCGTCTTGGCACGCTCCCAAGCACCCCGGCGATACCGCTGGTAACGGGCGTCATCCCCGACCAAGCGGGCAATCTGATCCGCCAATGCGGCAGGTGTTTCTTCGGTAGCGACAACCCCGGTCTGGTCGTGCAACGTGGACTCGCGCAGACCGGCGACCGGATAGACTGCGGCCGGCGTGCCCATGGCGTTCGCCTCAATGACATTCAACCCCCAGCCTTCGCGGACTGAGGTGTGCAGCAGCAAGTGCGAATCGCGCAGGATGGCATCCTTGTCCTCCTCCGAGAGCAGACCCGTGAAGCGCACGTCGCCGTTGAGTTGCAGCTCTGCCGTCTCACGACGGAGCGCCGGTTCTGTCTCTCCGCCTCCCACGATGGTTAACTGGGCCGTCAGTCCCCGCCTCCGCAATTCCGCCAGTGTCTGGAGGCAATGATTGACGCGTTTGTTGGGCGCCAGGCGACAAACCACCGTCAAGCGCACGGGCTGCGTGATCGTTTTGGCAGGCAGTTCCGGCAGCGCTTCGGTATTCACACCGTACCGGATGATGGTCACGTGTCGAACGCTGTGCCGATGCAAACCGTCGCGCGTCGACTCGCAAGCGGTCCAGAAAGGAACGTTGCGGTAGAGCCAGTGCGTCGCCCGGTCTTGAAACCGGCCAACCGTCGCCACGGGCCACGGATAAAACGTGTCCCAGATCGGCCCCAGCACTTCGTGCAGGTAGGAAACGCAATGCGTCCGGCACCACCACGGCGCGAACCAGGCCAGCCCGTGGTGTTGGTCCATGACCAGATCAAAGGGGCGTTGCTGCCGATACCAACGAATGGCCTTGAGGATCGCGCTGCCCATGCCACCGCCGCGGATGATATGGATGCCGTCGATGTTCTCCTCACGTGGAGCACCCGCGAAATCCCAGGTGTACCAATAGACTTCGTGCCCCCGCTGGGCGAGGGCCGCGAGGTAGGCCAAGGTCACGCGTTCCGCCCCGCCTGCGAGCGGGTTCTTCGGATCGCGCCAATTGAGCATCAGGAAACGCATGCGTAACGGGCCCATCCGCTAACCGCTTTGGGCGCGCGAGACAATCTCAAAATGAGGTATCGGGTGACGGCGAGTGATTCCGATGACGGAAAACCATTGGCGATCCACTGGAAGTGCAGTACCAACAGTAATTGGAGGAACACTGGCTCCCGCTAGCTGTTCGACGCACCTAGGTTCCCGGCGCTTGGACGTTCCAATAGCAGCCCGGCTAGGGCTGAACCTTGGAATGAGAGACTCGTAACGGCGCCATGGGACTCCAAAGTTGGGGTCGGGTGGTTGATCTGTGCGGGGTGCCCCTCGCGCAGTCGATGCAGCAGGCCGCGCCACTCGTGGAAACGGTCTGCCGAGCTTCTGTGGATTGGGTTTGCTCTCCTTTTTCGGCCCCGTGGATTTCAGTGGACGTCACCGGTTGTTCGCAGGATATGCTCCCCCCGTGGATCGCGAAAAACCGACCGACACACGTTTCATGCGCCTCGCCTTGGGCCTGGCCCGGCGTGGCTTCGGCAACACCTCGCCCAACCCGATGGTGGGCGCGGTGTTGGTCCGGAATGGGAAGGTCATCGGGCGTGGTTGGCATCGTCGGGCAGGCGGACCGCACGCGGAAATCGGGGCCCTTCGAGATGCGCAGCGGCGCGGCTGCAACCCGCGCGGGGCGACTCTTTTCGTGACGCTCGAGCCGTGTTCCACACACGGCCGGACCCCGCCCTGCACGGCAGCGATCCTGGCCGCTGGCATCCGCCGCGTCGTTGTGGGCGCGACCGATCCGAATCCTCAGCACGCTGGACGTGCGTTTGAGATGCTGCGTGGTGCCGGTGTGGAAGTCGTCTGTGGCGTTTTGAAAGACCCGTGCGCGCGGCTTAACGCGGCCTTCAACCATTGGATCGTCCATCGCACGCCATACGTCACCGTGAAGGCGGCCATGACGCTCGATGGCAAAATCGCCACCGCCGCTGGCGCATCCAAGTGGATTACCGGTGAGAAGGCTCGTGCATTCGGCATGAGACTGCGGCAAGGGAGCGACGCCATCCTCGTGGGCATCAATACCGTCCTGGCAGACGATCCCAGCCTGACAGTGCGCCCTTCACAGCCTACGAAGACAGAAGACCGCGGTCTTCCGCTTCGCCGCATCATCCTGGATTCCCGTGCCCGGACACCGCTGGCAGCCAAAGTGGTAAGCGACACACGCGCAGCGTGGACGACCGTGGTGGTCAGCGCTCGGGCTACGAAGTCCAGGGTGGCGGCCTTGGCGAAGCGAGTCCGCGTGATCGTAACACCGCAGGCTACGATCAGCCTGAAGTGGCTGCTGAAGAAACTCGGTTCTGAAGGAGTCACCAGCCTGCTTGTTGAAGGGGGCGGCGAGGTGAATGCCTCATTCCTCCAGGAGCGGCTCGCCCACCGAATTGCGTTCTTCTACGCGCCGAAGATTCTGGGAGGGCGTGATGCCCTCAAGGGGGTGGCCGGTGAAGGGGCGCGACAACTCACGGAGGCCCTACGGCTGCGCGACGTGAAATGGCGCAGACTTGGCGAGGACGTAGGGCTTGAAGCGGACTTGGAGTGAGCCGTTGGTTGGGGGTGGTCGGTAAGAAATGGCCGGTGGAGGAATTCAGGCAAACAGTCCGGGCCACGGTGCACATCTGGTTTGTCTCCGCCTGCCAGTGTTTTCAATTCTGGCCTGCAGCAATGCGAGACTCGTTCTGCCATGATAGCTGATTGGAGTCCGCGCTCCATGCCACGATAGTGCGTCTTACCCAGTCGGTGAAGCGACCGGGCGTGTTGGTAAGGTTCCGGCATGTGCGTTGACTCGCGGACAAACGCTGCTTGGAGGCGGGATGTCATCAAACGAAGCCCCCCCAGACAGTGCTTGAATGCCTTCCGGGGTAGTGTTCTACTCGCCATTGGTTGGGCAGGCTGCATCGTCCCACCAGCAGAGAGTCGAGCGAGCAAAACCAAATCCAGAACAAAGGTGTCGCCATGACGAAGATCATTGCGCTTCCCCGTGTTCTGTTCCTGCTTGCCCTGGGTTTCCAGGTTGCACAGGCACAGACTTCCTCCAGCAACGGTCCCGCTCTCACGGCACGCCCCACTGGACCATCTGAACTCCAACTAACGTGGCCGAATACCAACGGTACGTTCGTGCCCGAGAGATTGGAACACCTCGGAAGCACAGACGCGTGGCAAACGGTTGAAGGTTGGCCCGGCCTCGAAGGCCAGGAGTATTCCATCGCCGTGGCGATTACCAACGCGCAGCAGTTCTTCCGGTTGCGGCAGGTAGCGACCAACGCCCTGCCGCCCAATCCGGCTGCGATTGCCCCGCCCACCAACCCAACACTTCCCACGACGATCAGCGACAGCACGGCGTTTCTATACACCGGCACGAACGCGATCCAAAGCGGCGTGATCTCCAATACCATCGTGCCGCAACAAGCTGGGGTGATCCGGGGGCGCGTATTGGACCGCGACGGCGCCGCGCTTCCCGGCGTGGAAATCAACGTGCAGGGTCATCCTGAGCTCGGCCGCACGTGGAGCCGGTTGGATGGACGGTTCGACCTCGCGATCAATGCCGGCGGAACGCTCACGCTCAATTATCACAAGTCCGGTTTCGCTCCGGCGCAGCGGCAGGTGGCGACGGCGTGGCAGGAGTATGTGGAGGCCCCGGATGTGATCCTCCTGACACGCGATCCCCAAGTCACCACGATTGATCTGTCCTCCAGCGCGCCGATCCAGGTCGCCCAAGGCAGCGTGAGTTCCGATCAGGACGGCCCGCGCCGGGCCACGCTGATGTTCTCACAAGGCACGGAGGCGAGCATCTTCCTGCCGGACGGCACGCCGCAACCGGTGACGAATCTGAGCATTCGCGCCACGGAATACACCGTGGGCACGAACGGCCCGCGGGCCATGCCTGCCGCGCTGCCGCCGGACATCGGCTACACCTATTGCGTGGAACTGAGCGCCGACGAAGCCGTGGCCGACGGCATCAAGGTCGGCGGCAAGGACGTGGTGTTCAGCAAGCCGGTGGTTTTCTATGTGGAGAACTTCCTCGGCTTCCCTGTGGGCGGCATCGTGCCCGTGGGTTACTACGATGCCGACCGCGCTCTTTGGATACCGCACGACAACGGGCGGATCATCAAGATTCTCAGTGTCACCGGCGGGTTGGCCGACGTGGACATTGACGGCGACGGCGCAGCCAACGACGCGCCGAGTTTGGCCGCGCTGGGCATCAACGACGCCGAACGCGGAAAGCTCGCCAGCTTGTACGCCGTGGGGCAGAGCCTCTGGCGGGTGACGCTGCCGCATCTTTCGACGTGGGATGCGAACTGGGGCTGGGGACCGCCGTTGGATGCCTTGCCGCCCCAGATTCCTCAAAGCGCGATGGACGTCGCGAACGACGCCAGCAAGGCGTCTCAGGAATGTCAGGAATCCGGTTACTCCGTGATTGGCATCCAGAGCCAGACGCTGGGCGAATCGGTGGAGATCGCCGGCACGCCGTTCCGCCTCCATTATTCCAGCAGCCGAGTCCCCGGACGCGAGGCCGCATACGCACTGAACATCCCCGTGAGCCGCGAAACCCTGCCGGCCTCGCTCAAGCGGATTGACCTGGAAATCCGCGTGGCGGGACAAGTCTTCAAGGAACGGCTGCCGGCTCAGCCCAACCAGTTGTATCACTTCGTCTGGGACGGTTTGGATGCCTACGGTCGCCCGGTCCAAGGGCAGCAACTCGTGACGATCCGCATCGGTTACGTCTATGACGGGTATTATCAGGAACCCGCCCCGCTCATGCGTGCGTTCGGCTACAAGGGCAACGGGGTTCCCATCACCGTCACACCTTCACGCGACGAGTTCATCATGTGGCAGGAAGACCTGCGGATTCCTCTGGGTCGCTGGGATGCGCGCGCCCAGAGTCTGGGTGGGTGGACGTTGCATGTTCACCACGCCTACGTGCCTGAGCAGCGGCTGCTCTTTCCCGGCGACGGCAGCTCGCCGCGCGCCTTGGAGGACTTCGTGGATACGGTCGCTGGCAGCCTCGTGGAGGATCATCTTTGGCCTGAGGGCATACCTGCCACTTCGGCCTATATCGGTCATCCGTTTTCGGTAGCGTTCCTGCCCGATGGCTCCTACTACATCGCCAATGGCTCACGCGTGTACCGGGTTGGCACGGACGGCAACATCAGGGTCGCAGTGGGCAATGGCCCCGGCGTGGACGGATCGCCCGCCACGAATGCACTGATCTACCCGCTTCGGATTGCCGTCGGCCCCGACAACACGCTCTACATCTCGGAACACGACCGTATCCGGCATGTGACGGCAGATGGCATCATCCACACCTTGGCAGGCGTTCTGGGGCAAGTCGGCTTCAATGGCGAATCCGGGCCGGCAACTCAGATGCTCCTGTCCACCGCGCAAGGTTTGGCGATCAGTCCCGATGGCAGCGTGTATTTCGCGGATCGCTGCAATCATCGTGTTCGACGCATCGCGCTCGACGGCACGCTCTCGACCGTTGCAGGCAGCGGCGACCCTTCGTACCTCTGCCACGACTTCAATGGCGCTTCTTCGGGCGACGGCGGGCCGGCCACACAGGCCCGGGTGTCGTTTCCCACGGACGTGGCCCTCGGTCCCGACGGCAGTCTGTACATTTGTGAATCGAGCATTCGCCGTGTCGGTACTGACGGACGCATCAGCACTTTCGCCGGTGGCGGCGACAACTCAGTCTCGACCGACGAGTGCGGCATTCCTGCTGCACAAGCACGCCTGTTTTCACCACAAGCCATCACCCTCGCCCGGGACGGCAGTCTCTACGTCATGGAAGGCGCGTGGATTCGCCGGATTGGCGCCGACGGTTTGATCAACATCTTCGCTGGCCAGGGCCCCACGGCCGCGGCCTTCGTCTTGGAAGTCCCCATCGGCGACGGCGGTCCACCGCGCCGCGCTCGTTTCTACTGGCCCGTGGGCCTGGCCTTCGCTCCTGACGGCAGCCTCTACGTGCCCGATCAGGGGAACCTTGTCATCCGCCGCATCGGCCCCAATTTGCCCGGCTTCGGACCGTCGGCGCTGGGCATCGCCTCTGAGGACGGCAGCGAGGTCTATTTCTTCGACGCCAATGGTCGTCACCTCCGCACGGTGAACGCCTTGAACGGTGTAACGTTGCTCTCGTTCGAATACGACTCCGCAGGACGGTTCACCGCGGTTGAGGACGCCGACCACAACCGGACGACCATTGAACGGTTACCTGATGGCACGCCCACGGCCATCGTTGCGCCTTTCGGCCAACGCACCGAGCTGGAAATCAACTCCGACAGATGGCTGACGCGTATCACCGATCCCGCCCGCCAAAGCTACGCGTTCAACTACAGCGCGGGCGGCCTGCTCACGGCGCTGACCGATCCGCGCACGAACCAGTTCGCCTTCACCTACGACGGCGCCGGGCGGTTGATCAAAGACGAAAACCAATCGTGCTGCTTCAGCGAGCTCGCGCGCGTCGAGAGCACGAACGCCTTCACCGTCACGCTCACCAGCCCGGAAGGCCGGCAGAGCAGCTATCGCACGGAGTTCCCGCAGACTGGCGGTCAGCGCTTCGTGAACACCTTCCCGGACGGTACGCGCGCGGAGCTGCTCATGCCCGTGCCCAGCACGCGCACGGTGACGAACGCCGACCTTTCAGCGATTACCGAGCAGGACGACGGCGATCCGCGCTTCAAGATGCAATCGCCCTTCACCAAAGGCGTGACCAACACGACGCCCGGTGGACTGAGTTATCAGTCGTTCGCCACCCGCAGCGCGGGGCTGACCAACGCCGCGGATCTGTTCAGCCTGCGGGCGCTCACCAACACGGTTACAATCAACGGCAACATCTTCTCCAACCACTACGACGCGGCGACGCGCACCTTCACCAGCACCACGCCCGAGGGCCGGCCATCGCTCACCACGGTGGACGAACAAGCCCGCCCGAAGCAGTTGCTGCTGCCCGGCTTGGAGCCGTTCGTGACAACCTACGACGCCCACGGTCGGTTGGCGTGGAGCGTGCAAGGCGCTCGCCAGTCCGGGTTCACTTACGACACGACGACGGGCTACCTCACCGCCACCACCAACGCCCTCGGCGAAGTCACCACCTACCAGCGCGACGCCGTGGGCCGGGTCACGACGCTCAAGTTGCCGGATGGCGCGAGTTGGATGCATGCTTGGGATGCGAAGGACAACTTGACCAAACTCACCGAGCCGAACGGGACGAACCACCACCAGTTCACCTACACCCCGCAAGACCTGATGGAAACCTACCGCAGCCCGCTTGGCGCGACGGAGACCTTCACCTACAACAAGGACAAGGAACTTGTCCACCGCCAGTTCCCGTCCGGTCAAGCGCTCCAATGGAACTATGCGACGAACGGCCAGCTCGCGAGTATCCAGACTCCGGAAGGCAGCCACACCTTCACCTACCACGCCACGAACGGCCAGCTCGCCGGCGCCACCTCGCGCGACGGCCAGCAAGTCGGCTACACCTACGACGGCGGTCTGCTCACCAGCGTCACGTGGAGCGGTGTCGTCACCGGTGCGGTGAATTACACCTACAACAACGACTTCCACGTCACCCAACTGGCTTACGCGGACCTGAGCCTGCCGCTCCGCTACGACGGCGACGGGTTGCTGACGAACGCCGGCCCAATCAGCCTGACCTACAACCGCACAAACGGCTTCCTCGAACGCATCGCCGAAGGCGCGTTCACCATCGACTACCAACGAAACGAGTTCGGTGAGATCACCAACCACATCACCTCGCACGGCAGCGAGCTGTACCGCGTGGATCGCGGCTACGATGTGCTGGGTCGGATCGCACGCAAGACTGAAACCATCACCGGCACGACCGTGACTTGGGACTACGCCTACGACACTGTCGGCCAACTGGTGGAAGTGAAACGCGACGGCGTGACGGTGGAAGCCTACGCCTACGACGCCGTCGGCAACCGCATTGGCATAACCAACTCACTCACTGGCGAGACGCTTTCGGCTGGCGACTACCACTACGACGCGGACAATAAACTCCTCCAAGCCGGCATTCGCATGTTCACCTACGACGCCGACGGGCGACGCCAAACCGCCCGGCTCTCCGGTGTCATGACCACGTTCCACTACAACACTGACGGCACGCTCGCGGGTGTGGATTTGCCAGGCGGGAAACAGATCACCTACCTGCATGACAGCCGGGGCCGGCGCATCGCCCGCGCCGCAAACGGCGTCCGCACCCACGCTTGGCTTTACGGCGAGGGCCTGATGCCGCTGGCCGAATACGACGGCGCCGGCGCGCTCCGCACCACGTTTATCTACGGCGGACGCTGGACCCCGTTGGCCTTCATCCGCAACGGCGTCACCAACCACATCATCACCGACCAACTCGGCAGCCCCCGCTTGGTGGTGGATGCCGGCGGCGCGGTCACCAAACGCGTGGACTACGATGCCTTCGGCAACGTGGTGCTGGACACCGCGCCGACGATTGACCTGCCCTTCGGCTTTGCCGGCGGCACAGCCGATCCGGACCACGAATTGATCCGCTTCGGCGCGCGGGACTACCAGCCTTCACTTGGCCGCTGGACTGCCAAAGACGCAATTCTGTTTGCAGGTGGATTTCAGCTTTACGGCTACGTTGGCAACGACCCCGTCAACAACGGCGACCAAAACGGACTCCGAGGGCCAAAGCCCTGTGCGAAGGAGACCGATAATGAAAGCAAGTTGTCCCCGGGCGATTTTGACGTTTTTGCAGCCTGGCGGATGGAGGAAGAGGCCCGAAAGCGGGCCGAGGCCGCTGAGAATTGGCGGCCAGATCATAATTGGTATGTGACTCACCACAAGAAGCGCCCCAAGCTCAAATTGCCGGAGGGCGTAGAGGCGTTCAGCTCGCGAATCCCAGAGAATTTCGTCATCACTGGTGTGCGGTGAGCCGGGGTTCTCAATGAAATCCTCCTCCTCCGTGATGTCCATCAAAACCATCTGGCAGTACAACTCAACGTTTCTGCCCGAGGCTGCTATGCGTTTGCTTCTGCTTGGGTTCATTTGCACGACGCCACTCCACGCCCAAATCCTGCCCACGCCCGATTGGCTGGCCCGGGCGTTGACGAACCGGCCGCAGCTTGCTGCTCCGACGAACGCGCCCGCACTGCGGCCCGCGACCAACGCAACTCCGGCCCGCGTGGATGGAGCGACGAGCGTTCACGTGGGCGGTTTGTCCGACCAGGACGTGGCGATGGCCAACGCGGTCATCGCCGAGAACACGCTCTCGCTGAGCTTGCCCGGCATTGGCACGACCAGGGATGGCCCCGGCCCGCTCACAGAAGCCGACCGGCTCGTGCTGCTGGCGCTGAAGTTCAATCACCAACGCAAGGCCCTCGTGCCTTTCGGCGAGTTCCGTCAGCGCCTCGAAGGGTTAGAGACGCGCGAGCGCTACCGGTCGGTGGCGGAAGAGTTTTGGGCGTGGTATCGCGAAGCCGCGCAGAAGGGTCAGGCCGATCAGTTGGGTGGCTTCAAGTCCGTGTTCAGCACCTACATCGCGATGAAGAACACGGCGAAACGCAAGGCCGGGAATCGCGTGTTGGCCGGTCAGGTCGCGAGCGAAGCGGCCTGGCGCCGCGCGATGGAATCTGACCGGAGTTTCCGCGATGAAGTTGCCTCACGTGCGGCAAACGCCGCTCAGGCGCGGGCACAATACCTGGACGAGTGGCATGCCACGGCAGCCGAAGAAGCAGAGGTGGCGGATCAGGAGTGGAAGGCGGCCCTGGAGGCGCTTGGCAGCCACATGGAGGGTGGCTACGACCCCGGACCGCACATGCGCGGCCGTTAGCCTCACTTCCCCGCCTTCTTCCCAAAGTTCGGGTCCACCTTGCGCCACAAGAGCATCGCAATGCAGAAGCCCGGCAGCGCCGAGCAGATCACCCAAATGAAGAAGTGTTTGTAGCCGACCAAGTCCGCCACCCAGCCGCTCCACATGCCGGGTAGCATCATCCCCAGCGCCATGAAACCAGTGCAGATGGCGTAGTGCGCCGTCTTGTGCGGGCCATCGGCGAAGAACAGCAGGTAGAGCATGAACGCCGTGAACCCGAAGCCGTAGCCGAATTGCTCCAGCGCCACCGCGCCGCAGGTGGCGAGGAAGTTCTCGGGTTGCGCCCAAGACAGGAAAATGAACGCCAGCTTCGGCAGATACATGCTCGCCACCATGATCGGCATCACCTTCTTGAGTCCGTGCTTCGCCGCGATGAACCCGCCCAGCAATCCGCCGCACGTCAGCGCCAGGATGCCGAACGTGCCATAAACCAGCCCCACTTGGCTCGTCGTCAGGCCCAGCCCGCCACCTTCGCGGCTGTCCAGCAGGAACGGCGAGATCACCTTCACCAATTGCGCTTCGTCGAAGCGGTAGAGAAGGATGAACGCCATCGCCATCAGCACGCCGGGCTTCTGGAAGAACGAACCGAGCGTGGCGAAGAAGTCACCGAGCAGACTCTTGCCCGTCACGACCGGGCCATCGTTCGCTGGACGCGGCAGCATCACGCTGTGCCAGCAACTGAACGCGAGGAACAGTCCAGCGACGACGAACAGCGTAATGGACCACGCCAACGGGATGTTGCCCGCGCTGGTCAGGAAGGTCACCGCCGTGTCGGTCTTTAGCTTCGGATCGAGCTGGACCACCGCCATCGCCGGCTGATTCCAGTTCGTCGCGGTAAAGACGAAACGCTCGCCCTCGACAAGCCTGAAGCCCTTGTCGCCTTTGCCCATGCCGATGTATTCGATGCCCCGCAGTTTGCGACTGAACGTGACGGCGATTTCCCTGCCGGCCTCCGGCGCTTGGGAGAGTGAAAGCTGGAACACGGCCACGTTGCCGGCGGCGCTGGCAGGCGCGGCGTTCGTGGCGCTCTGTTTCGGAAACTTCGCGCTCAGAAAACCACCGAGCGGATCGGAAATGGACTTTGACCACCAGCCTTTCTCCGCCGGCCTCTTCTCCACCGGCTTCTCCTCGGCGATGAAACCATGTTGGCGATTCCAAGCCTTGGCGTCGGCGATGAGTTGTTTTGCCTCTGCGGCATTGGCAGCCGTGCCAAGCGCGATTTCCGCTGTGGCCGGTTGCACGAGAACTCGCAAACCGGCCTCGGCGCTGGCCGCGATCGGCGCAGGATTCAGTTTGGCGACGATTGGTGCGCGGGCTTTCGCCTCCGCCGTGGCAGCAACCGGCGGCAGGCCGTTCTTGCTTTCAAGCACGCCCGCCAGAACGACGAGCAGGCCGCTGCCCACGATCATCGCCGTCCGGTAAAACGTGCTGCGCAGGCCAACCCACCACGCTTGCTCGTGCTTCGTCAGGCTGAGCATGTAGAAGCCGTCCGCCGCGATGTCGTGCGTGGCCGACGCAAACGCCATGATCCAGAAGAGGAACAGCGACCACTGGAAGAAGGCGCTGCCTTGCACCGAGAAGGCCACCAGCGCGAGCCCGAATGAAACCAGGAATTGCATCGTCACGACCCAGAACCGCTTCGTCTGTGTGATGTCCACGAGCGGACTCCACAGCGGTTTGATCACCCACGGCAGGTAGAGCCAGCTCGTGTACAGCGCAATGTCGGTGTTCGAGATGCCGAGGCGTTTGTACATCACCACGGACATCGTCATGACAATGACGTAAGGGATGCCCTGGGAGAAATAGAGCGACGGCACCCAAAACCACGGGCTGCGTTGCGGGGCGGTGGACTCGGCTGGTTTGGCGTCTGACATGCAACTGGTTGACGGGCGGAGCGACACGCGCGCCGTTCGCCTGGCATGGTTTAGCAGCAAAGCTTTCGCCGGGGCAAGGCGGGAATCCTGCCACGGCTGGCGAGGACTGCCGAGGAGCACTGCAATGCGCAGTGTGCCCTGTGCCAACCAACCCGAGCAAGGCCGACGACAAAGGACAAAAACGTATTCGCCTTCAAAGGCGGCTGGAGTAATCTGCGCCGCATATGAAACCACTGCTTTATGGGCTGCTCTCCCTCACCTGCCTCCTCCCTGTTCAAGGGGACGAAGGCATGTGGCTGTTCAACCAGCCGCCGCGACAGATGCTCCGCGAGCGCTATCAGTTCGAGGCCACTGACGCCTGGCTCGAACACCTGCAAAAGGCCTCGGTGCGCTTCAACTCCGGCGGCTCGGGCAGCTTCGTGAGCGAGGACGGGCTGCTGATCTCGAACCATCACGTTGGCGCCGACGCCCTGCAGAAGCTCAGCACCAAGGAGAAGAACTATCTTCGCGACGGCTTCTACGCACGAATGCCAGCTCAGGAAGTAAAGTGCCTTGATCTCGAACTCAACGTTCTACAATCCATAGAAGACGTCACCGCCCGCGTGAATGCTGCGGTACCCAAAGAGGCCGCGCCGGACGCTGCCTTTGCCGCGCGCCGCAAGGTGATGGCCGAGATTGAGAAGGAATCGCTCGACCGTACCAGTCTGCGGTCGGACGTCGTCACGCTCTGGCAAGGCGGGGCTTATCATCTTTACCGCTTCAAGCGTTACACGGATGTGCGGCTCGTCTTCGCACCGGAGCAACAGATTGCGTTTTTCGGCGGCGACCCGGACAACTTTGAGTTCCCCCGCCACGACCTGGATATCTGCCTCTTCCGCGCATACGAGAACGGGCAGCCCGCCAAGGTGGAGCACTTCCTTCGTTTCTCGCCAGGCGGCGCGGCAGATGGGGAGTTGACCTTCGTATCAGGTCATCCGGGGCGGACGGCGCGGCTGTTGACGGTGGCAGAATTGGAGGACACGCGTGATCGGGCTTTGCCGGCCCGACTCGCCGCGCTCAAGCGCCTGGAGGTGTTGCTCGGCAATTGGAGCGCGCGGAGCGAAGAGAACGCCCGCCGCGCTCGCGACGATTTCTTCGGCGTGCAGAACTCCCGCAAGGCCTATGATGGCTTTCTCGGCGGCCTGTTGGACCCGGAGCTCTTTGATGCGAAGGTGAAGGCGGAGACAGAACTGAAGGCCAAGCTTGCGGGTAACGCGGAGTTCGCTGACGCCCTCGCGGCGTACGACCGGATTGCCGAAGCAACCAAAGTGCAGGCCGCGCAGTCGGTCCGGTACGGTCTGCTGGAAGGCGGCCAGGCGTTCAACTGCGAGAGCTTTGGCATCGCGCGGACGCTGTTGCGCGCCGGGGCGGAGCGGTCCAAGCCGGATGGCGAACGCCTGAGGGAATTCACCGAAGCCCGCAAGCCTTCGCTGGAACTGGGGTTGTTCTCCGAGAAACCGATTTACACCGATCTCGAGATGCTCACGCTCACCGATTCGTTGACATTCCTGGCTGGGAAACTCGGCGCGAACGATCCGCTCGTGCAGAAGATACTGACGGGCAAGTCGCCGCGGGATCGAGCGGCTGAGTTGATCCTCGGCACAAAAGCCCGGGACGTGGCGTTCCGCAAGCAGTTATACGCAGGCGGGGCATCCGCGGTGGCGGGGACGAAGGATCCGATGTTCGCGCTGGCGCAATTGGTTGACGAGGAAGCCCGAGCCTTGCGCAAGGTGGCCGAAGCGCAGGATGAAACGAAACAGCAAGCCCACGCCGCCATCGCGAGGGCCCGGAACGCGCTGCTCGGCACGGCCGGATACCCGGACGCCACGTTCACGCTGCGCCTGGCTTACGGCGTGATCAAAGGCTATCAGGAGGATGGCCGCGCCGTGCCCGCGTTTACGACGCTGGCCGACCTTTACGCGCGCTCGAAGGAAATGCACAACCAACCGCCATTTGACCTGCCGGCGTCCTGGGCGAAACGAAAGTCGCGACTGAACCTGAAGACGCCGCTGAACTTCGTGAGTACGGCGGACATCATTGGCGGGAACTCCGGCAGCCCGGTGGTCAACCGGGCCGGCGAGTTTGTTGGCATTATCTTCGACGGCAACTTGCAGAGCCTCCCGTGGGACTATGCCTTCAGCGAGAAGCAGGGCCGCGCGCTCTCGGTCCATTCCGCAGCGATCCTCGAAGCACTGAACAATGTGTATGGCGCGAAGGATCTCGCCCGCGAGCTGCTCCGCGGACGAAGGCAGAACTGATCCTGATAGCGCGTCCGAAGCCGCGCTTTAGCGGTGGCGGACGAACCACAAAGCAGGCAACGGAAAGCTCTCGACCACTCAGGTCAAGGCTGCGTGATCTTTGGGGTGTCCTGCAGCGAGGGCGGGGCGCTCAGACGCCAGCGTTCCCAGTCGGCCAGGAACAACTGTTCCGGGAGAAACCCCGTCGGAGCGGCCCGCAACGGGAACCAAGGCGGTATCTCGCGGCGAATCATGCCGTCGAGAATGAAATTGCCCCAGCTCTTCTCACCCGCCCGGACCCATTGCGAGAGGAACCGCGCGTCCATGGTCATGGGCGTGAGATAGAGGGCATTGATTGGCTTCTGGCTGTCGTTGACCGCAAAGAACTCAGACTGGGCGTTGAGGGTCAGCCAAATCGCCTGCCGATGCCCATACCAAGCCACCGCCCACGGCACGTCGCTCATCATCATCTCGTCCTCCTTCAGGTAGTTGGAAACCTGCTGGATGACTGGCGGGTAATATGGCGGGTAAGCCACGGCGACCGTTTTCGGCGGCAGGAAGACCAGCAGGATCGGGATGGCGAGGATGAACGCGAAAACGCCCATGAACACATAGCGCAGATAGGACAGCGGCAGTTCCAGCTGTTCCACCAGGCCCAGGAAGAAGGCCACGCCGTAAAGGATGATGATGGGCGAGAGGATAACCAGCAGGTTCTCCGAGTTGATCACAGGCGAGTCGGAGGTCAGTTGAGTGCGGCCCATGGCCTGGGCGATCACGATGATCGGCAGACAGAAGAAGACGAAATACCGCAGCCGCTGGAGCGCGGGGTTGCGGAACGGCACCAACAGGCCGGCCAGGAAGAAGGCCGACGACCAGTTGCCGCAAAACTGCGGGATGTCGTTCAAGAGGATTTCCCGGGCGTTCTGGCACAGCTTGTACCAGAAGATCATCGGGCCGACACGGTCAAACACCGGGGTCAACGAGCGCAGCAACCGGGCTTCCGGGAACAGAATCGTGCCCTCCAACGCGGTGAAGGTGGCAGTGCCGAACGGCGTGCCGCTGACCCAGATGTTGCGCGCCATCCAGGGAGAAATGGTCAGGACGAACGCCAGGAAGGCGACCAGCCAGAGAATGCCACGGCGGGGTCCGCCAAAGATGGCGAGGTAGATCATGACGGGCACGATGAACCAGCCAAAACCATAGCGGGTGAGACACCCGAAGCCGACGATCACTCCCGCCAGTGCCGCCATGCCGAACCAAGCCGCCTGCCCTCGCTTGGGCTCGCGCACCTCCTGGTCAAAGACCACGACCCACCACAACAGCCCCGCGAAGATCAGCATCAGGAGCGAGGTGGACAGGCCAGAGACCGCGAACCGCCAGAACAGGTCAGTGGTGAACAGGATGATGGCCGAAAGCCAGGCGACCGTGGGATCAAACAGCCGCTTGGCCAGAAAGAACAGCGCCGCGATCATTCCGAAGAAGATGAGCTGGTTGAAGAAGCTGATGGTGAAATCCGGAGGGTAGCGCCAGAACTTGCCACCGGACGTCCACGGGGATTTTGTCGTCGCGGCGTTGAAGCTGAACGGCAGCACTTTCAAGAGCCCGGCAACGAGCGTGGGATAGACCGGCGGGTTGGCGATGTCGGGATGCATGGTCCGGACTTGCGCGTGGTCCGGGATGTTGCCACCGCCGCCGCCACTGCCCTTCTTCTCGTTGACGCGTTTCACCAGATACATGCTAAAGGGGCGGATGAAGTGCGTCGTGTAGCCCTTGCCTTCGGCGAGGTTGCGGGCCAGTTGCGCCTGATCCATCGCCTCCTGATTCGAAAAGTTTCTGAAGGCGCGCAGGTTGTAACCGCCGATGAAGACGATCACGGCGAGCAGGGCGAGCCCGATCCGCAGTGGGCGCATGCCGCCGCCGGCTTCAAACTTGTGAATGATGTCCTGTGCAAATGGCATAGTTCAGTGTCCTTCCAAATGGTATTCGTGCAGCTTGCGGTGCAGTGTGCGCCGGCTCATGCCGATCTTCTTCGCCGCCAGCGTGCGGTTGCCGCCGGTTTCCTTCAACGCACGGATCAGCAGTTGTTTCTCGGCATCCTTCACGGTCAGGTCCGGGCGGGCGAGGATTTTCTGTGGATCCACGCCGACGGGCGTGCCGCCGCGCACTGAAGGCGGCAAGTCCCGCGCGGAGACCCGTTCCCCGCGACACAAGACCACCGCATGTTCAATCGCCGTGCGCAATTCCCGCACATTGCCCGGCCAGGCGTGATGAATCAAGGCTTCCATTGCGTCCACGGTGAAATCCGTCACGGGTTTTTCGTTCTCGGCGGCAAACTCACTCAGAAACCGGTGCGCCAGCAGCGGGATGTCCACCGCCCGCTCCCGCAGCGGCGGCAGGTGGATCTCCACCACGCGCAGTCGGAAGAACAAATCCTCACGGAACGTGCCCGCCTTGACCAGCGCCTCCAGGTCTTTGTTCGTCGCCGCAATCAGGCGTACATCCGCTGTCTGAGTCTTGTTCGAGCCGACGCGTTCAAAGGTGCGCTCGCCCAGAAAACGCAGCAGCTTGATCTGGAGCGCCGCGTCGATCTCGCCGATCTCGTCCAAGAATAGCGTGCCTCCCTGGGCCTGTTCGAAGCGCCCGATGCGCCGTTCGTGCGCGCCAGTGAAGGCTCCCTTCTCGTGGCCGAAGAGCTCGCTTTCCAGGAGCGTGGGCGCGAGCGCGGCGCAATGCACCGTAACCATCGGCTGCTTCGCCCGCGGGCTGAGTTGGTGAATCGCCTTCGCCACGACCTCCTTGCCGGAGCCGCTCTCGCCCAGCAGCATCACCGTGGCTCGCGTGGGCGCGACCTGGCGCACCACATCGAACACTTCCTGCATGGCGGGCGACTCGCCCACCAAATGCTCGAGGCCATACTTGGTGTCAAGCTGCTGGTGCAACGCCACGTTCTCGACTTCGAGGACGCGCTGGCGGAGCGCGCGGGCGATGCGCATTTCCAGTTCATCAATCTGCAACCGCCCCTTGGCGATGTAATCGTCCGCGCCACGTTTCATGGCTTCGACGGCAAGCTCCTCGGAGCCGTAGGCGGTCATCAACATGCAGACCGGGGGCTTGTTCAGCGATTTGGCGCGGGCGATCAGCTTCATGCCATCCTCGTTGTTCGGCAGGCGGAAGTCCGTGAGCACCACATCAAAATGCTCGCGTTCGAGCAACTCGCTGGCGGCGCGGGCATCTTCAGCCACATACACGTCGAAGCGATCCTCCAGCGCGGCGCGCAGTCCGTCGCGCGTCGGCTTCTCGTCGTCCACAATCAGAAGAGTGGGTTTGGTCATGCGAAGAGTTACTGGTCAATCATGGAGCGGTGCTTCCAGCAGCCGCGGCCGCGGTTCGTGCAACGGCAGCCAGATGCGGAAGGTCGTCCCCTGCCCCAGGTGGCTTTCCACCTCGATGCGCCCGTTGTGTGCCCGCACGATGCGTTGCACGATCATGAGGCCGAGGCCCGAACCTTTTTTCTTGGTGGTGTAGAAGGGCTCGAAAATGCGATTGATCTGCTCCTGCGGAATGCCGCCGCCGGTGTCGGCAATGCTCGCCCAGGTACCATCCGCGCCCTCGCCGGTTTGGAGCGTGAGCGTGCCGCCCTTGGTCATCGCCTGCATGGCGTTCTTGATCAGATTCACCAGCACCTGCTGAATCTGTGTGGGATCGAGGGGAGCGAGCGGCAATTGCCGCGCCAGCTTGGTTTTGAGAGCGATCTGGCGATTGTCGAGTTCCGGCTGGAGCAGCTCAATCGTCTTTAAGACCACCTCGTTCAGGGACGTGAGGCGCAACTGCGGCGGCACGGGCCGTAACGCCTGCAGAAACTGGGTGATGATGTAGTCCAGACGGTTGATCTCGCCTTTCGCCACACCTAGAAACTGATCCAGCTTTCGTGCGATCCCCTGCACGTCCTCACCCCCGGAAGCGGCTTGAGGCCGGACTCGCCCGCGTGGCGTCGGGACGGGCGGTGAAGCGGGGACCGCCTTCAGCTTCTTGAGCTCTCGCTCCATAAGTTGAAGGTGAATGTGTAGCGCGTTGAGCGGGTTGCCGATCTCGTGGGCGACGCTGGCAGCCAGCAAGGTCAGGGCTTGCACGCGCTCGCTCTCGATAGCCTCGAAGGTCTTCTGCCGCGCCTCCGTGGCGTCGTGGAAGATCAGTGCCACCCCGCTGCTGCCCGCGGCTTCGCCATCCAGCGGCGCCGCATAGAGCCGCAAGAAGCGCGGCCGCGGGTAGTGGACTTCAAACTCATGCCGAACCACGTGGTCGCCGCCAGCGCTGTCGAACCGCGCGATCCGTTCCCATTCGACTTCGGGCAGGCAATCGCGGATGTGCTGACCCTCAACGCTGGGTTGGAGACCAATGAGCTTGGTGACGGCTTGGTTGAAATACAGGATGCGCCCGGCCTCATCGGCCACGAGCACGCCGTCCTCGATCGTGTTAAACAAGGTTTCGAGAAAACTCCGCTCGCGCGCCAGACGCTGGACGACGGTTTGTAGGCCCTCGGCGTCAAGCCGACCGATACGGCCGAGGACCTTGTCGAGGAAGCTGGATTTGGCGGTAGCCAAGTGACCGAGGGGTAAGGTGGCTCAGAACCACTTCTTCTTCTTGAAATACCACCACGTCACCGCGGTGGAGATGGCCATGGCGGCCAGTGCCACCCAATAGCCGTGCTCCAGTTCGGGCATGTTGTGGAAGTTCATGCCATACCAGGTGCCAATCATCATCAACGGCGTCGTGATCACCGTGATCAAGGTGAGGAGCTTGACCACTTCGGAGGTTTGGTTCGACGACATGTTGAGATAGACCTGCAACGTGCCGGTGAGCGAATCGGCGTAGGTCTGCGCCGCCTCGGAAATCCGGAACAGCGCATCATACACGTCGCGGTAATAAGGTACGAGGTGCGAGCGGATGAGTTTGAACTCGCCACGGGCGAATCGCGCCAGCACCTCCCGCTGCGGGCCGATGATCTGACGCAGGTGCAGCACCTCCTTCTTGATCTGGAGAATCTTGTTGAGTGTTTCCTTCGTTGGCTTTGCCAGCGCCAGTTGCTCCAATTCGGCAATCTCCAGCGACAACTCCTCCAGCGCCGGCTTGTAATTGTCCACGATGGCGTCCAGCAAGTTGTAGGCGACGCGGTCCGGCGCGCGCGCGATGCCCCCGGCGTCCTTCACTGCCCGATCCTCCGTCATCTGCACGCTGCGAATCTGGCCTTCGTGGTAGGTGACCAGGAAGTTCTTCCCAAGGAAGAAATTCAGCTCTTTGGTGGCGAACACGCCATCCTTGCGGCTGTAATCCACCGCGTGAATCACCATGAAAAGGTAAGGGGCGAACCGGTCATCCTCGCGCGGTTGGTATTCCTCGACCTTCGGCGCTTCACTCACCATCACGCAATCCTCGATGGACAGGGGGTGGAAATGGAACAAGTCCTCCAAGACATATTTGGTTTCCTCGGGCGTCGCGTCCTCCAAGTCCACCCAGAGGAAGAGGTTCGTGTCGCTCAACAGCGTTGGCATCAGGAACATCTCGATGTCCTTGCTGTGCAGGCGACCCTGCGTCGTAAACACCATGGAGCGAGTCATAGCCGCGACTTTGTCTTCCCGCGTTGCATGCGTCAGGTTGGCCCAAGTGTGGGCCCGGGCGCTACGCATGGCAAGGCTAGTTCGCGGCGATTCGGCACAATTACGTGCGCACGGCCGCGTCGCCACCCCCCCACTGTTCGCGCCATGATCGCACCTCGCGCTTGACCCCGTGGCGAAAAATGAATTCCATCTTGCGAGCCTGAGTCTGATTGTCCCGGATAACATGGTTTGGCTGAATGAAGATATGAAAAACAGCATTGCGAGCTTCCTTGGAGCACTCTCTCACTTCTCCTTTCCCTCGGTCGCTGCGGTTGCCTTGGCACTCACTTTGAACGCCGAGGCTGCGCCGAAGCGGGTGTTGGTCATCAGCACCACGGCGGGTTTCCGGCACTCTTCCATTGAAGTGGGCAATGCGGTGATCGAACAACTGGCCAAGGATTCCGCCGCATTCACGGTGGACGTCGTCAACATGAACCCGAACGCGCCCGAATGCCGGGGGGCCGACGGCAAACCGGACCAGGCTAAGGTTCAGGAAGCCAACCGGAAGGCGCTGGCCGACAAGATGAGCCCTGAAGGTCTAAAGCAGTATGACGGCATCATCTTCAACAACACCACCGGCGACTTGCCGATTCCTGATAAGGAGGCGTTCCTCGCCTGGATCAAGTCCGGCAAGGGCTTCGTCGGCATGCACGCCGCCTCAGATACCTTCCACGGTTACCCACCCTTCATTGAGATGATTGGGGGCGAATTCAAGACGCACGGCCCGCAAGTGGAGGTGGATATCATTAATCAAGATCAGGAGTGCCCCATGTGCCGCCACTTGGGGAAGAACTGGACCGTCTTCGACGAGATTTATCAGTTCAAGAACTTTGACCGAACCAAAGTCCACGGCGTTCTCACCCTCGACAAGCATCCGAATGACAAAACCCCGGGCGACTATCCCATCGCATGGATCAAGGACTACGGCCAGGGGCGTGTATTTTACACGGCGCTCGGTCATCGGGAAGACATTTGGGACGCGAACTGGAAGGATGGCAAAGGTGAGCGGAAGAATTCGCCGGAAATCGCGAAGGCGTATCAGCAGCACATCCTCGGCGGCATCAAGTGGGCGCTGGGGCTGGAGAAGGGCGATGCCAAGCCGCAGGTCAAGCGGGTGGAATAGCGGAATCAGTCGCGCAACCGGGCCAACAGGGATGAGCGTCAGGAACCCGCCAGAAGACCGCGAAACCGCGTGTCATCTCTTCTCACGACCGCGCTTGCGTCATGCGAGACTGCTTGATTTGTGCGGCGGGGCCGGAACACATTACCACCAGCAACAGGTCATTGAGCCACCATTGTACGATTTATGAACGAGAACCAGAACCTTTCCGAATTCAACCGCCGCGATTTCCTGCGGGGCGGGTCCTTTGCCGCACTGGCCACGCTGATGGGCGGCGTGCGCCTCATGGCCCAAACCAATGCGACGGAGGCGGCCGCCGCCGCCTCCACCACCAAGCTGAAGGTGGCCGTCATCGGCCTTGGTGCTTGGGGACGGGAGATCTTGGATCAGCTGGCCCGGCTACCTCAGGCCGAAGTGGTGGCCATTTGCGATAGCTATGGAGCTTCGGCCAAGCGCGCGGCCTCCAAGGCGCCCAACGCCAAGCCGACGGAGGACTACAAGACCATTCTGGCCGACGCCGAGATCAAGGCCGTAATCGTGGCCACGCCCACACATCTGCACAAGGAGATCACGCTCGCCGCCTTGGCCGCCGGCAAGCACGTCTATTGTGAGGCGCCGCTGGCAACCACGGTGGAGGATGCCAAAGAAATCGCCGCGGCAGCCAAGAAGGCCAGCAAGGTCATCTTCCAGCCCGGTCTGCAATTGCGTTGCACGCCTCAGGAGGCGTTCCTGCTCAAGTTCATCCGTTCCGGGGCGCTCGGCACCTGGGCCATGGGCCGCGTCCAATGGAACAAGAAGAATAGCTGGCGGGCTACCTCGCCGAATCCGGACCGCGAAAAAGCGCTCAACTGGCGGTTGGAGAAGGAGACTTCACTCGGCTTGGTGGGCGAGATCGGTTTGCATCAGGTGGACCGCGCCTGCCGCTACTTCAACGGCTTCCCCTCCGCGGTGACCGGCTTCGGCTCCGTGGCGTTCTGGAAGGACGGCCGCGAGGTGGCGGACACCACCCAGGTGGTCTTTGAATATGCCGATGGGGTGCGACTGGCGTTTGACGCCACGTTGGCCAGCTCGTTCGAAGGCGAAACGAATGCCTTCTATGGCAGCGACGCGGCAGTGATGATCCGTGATGCGTCCGCCTGGATGTTCAAGGAAACCGACGCACCGTTGCTCGGCTGGGAGGTCTATGCCCAGAAAGAAACGATCCTCAAAGAAACGGGTATTTCCCTACGCATGGACGCCTCGAAGATCCCGACGGGCAGCCAGGCGGCGCAGCCGGCTCCGGTGGATCCGCCGCTCTATTTCGCCCTGCAGAACTTCGTCCGCAACGCAGCCGAATACGGTGCCGCGGTGGAAGACTTCACTTCGACCTATGGCGACGATACTGCCGCGCTGGCCAAGCACTTGGAGGAAAACCTGAAGCTGCTGCCCGCGCCGGATTACTTGGACGGGTACCGCGCCACGGTGTTCGCCATCAAGGCGAACGAAGCCGTCGTCAAGGGCCAGCGGGTCACCATCGCCAAGGACCTGTACGAATTGGCCTGAGCTTGAAATCGTCGAAAGGGCAACGGCAGAGATTGACTCCGAGCCGACAAAGCTCGCAAAATCCAACAACCGAAACACGAACATGAAAAACCTGAACCTGAACCTGCACAACTCGCGAATCGCTGGAATCCCGTCCAGCATTTTGCTGGTCGCTCTCGCGCTTGGGTGCGATCCCGGCAAGGAAGTCTCCGCGCAACCCGAGAAGGCTGCGCCCGCCGCGGCGGCCCAGGGCGCTGCTACGCGCTACGACTCCCAACCCGGCGGCGCCAAGGTCAAGATTGAAGGCACGTCGAGCATCCACGATTGGAACATGGAGAGCCCCGTCATCGGCGGTTTCATCGAAGCCGACGCCGGCTTTCCGGAGTCCGCGCTGAAGGGTGGCGCGGCCGCCAAGCCCAAGGTGGATATCTTCATCCCGGTGCGCAGCCTCAAGAGCTACAATAAGAAGATGGACGAGGTCTATCAGGAGCAGATGGAAGAGGCCAAGTTCAAGAAGATGGAATACAAGCTGATCGAGTTGAAGGCCAAGGGCAGCGCTCCGAAAGATGGCAAGTGCGAGTTTGACGCCGTCGGCACCATGACCATCCACGGAGTCTCCAAGGAACTCACCATGCCGGTCACCATCGAGAAATCCGAAGTCGAGAAGGATGGCAAGAAAGCGCCCCAGCTCAAGATTACCGGCACCACGCCGCTAAAGATGAGCGATTACACCGTCAAACCGCCGTGCCCGAACATCCCGGGCGTAGGCCAAATCACCACCGGCGACGACATCAAAGTGACCTTCGAGTGGTCGCCCCGGCAGAAGTAGTCCACGCGGTTGAATTCTCTTGCGGGCCGTCTCCGGCCGCAGCGCCGGGGCGGCTCGCCAGAGCCGCCCCGTTCGCTTTCAGAACCAATACCCTGACACTAAACGCACCAAAACCATGAACAACTCCAGCACACCTGCACAAATCCCGTCCTACATCGCCGGCGCCGCTCCCAATCCGAAAGACAAGCGAGCACCGTGGTACAAGAACACCGCCCCAACCTACGCGGGCATCTTCCTCTGGTTCGTCTTCTGGTCCGGCGCCGTAAATGCGGCCACGGCCGGCGGCGGTCTGGCCCAAGGCCTTGGGGTGGCCCTGCTCGGCCTCGTGGTCGCCGCGCTCATCTGCCACTTCCTCTTCTACCTCGTGCCCGGTTTGTTGGGCATGAAGACCGGTCTGCCGCTTTACATCGTCGGCACCTCGACGTTTGGTGCCGCGGGCGGCTTCATCATGCCCGGCTTCCTGATGGGCGTGTTGCAGTTCGGCTGGCTGGGCGTCAACGCGTTCTTCTCCGCTCAACTCTTGGCCATGATCATTCCCGTCCCGGCTAAAATCCTGATGGTGGTGTGGGCGATCCTGGCCGCGTTTGTCGGGCTGAAAGGCATTCAATATGTGGCGAAGGTAGCCACTTACCTGCCCCTGATTCCGCTTGTTACGCTGCTGATCCTGTTCGCCAAGACCGCCGGCGGACTGGGGAGCTTCGATCCGAAAGCGATGGTTGAAGTTCACAACGAAGTCGCGCAGACGGGTTGGATGACTGCCGCTCCGTCCCCTGCCATGAGCGTCGTCGGAGTGTTGGCGTTCGTGATCACGTATGTTGTCGGCTTCTTCGCCACCGCCGGGGCCGCGGGCGTGGATTTCGGCACGAACAGCAAGGATGCCAAGGACGTGGGCAACGGCGGCCTGTTCGGCATCGCCTTGGCCATCATCCTCACGGCCGGTCTCTCCACCTGCATCGTCGCGGGTGTTTATGGTTCGAAGGACCTCAAAGAGAAGGCCGTCGCCTCGGCGAAAGCCAGTGCCGAAAAAGCCGTCAAGGATCTGGAACAGAAGGGTGGCGCTGCCGTCACGGATGAACAGCGGGAAGCTGCGGCGGTCGGTGCGACCAACGGCGCGCTCTACGACGCGACGGGTCTGATGAAGATCATTCTGGGCGACAAGCTGGCCGGCATCCTCATGTTCCTCCTGGCGATTGCGGCGTTCCCGCCGGCGTGCTTCTCGTCGTTCATCGCGGCGAACAGTTTCAAGACCACGTTGCCGCAGGTGAATCCGTTCATCTCGGTCGGCATCGGGACGGCCGTCAGCATCGTGCTCGCGGTCACCGGATTGGCGGGCGATGCGATTGGCGTGTTCACGATCATTGGCGCCTCGTTCGGACCGATCTGTGGCGCAATGCTGGTGGACTACCTGCTCAACGGGAAGAAGTGGAGCGGCCCACGCGCCGGCTTCAATCCGGCGGGCTGGATCGCTTGGGCAGCAGGTTTCGTCGTCGGCATTTCTACCAATCCCAAGATCGGCGCGCCGCAAGAGATCATGGCGCCGGTGGCGGCGTTCGTGGTCGGTGCGGTGCTCTACGCCATCTGCTTCAAGCTCGGCTTGAAGTCTGCCGTCCTGCCGATCTCCGGCAAGCTGGCGGAAGCCACCAAGTAACGGCACGACCGCAGACGCGCTGAGCGCTGTAATCGAAAGCAAAGAATCACGCCGAGCCGGCTGTCAGGTGGCAGCCGGCTCGAACTTTATCTCCCCAAAGCACCGCGGCAGGTGGAAGTTGAATTCATCCACCGGTGTCCACGCCGCCCAGTGCGGATGCGAGTTCTCCTCCGCGCACTTGAAGAAGTTGCCCCGCCAAGTCTGCCCGCCTGCGCTGCCCAGCGGTCCGACGTAATGCTCGAAAAACGCGAAAGGGATGAAGAACCGCAATGTCCACGTCAGTGGCTCGGCGATTTCCGGTTCGACGATGCGGGGCAGCGAACTGCGCACCAGCACCGTGCGGCCAAGCTCCGCCGGGATGCGCGTGAATTCCTTGAAGCCGTCAGGCGTGCGCTCCGGATTCACGATGTAGGAGCACAGATGCGCTCCACCGCAGTTGAATTCGAAGTTGAAGTAGCCGCGGTCCGGCTTTGGCTGTGCGAAGAACTCCACGCAACTGTCTTTCCACACTTCGCTCAGATACTCCGTGCGGAGGCAGCGGACGAAGCGATCCTCGACGCAAAAGATGCCGCTGATGCCTTCCGGACTGTGTAGCAAGCGCGCGAACGTCCGCGGCCGGTGCGCGCTGCTCTCCGGACGGAAATGACGCACTTCGAGGGTTTCGGCAGCGGACCACGCTGCGTTCTCCCAGTCGGCGTTTAGCGATGGTCCTTGCCGGGAAAAGCCGACTCGGTAAGTGGGGAGGATAGTTGCCTCCGAAGCGAGTGTGGTGCTGCTCATACTGGTTCTTCGTCAGGCATCGTAGCGGGGTGTTGCCGTTGCGCAACCGCAAGTTTGCGCACGCGACAACTACTTTGGCAGAGAGTGCAAATTGTTTCTCAAGTTCAGGCGGGATGGGCCGATAGATGGGGCGTCACGCAGATAGCGAGACAGGTAGCCGGCGACCAAGAAAGTCCGGCAGGGAAAATGGTGCGCCGCCCGTTAACTGGTGCATCCGCGGCAAGGACGCCGCGCAAAATCAAAGCCCCGCGAGGGGCGACTCACGGATAGAGTTATGGTAATCAATACAAATATGTCGGCCCAGAGCAGCGCCCGCCTGCTCACGGAATCCTCACAACTGCTCAGCAAGAGTCTGGCGCGTCTGTCGTCCGGATCGAAGATCGTTTCGCCGGAAGATGACGTGGCCGGACAGGCCGTTTCGACCCGGTTTGACGCCCAAATCAGCCGGATCAATGCCACCCGCAGCAACATCGCCAACGCCATCTCGTTCAGCCAAACCCAGGACGGCTTCCTCAAGAAGGTTGCCAAAGCCCTGGACCGCATGAGTGAACTGGCGATCCTCTCCCAGGATATCACCAAACAGGACGCGGACCGCGCTCTCTACAACGCGGAGTTTTCGACGCTCTCCAACTACATCCAAGACCTGGCCACCAAGGATTACAACGGCGTCAGCCTATTTGACGGCGGCACGCTGGATGTCACGATCGATAGCGACGGCAACAAGTTCAACATGAACGGAGTGGACCTGCTCGGTTCAACCTCCTACACCGACGCGCTCGCCGCCTCCGTATCGACAGCGACGCTGGCCGATACCGCGCTGGATCTCGTCAAGACCGCCATTTCGGCCGTGTCAGAAGATCGCGCAGCTATTGGCGCGCATGTTACCCGTTTGACTTCAACGGCCGATCAACTCGGCGTTTTGAAGGACAACATCACGGCGGCGAACAGCCGCATCAAGGACGTGGACGTGGCGGAGGAAAGCACCAACTACGCCCGCTACAACATCCTCGTCCAAGCCGGCACGGCCATGTTGGCACAGGCCAACGCAGCGCCACAAGCCGTCCTGCGACTCTTGTCTTAAGCGATTCGTCGCGGCAGGTGGGCAAGGTCCGGACGACCCTAAGGTCGTCCGGGCTCCCCCTCCAAACGACTAAAATCGCTAGACAACGCCGCGACCTA
>CAZWJC010000013.1:0-56886 GCA_964634255.1 uncultured Verrucomicrobiota bacterium | reverse complement strand
GGCCAAGCTGCCTGCCGACGTGCAGAAGATCTTCGAAGCCGTGAACCAGGAATGGATCGCCAAACACGGCGCGGCATGGGACGACGCGGACAAGGCCGGGCGCGAGTTCGTCACGGGGCTCAAGCGCGAGTTCATCGCCCTGCCCGCGGCCGAGCAACAGGCATGGAAGGACGCCGTGAAACCAATCCTCGAAGCCTACGTGAAGGCGGCGAATGAGAAGAATCTGCCCGGCGACAAGATGCTGGCGGACCTGCAGGCGGAAATCGCGAAGGCGGCCAAATAGGCGTAGCAGCGGTCGGCAGACCGTAGATGCTTAGCTGGGCGATGTCTTGGCTCTACCGTCGGCAGAACAAGGTCTTTTTCTAACCCATGGCAGCAGCGCAACCAAGTCGCGAGGGATTTGCCGCCTATTGGAAGGACTACGGCGTATTCTCGTGGCGTCAACTTGTACCTTACATAGTGTATCTGGGAGGCCTTGCGCTTTACGGTGTTATCATCCAGTGGATTGATGCTGAAGCGCGTTTCTGGCTGCCGTCAATCATTGTTGCTGGAGTCTACATCGTCTTGTTTCCGTATGCGTGGATTAAGAGGGTTCAAAAACGTTACGCGCAGTTCCTCCGATGTCCTGACTGCGGAGACTGGTTCGGTGAAGATGCCAGCGGGGCATATTCCGGCCCAAATCCAAAGTTCAAAACGATTATCCAAACAGGACGATGTTTCAAGTGTGGGCGACAGATCTTGGCAAACACGAGTTATTCTGAACCGAGCGTAAACGCATGAATTCTCCAAGTTTCCCTCCAGCTGAGCACCGCTTTCCCGACCTCTACCACGACGCCTTGCGCAAGGTCGTGATGGCCTTGGCTTACGTGGCTTGCGCCGCCTTGATGGTCATGGTCATCGTCACGAGCATCGGCTGGCGAAGTCCCGCTTGTTTTGCCTCCGAGCGACTCCTATGCTTTAGCCATGACACTGACGCTCAGTGAAGACTTGGTGCAGGCGACCCGGCTTACCGAGCAGCAGATTCTGCAGGAGCTGGCGGTGGCCTTGTTTCAGAGCGACCGTTTGACGCTGGCCCAGGCGGCGCGGCTCGCCGAAATGGACCGGCTCAGCTTCCAGCATTTGCTTGCCAGCCGGGGCATCCCGCAGCACTACGGGGAAGCTGGCTACGCCGAAGACCTCCGCACCCTCTCCCAACTCGCCGGCGTGTGACGGTTGTCAGCAACACCTCGCCGCTCCTCAACCTGGCCGCCATTGGCGCGGCTGACCTGTTGGAGAGGCTCTACTCCTCGCTCCTCGTGCCGAGCGAGGTGGCCACTGAATTCCAGCGGCTGAGCGACACGCGAAACCGGTTTCAGTCCGTGCCGTTGCCGGCGTTTTTGGAAGTCGCCCCGGTGCGGAATCCGCACGTCGCCACCGCTCTGGCTGGAGAGTTGGATTCGGGGGAAGCTGCCGCCATTGCGTTGGCCGTGGAGCGGCAGGCCGGGCTGTTGTTGATGGACGAACTCCGGGGACGCGCGGTCGCGAAACGATTTGGCATCCCCACGCTTGGTCTGCTGGGCGTCCTCAAGCTGGCGCGGAAACAGGCCTTGATCCCTGCAATCGCGCCAGTGCTGGACCGGTTGGAACAGGCGGCAGGCTTCTGGGCGGGCACGGCGCTCCGGGAACGCGTGTTGCGCGAGGCGGGCGAGCGATGAGTCCCCTATGACTTGAACATGTCTTACTCGGCGAACATGCGCGATGCCCGTGATGTGCGGTTCCCTTTGCGCCACCGCATTTCGCACTTGCGCTCTTGTGCCCTGCACATGGGCTACAAGTATGGAGTGCCCAGATCGGTTGTCTTGGAACGGATCGAGATAAAACCTAAGTATGCGGATGATGAGTTGCCTTCCCCCGAAGCAATCTTGCGTGCGGCAGACTTGCTTGACCGCATGAAGCGCGAGGGCTTGCATTCCACTTGAACCCATGACTTCCCCCACTCCCACTGCCAGCGAACGTAGCTTTCCCGACCTCTACCACGACGCCTTGCGCAAGGTCGTGATGGCTCTGGCCTACGTGGCTTGCGCCGCCTTGATGGTCATGGTCATCGTCACGAGCATCGAGGTGGTGCTGCGTATCTTCCGCACGACCATGACCGGTGCGTATGACATCGTGAAGATCGCTGCCACGCTGACCATGGCCGCCGCGCTGCCGTACACCACAGCCATCAAGGGCCACGTGGCGATCGAGTATTTCTTCCACAAGCTGGGCCGGCGCGGGCGCGTGGTGGTGGACACCCTGATGCGCGTGTCGGCGATGGCGCTCTTCAGCCTGCTGGCGTGGGGTTGCGTGGACTACGGAAATTCGCTGCGCGCCAAGGGCGAGGTGAGCATGACGCTGCAACTGCCGATCTTCTGGCTGCCCTACACGCTCGCCGTCGCGTGCGTGTTGGTGGTGTTGATCAAGATTTATCACCTGACCCACCCGGGGCAATCGCTTCTCAAGCCATGACACCGACCCAAGCTGCCATCGTCGGTTTCGTCCTGTTGCTGGTGCTGCTTGCAGGCTCGATGCCCGTGGGCTTCGTTATGGCTGTGGTCGGGCTCGTGGGCTTCGCCATCGTTGTGTCGCCGCAAGCCGCGTTCAGCATGGCGACGATTGATCTCTACACCACGTTCTCCGACTACAATCTGACGACCATTCCGCTGTTCGTTTTGATGGGGCAAATCGCCTTTCACACCGGGATCAGCCGCGGGCTGTTTCATGCCGCCTATCACTGGATGGGGCGGTTGCCCGGCGGCTTGGCGATGTCCACGGTCGGCGCTTGCACGGCGTTCGGCGCGATCTGCGGGAGCGGACCAGCGACTTCGGCGACCATCGCATCCGTGGCGCTGCCCGAGATGCGCCGCTACAAATACGACATGTCGCTAGCGACCGGTTGCGTGGCGGCGGGCGGCGGCATCGGCATGTTGATCCCGCCGAGCATCGTGTTCATCTGCTACGCGATCCTGACCGAGCAATCCATCGGCAAGCTCTTCATGGCCGGCGTGGTGCCGGGGCTGATGATCGCGTTGCTGTTCTGCGCGGTAATCTGGTTTCAATGCGTCCGCAATCCCGAACTGGGTCCCAAAGGTCCGGCTTTCACGCTGAAAGAGAAGGTTGCGTCGCTCGGAGGCGTCTGGGAAACGCTCATTCTGTTTGCTCTGGTGATGGGCGGGATGTTCGCCGGCTTCTTCACGGCGACAGAAGGCGCAGCCATCGGCGCGGCGGGCACGCTGCTCATCGCGTTGTTCAAGCGGCAGCTCACGTGGAAGAAACTGATCCAGTGCCTGAACGAATCCATCCGCACGTCTTGCATGGTGATGACCATCGTCGCCGGCGCGATCATCTTCGGGAAGTTTCTGGCCGTGACGCAGGTGCCGTCCAACCTCGCTTCGTGGCTGACGGGGCTGTCGCTGCCCGGCTGGTGCGTCATCGGCTTGATCATCATCTTCTACCTCATCGGCGGCTGCTTCCTGGACGCGCTCGCCCTCGACATCCTGACGATCCCGATTTTCTACCCGGTAATCCTGGCGTTGGGCTACGACATCATCTGGTTTGGGGTGATGATCGTGGTGGTGACGATGATGGGTGTAATCACGCCGCCTGTGGGCGTCTGCGTGTATGTCGTCGGCGGCATGGCGCGCGACGTCCCGCTCGAGAAGATCTTTCGCGGCAGCATGCCGTTCCTGTGGATGTTAGTGCTCGCCGCCATCCTGCTGACCGCGTTTCCGAAGATCGCGACGTTTCTGCCGGAACTGATGACCAAGTAGAACGGAGGTTACCATGAATGTCTGTCCGCACCCCGAATCCCGCTTCAAAGGCATTCTGTTCTGCACCGACTTCTCCGAAAGCGCGGACGCCGCGTTCGAGTTCGCGCTCGACGCCACCGTGCGCCGACCCGGTTCGACGCTCACCCTGCTGCACGTCATCCATGAGCCTGACGCCCAGTTCTGGAAATCCTACATCGCCGAGGTGGACAACATTGACGCGGATGCCAAGAAGGCGATTGATGAGAAAGTTGCGGCGGCTTACCTCTCGCGATTGCCGGCTGGAGTGGAGATGAAGCGGGAATTCCGCATCGGCCCAGACGCCGCGACCATCTTGGAATTTGCCCAAACCAACCGGATTGACCTCATTGTGCTGGGGCGACACGGCCACGGCGGCATGGGCAAGGCGTTGTTCGGTAGCGTGGCGGAGAAGATCGTGCGCAAGGCGCACTGTGCGGTGATGGTCGTGCCGCTGGAATACGCGAAAGCCGTACTTTCAGGCAACGGCGACCCGGCCTGAGCCCGCGCTGCGCAAGCCAACCAACCAGGCCGTTACTCGTGCGCGGGGTGGTCGTCGCCAAAGGCCCGCGCCAGCAAGGCGTTTGCCGGTGGACGAGTGAAGAGGCTGACGACCGGCACGACGATCAACGGGACAACCATGGTGATCGCACCGGCTACCGGAATATGAGCTTTGCCCCACCAGACGAACAGGCCTGCCGCCGTGCCGATGCCGCTGAACATGCCCGCATACGCGGCGGCCTTGGTGGCGCGGCGCCAGAAAAGCCCGTAGAGATACGGCGCCAAGAACGCGCCGGCCAGCGCGCCCCAGGCGATCACCATCAGGTTGACGATCACGTCCACCTTGCTCAGGGCGAGGATGAGCGACAGCGCCACGAACACGATGCAGAAGAGGCGCATCAGCAGCATGGTCTGTTTCTGCTTTTCCTCCCGCCGCACAAACGCGCCATAGACATCAATCGCAAGGGCGGAACTGCTCACCAACACGAGCGAGGAGAGGCTCGACATTGAAGCCGAGAACACCATCAGCAGGATGACCAGCACGAGCCATTGCGGCACGTAGGAGGTGATGAAGAACGGCATGAGCAGGTCGAGGTTCGGCTTGCCGGTGGCCGCGTCGGCGATGGGCGCGAGATCGGTTTGGGGATTCGGGAAAAACAGATGCGTCAGCGCGCCGCTGTAATACGCACCGAACGACATGAACAATGCGAAGACGGTAGCGATGATCATGGCGCGTTTGACGTCCGTCTTGCTGCGGATGGAATAGAACTTCTGCACCATTTGCGGCAACGCCCACGGGCCAAAACTCGTGATCAGCACCAGCGAAACGAGCGACAGCCAGCCGGGGAAGGGCGGTCCGGTAGCCGGCGGTGGCGCGGTCAGCGCGGGCATATGCTTCAGGTCGGCTAGTTGGGTGAAGGTGGCCAGGAAGCCGCCTTTCATGTTGACCAGCAGCAGCACCATGATTAGCACGCCGGCGAATTCGACAATGCCGCGGATGAAATCGCTGACGGCTACGGCGAAATAGCCGCCCATCACGAGATAGACGCCGGTCAGCACCGCCAGGAAGATCAGCGCCTCGTTGTATTGCAGGCCGAGCGTCTTTTGGAAGAGATAGCTCATCCCCATGTACACCGAGGCGGAATACGGCACCAGAAAGACGAACACGACCAGCGCGGAGATGACCTGCAAGGGTTTGCTGTCGTAGCGGGCGCGGAGGAACTCGGGCATCGTGAGGGCGTTGAGGCGGGCCGTCATTTCGCGTGTGCGGCCGGCGAGCAACCACCAGGCGAGCAACGTGCCGATGAACGTGTTGCCCAGCACGATCCACATCGTCTGGAGACCGAAGCCCCAGCCCAGTCGGCCGGCGTAGCCGATGAATAGCACCGCGGAAAAGTAGGTGGTGCCGTAGGCGAAGGCGCTCATCCACGGGCCGAGCGAACGGCCGCCGAGGAAGAAGTCGCCCACGTCCTTGGTGCGTTTCATGCACCAATACCCGACGGCGAGCATCACCAGAACGTACAGAATGACAATCCCAAGGTAGCACTGAGTTCCCATTACAGGGCGCGGATTAAATGGGCAGCGGTCGGTGGAGGCAAGGACATTCTCCCGCCGGGGCGTTGGCTTGCGTTCGACTCCCAAGACCGTCAAGCTCGCCGAAACGCGATTCAATAATTTCATGCACACTCGAACTCAGGATGGTGTCGGAGGGGGCCGATCCACAGTTGTCCGTTCCGCCGAGGAGCAGGCCATTCTTTCGAAGATCACCTGGCGGCTGCTCCCGCTGCTGTTCCTCTGCTACATCATCGCCTACATCGACCGCATCAACGTCGGCTTTGCCAAGCTTCAGTTGCAGCAGGTGCTGGGAGTGGATCCGGCGGTGTTCGGCCGGGTGTATGGGATGGGCGCTGGTTTGTTCTTCATCGGCTATTTCCTGTTCGAGGTGCCCAGCAACCTCATCCTGCATCGTGTGGGAGCGCGAATCTGGATCGCCCGCATCATGGTAGTCTGGGGGCTCGTCTCCGTGGCGATGATGTTTATCCAGAGCACGACGGTGTTTTATTGCATGCGGTTCTTGCTGGGCGCGGCCGAGGCGGGCTTTTTCCCGGGGGTGATTCTCTATCTGACCTACTGGTTTCCTGCCCGCGACCGCGCCCGGACGGTGGCGATGTTTGCGACCGGTGGCGTGATTGCCGGCATTATTGGCTCTCCGCTTTCCGGCGTGATCTTGGGAATGAATGGCTTGGCCGGCCTCGCGGGCTGGCAGTGGCTGTTCTTGATCGAAGGCATCCCGGCGGTGTTACTGGGTGTGGTCGTCCTGGTGGTTTTGCCCAATGGCCCGCGGGAAGCGCGGTGGCTCACGGAAACGGAACGCACTTGGATTGCGGCGCGGCTGGCGGAAGAGTCCGCTTCGCCGGGATCGCAGCAAGGCCATCGGTTGGCGGATGCCTTCACCAGCGGGCGCGTGTGGCTGTTGTGTCTACTTTACTTCCTGCTCAACGTCGGCGGCTACGGTTACGAATTGTGGCTGCCCACCATCGTTAAAGAGATCTCTGGCACCGGCAACACCACCGTTGGATTCCTCAACGCCGTTCCGTATGTGGCCGCCGCCGCGGCCATGTTTTTGGTGGGACGGTACTCGGACCGCACCGGCCACCGGCGTTGGCCCGTGGCCCTGGCCGCGATGACCTCCGCCGTGGGATTTGCCCTGAGTGGTTTGCTTCACAATCCCTATCTGGCCATGGCGGCCCTCGTCCTGGCTTTCGTCGGACTAAAGTCCACGCTGGGGCCGTTCTGGGCGCTCGGCACCGCTTTCCTGAGCGGCACAGCCGCGGCAGGAGGCATCGCGCTCATCAATTCCGTGGGTAACCTCGGCGGTTTTGCCGGGCCTTACCTGGTCGGCGTGATCAGGGATCAAACGGGCAGCAACCTGGCGGCGCTGATGATGCTGGGTGGAGCGTTGCTGACCATGGGATTGCTGGCTCTGACCATTCGGGAGACGCAGTCCAAAGCGGAGTGACTGACACCTCCTGCCCGCAACGAGCGTATCCCAAAAGAAAACGAGCCGACCTGATAACGGTCGGCTCGGGCGAAAGACAGGAATCGTTCAGCAGCGCTGCCGACCGAGACGAACGGCGAAGAGCAGCCCGCCCAAGGCGATCAATCCCGCGGTCGCAGGTTCGGGCACCGTGACGATGAACGCTTGAATGCCATTGTTGCCGTTCAGCGCGTAGAGGTCGGCTGTGGACGTGCCGTCCGGATTGACGGTGACCTCGCCCCACGCCACCGAGCCGACACCGTTAACATTCGGAACCGAACTCAGGGTCAACGTGGTCCCCATGGCGAGGTATCCTGGGTTGGCGGGATCGGTCGCGTCGTAGAGGCGGATATTGGAATCTCCGCTGTCCATGACTGCCAGGATGGGCATTCCGTTGATGACCGCGTAGTCCATCGCTCTCTGATTCACCGTGGTCCATGCGAAGCTGCCTTCCAATGTGCCGCTCGTGCCTGAGAAGCTGGTGTAGCGGTTTGAGGTGCCCGGGGTTCCCATCACATGGCTGGCGTCGGTAAAGGTGAGCCCGAGCCGAAAATCACCAGCGTTGGGCGGCGTTCCCGAGAAGAGAATTTGTGAGGCCGTGCCGGTGACTGGATTGATGATGGCGTATCCGTTATTGCCGTTTGTGACCGGCGAGCTGCCAAACCCTGATACGGTCAAGGTCGCCGCGCCTCTGCCGATTACGTCAAAAGTGTCACCCGCACGTCCTCCCAACAGCGGCGTGCCGATGTAGTTGGTTACCGGGGCCGCGCTGTTATTCATCCAGCTATAAATGCGGTAGGGCGTTGTGGAAGCCTGGGTGGTGAGGTTGTTGGCGTAGATCACGCCGTCCGCTGCGACGCCCACCATGTTGATGGCGAACGTGCCGCCGATGACTCCCGTCATGTCCAGGGCGCCCAAGTCACTGCCAGTGGTTGCATCCAGCCTTCGGATGAAGTTGCCGCCGGCCCGACTAACGAGGTAGAGCTGACCATTTCCGTACGCCAGCCCGCGCTCAGTGTTGCCCACCGTCAGGTAACTGTAGCCGTTGGTTGGGCGCAGCCAACCGGGGCTGCCAGCGTGGCCAAAGGAGGTCATCGGATTCACCGTGAGTTGAGCCTGAGCGTGCAGCGCTGCCAGAAGGACTGTGCCGATAATAGCGATTCTCATATCTTTCGCCGTTGTCTGATTTTGAGGATTAACGCCGCAATCCTAGCGCAGTGAGACTTTTGAGTCAACAGCGAGTGCGAAAGGAAATGGCGGTCAGAAGGAGCGCGCCCGGTCCCCGGGCGAAGCTGTACAAACTGCCAATCGCAGTGATAAGCGCGCCCCATCCCATGCCTTACCCGCGCTGCGGACAGTGACTGTACGCGGTCCAAAGCCTCAGGATTGTAGGGGAATTCCGTTTAGGTTAATCGCCACTTCCTTTCGCACTCGTCAACAGCCGCGTGCGCAATTTCTTCCGCGCGGGTTGTGCACGAAGGGGGCTGCGGGGACTTCCGACCACCGCGGACAGTATCCCTCAATGCAAAGAGCGAACGAGTATCCGGCCAAGCACAACTCAGCCAGCCCTTTTCCGCCTTGTGTTGCCCGACGGCGGCTGCGTGTAATGGACGTGCATGTCTGGTTGCGCGGTGAGACGGGTTGCGAGTCGAGTGGCAGCAAAGCTGGCCTTCCAGGCTGGCTGGCTCGCTCTTCTGCTTGCCAGCCTGCCGACCGGGGCGAAGGCCGCGCCTCCAGCAGACACTTGGGTGGTGGACAACTGGCAGGTGGAGGATGGTTTGCCCCACAACACGGTGACCTGTGTGCTGCAAAGCGCGGCGGGTTATCTGTGGGTGGGCACATTGAACGGACTGGCCCGATTCGACGGGGTGCGGTTCACCACGTTTCGCACGGCTGACAATCCGGCGTTACGCAGCAATCGGATTCTCTGCCTCCACGAAGACGTTTCGGGGGTGCTCTGGATTGGCACGGACGGCGGCGGCTTGGTGAGCTGGCATAACGGGCTCTTCACGAGCTTCGGAAGTGAAGCCGGGCTTTCTTCTGAAACAGTGCTGTGCTTGGAGGATGGCGCTGAGGGTGAGTTGTGGATCGGTACCGATTCGGGGCTGAATCTGCGCCAGGCGGAGCGCTTCAGTACTTTCTTTAAGACGGACGGTTTGCCGGATGACCGCGTCAACGCCCTTTGCCTTCCGCGCGGTTCGGGGGTGCTCTGCGCTACCGGCAAGGGACTGAGCGAATACCGCCGCCAGGCGTTCAAAGTGCTCGACGATTCAATCCTCGAGGGGGCTCCACCTGCTTTCAACTGCCTTCGTGCCGCTCGGGAGGGTGGTTTCTGGGCCGGTGGGGAGAGCGGTTTGTTCTATGCCCCCGGCGTGGGAGCGGCGTCCAAATTCCAGAAGCTTCCAACGACCGGTGTGCTGGCGGTTTTGGAGCGGAGGGATGGGGAGGTGTGGTTTGGCACGCGTGCGGGTGAGGTGCGTCGTCGGTCAAATCAACCCGGCGATCTGGCGAGCGAAATCGTTTGGCGCGGTCAATACCCTGTGGCGGCCCTGTGCGAGGACCGTGAAGGGAATGTGTGGTTGGGCGCGACGGGCGACGGGTTGCGCCGCGTCAAGCGGCGCCGGTTGCGCCTGGTACCGCTTCCGTCCACTCAGAACGGCGGCGCGGTCGTGTCGTTCTACCTGACTCGGCGGGGCGGGTTGGGGGTGGTGACGGCGGACAAAGGGCTGTATGGATGGCAAGGGGAGGGGTTCGCCTTGATGGGACGTCTGCCGCTGCCTGATGGTGTAGGCATTCAAACGGTGTGCGAGGCGCAAACCGGTGGGCTGTGGGTGGGCACCGCGCGCGAAGGGTTGTTTGAATGTGTGACCAACTCCGCGTGGCAATACAGCGAGCGCGACGGCCTTTCGGACAGCGGGATCGAAGTGCTCCGGGCGGAAGCGGATGGCGGGTTGTGGATTGGGACAAGGAACGGCGGCTTGAATTACTTCAAAGATCGAAAGGTGACGCGTCTCAACACGCCATGGGGATTCCAAGATACCTTCGCCTGCGCGCTGGAGCGGGACCCACAGGGCAACTTGTGGATCGGCACCAGTGGTGACGGCTTATTCCGGCTGACAGAGGGACGATTCACGGGTTTCAGCGTGGACACAGGTCTGCCGAGCGATAATGTCACGGCGCTTCACGCGGACGCCACGGGGACGCTGTGGGTCGGCACGGACAAGGGATTGTGCCGTGTGAAAGATGGCCAGGTCACCGCGTTCCAGGGCGGCAGCGGTCTGCCGGTCGAAGCTGTGCTGCAACTCTGCAGCGACCACGCCGGCAATCTGTGGGCCGGATCGGCCAGTCGAATTCTGCGGGCGAACAAGGAGCAGCTTGAAGCGTTTGCCGCGGGCCGCACCCCGTTTGCCGGCGCGGTGAGCTATGGCAAGGAGGATGGTCTGCCGGCGCTGCAATGTCTGCCGCGTGTGCAGTGTCCCGGAGCAAGGACAAACCCGGGTGGAATCTGGTTTGCGACGAGCAAGGGGCTCGTCCTGGTGGATCCGGAGGGCGAGCCGTGGAACCCGCAGCCGCCACCCGTGGTCTTGGAGGGCGTGTTTGTGGATAACGCCAGCGTCCCATTCAGCGCCGGGGTTCGCGTTGTTCCGGGTAAGGGCAGTCTGCGATTCGAGTACACCGCCCTGAGTCTTACCGCGCCCGGCAAGGTCAGCTTCCGTTATCAGTTGACTGGTTTTGACCGGGGCTGGAGCGAACCCAGTCCGGCCCGCGAGGTGCGCTACCCGAATGTGCCGCCGGGCGAATACCAGTTTTGCGTCGTCGCCTGCAACAACGATGGTGTCTGGAATGAAACCGGCGCAACGGTGGCGATCATCATCGCCCCCTTCTGGTGGAAGACAATCTGGTTTCGACTCTCGGTTGTCGGCCTGGTGGCGGTGGCTGCCGCGGCCTGGTACCGCCTGCGGCAGGTGCGCCGCCGGGAAATAGAGCGGTTACGAATTCGGATCGCCAGCGACTTGCACGATGACATCGGCTCGAGTTTGTGGAGCATCACGTTGTTGAGCCGGATGCTGACCAAGCACGGCAAGCTCGGGGCGGAGGAGCGGCAGGACTTGGACGAGATTCACCGGATTGCCGTACAGACCTCCAACTCGATCCGCGACATCATTTGGTTGATCAACCCGGCGTTCGATACCGTGCAGGATTTCGTGGCGCGCACGAAGGATTTCGCGGCAATCGTAATGCGCGGCGTGGACTATCGCATGAGTTGTGAGGGCGCGGACCTGACGCGGAAACTGCCGTTTGACCTGCGGCATAATCTCTTTCTGCTATTCAAGGAGGCCCTGACCAACATCGCTCGCCACGCCAATGCGACCGTGGTGGAGGTGCGGATCGAAGAGCGAGGTGAACTCTGGCAGCTCACGATTCAGGACAATGGCGTGGGGTTCGATCCGACTGCAAGCACGGGCGGCAATGGCCTGCGCAACTTGCGGACGCGGGCCGAACGAATGGGGGCGACCTTGGACGTGCGCAGCCAGCCAGGGCAGGGGACAACCCTCGTCTTGTCGCTGCCGCCACCCTGACGCGTACGCGTCGTGAGACGGAGCCTTGCTGAAGACCGGCAGACAGCGAACAATAGCCTCATGCGAACAACTATCACAGGCGCGAAGGCGGTGGTCTGGCTGATCGAAGACCACGTCGATTCTCGCCGCGTGCTGGCCCGGGTCCTTAACCGGGCCGCCACCATGACCTGCCCGTGCGCGTTCTCGTCGTGCGAGGAGGCGTTGGCGGCGCTCAAGACGGACCCGCCGCCGGATGTGATCTTGCTGGACGTGGGCTTGCCCGGCATGAGTGGCATCGAGGGCATTCCGCGGCTCAAGGCGCTGGCGCCAGCCACCCACGTGATCATGCTCACGGTTTTCGATGATCAGGACAAAGTCTTCAAAGCCATCTGCGCCGGGGCTTCGGGCTACCTGCTGAAAACGGCCGATGAAGATGCCGTCACGGGGGCCATTCAGGAAGTCTTGCAGGGCGGTGCGCCCATTAACCCGCGCGTGGCGCGGCTGGTCCTGAACATGTTCGCGTCGCGGTCGGCGGCGCCGACACAGGATTACGGTTTGTCGGACCGCGAACGGGAGGTCTTGGAGTTGATGGTGCAGGGTCTCGTAAAGAAGGAGATCGCCGACCGGATGCACCTGAGTTATCACACGGTGGACAACCATCTGCGCAGCATCTATTCGAAGCTCCAGGTGCATACGCGCAGCGGCGCGGTGGCCAAGGCGCTCTCCGAGCATCTCGTTTCTTCCGGATGATGCGGTGGGCTTCCAGCAACGGCGGCCAGTTCCTGCTGGCATGCTTGACGGTTCTGCTGCTGGCCGGCTGCAGCAAGCCGGCGAGTGCGCCAGGGCGCGCGATCACCTCGATCCACATCACGGGCGTCTATGCCGATGCGGCGCGGGCTCTGGCCGCGGAGTTCCAGCAGCAAACCGGCATTCAGGTCAAAGTTGTCGAGGCGGGGTTGTTCAGCCTGCGGGAAAAGGAACTGACGGACGTAATGACCGGCGGAGGCAACTTCGACGTCATGCAAGTCGCCTATCAATGGGAAGGCGAGATTCTGCCGCACTTGCGTCCGCTGGACGACGTGGTCGACCGGATTGCTCCCGATCTTGAGGATTTCATCCCGACGGTGCGTACCAACTGCGGCCAGTGGAATGGCCGCACCTACGGGCTGCCCATGGCTTGCGATGTCATCACCTTGCTTTACCGGACCGACATCTTCGAGGCGCGCTCGGCCGAGTTTGAGAAGCTGACCGGACGCCCCTTACGCCCACCCACAACTTGGCCGGAGTATGTTGAGATCGCAAAGTTCCTCAACTCGGAGACGCTCTACGGGAACATCCTCATGGGCAAGGAACAGACCTACACGGTCTGGTCGGGCATTCTGCACGGCATGGGGGGGCAGCAGGTGGATGAGAACTGGCGGCCGGTGTTGAACTCGGAGGCGGGCGTGCGGAGTCTCGCCTTGTTCGCGGAGATGTATCAATACGCCCCGCCGCGATCCGAGGACCGGTCTATCCGGGACGCGGACGCGTTGTTTCTGCAGGGCCGGGGCGCGATGTACCTGGCTTGGCCCAGCCTCATCTGGTCGCAGTTGACCGACACGAACCGCTGCAAGATTGCGGGTAAGATTGGCGCCGCCGTGATTCCGGGCGGCCGGCCTCAGTTGAGCGCCTGGGCACTGGGGGTGAATCCCGCGTGCAAAGACCCGGAAGCGGCCTATCTCTGGATCAAGTTCTTCATCAATCAAACCAACAGCCGTCAATTGTTGCTCCGGTACGGCAAGGGCTCGCCCCGCATCTCCACCTACTCTGATGCTCAGGCACGGGAGAGAGTCTTCTACCTCCGTGCGCTGCTGGAAGGATTGGCGGGAAACCAGCCTCGCTTTCGCATCCCGCCGTCGCAGGAGTTGTCTGACTACTTGGACAACGAATTGATCAAGGCCATCCGGGGGCAAGTAACGCCCCGCGCGGCTTTGGACCGAACGGCGGCGCGGTGGCGGGAAATCCTCACGCAGAGTGGACATCTGCGTGAATTGGCCACGCCGTGAAGGCGGCGAAATCGGAGGGAATCCATGTCGTCTGAGAAGCGGTAAGCCAGAGCGGACTCACGTCTGCTGCGACGGTTCAGGGGGTAAAGTGGGAACCTCTCCGGGGAATCCGATCCGTTTGCCGACTTACATGTTGTCGGTGTCCTTCTTCCTATCGCCGCAGCCCCAAACCTAGGGGGACTCGAGTCTGAACCTCTGCCTCGCTTGCCTCGTTCGCGTCGAGCGAGTTGCGCAACCGGCCGTTTCCTTGGATACAATAATCTAGCGAATGCGTCATATTTACGGTTGCAGGGAGTCTCAGAATGGGAGATGCTCGCGCGTAAGCAGCCCGGAAACAAGCCACGAATGAACCCATGCAGGAGACTGCTGTCAGTTCGGCGTGTGTGATTGCGCGAACCATGCGAGGGCGTGTCGGCGTTATGCCCGATTCCCTAAGTAGCTCTGGATTTCCGCCAGAGCAGGATCGCGGGTATTGTTGCTTGCACCAAGTCGCGGGGCGGATCCTCAACACCCGCGAGGCCCAATGCACCCGAGTCACGGCGCTGCCTCTTCCGCTCTGGCGTTCGCAACGCGAGTGTCGTTGCTGTCAGGGTGGGATTCCCCACAGAAACCCCGGAATACCAAAAACCACAAACTGAAAATGAAGCCAAAAACTCCACGTTTAACGACCGCGCTCCTGGTGATCGCCTGCACGGCCTTGCTGCCGGACGTCGTCTTGGGAGCAGACGGCACCCCAAGGACATACGTCGCGCCCTATACATACACTCCGCCTGTCATTGACGGCACCAATTCACCGGGTGAATGGGATGCCGCCCCTGTCGCCGGTAGCTGGCACATGTTGCGCCAGCCTGAAACAGACACGGACAACCAGAATACCCGCTTCCGCATGCAGTGGGATGACAAGCACCTCTACATTCTGGTGCAATCCGATTACGCCAATTGGAGCGCCGCCAAGAGCAACACCACGGCGTTCGTTCCAGGGAAGCAGGATCAGGGGCTGGACTGGGGCGCCGACAATCTGAATTTCTACATAGACCCCAACACGGACGGGGAGGACAACCTCCGTCTGGATGGCGCGGTGGATGGATATCAGATTGCTTGGAACCAACTCAAAGGAGTGGGCTCTCTTCTCGCTGCGGCCGGCGGCGGGCGCGAGTTCAAGAACACCGGTCTTTTCTTGGAAGACCACATCAATTCCCCGTGGGGCAATCAAGCCCGCTGGCAGGGCCTCCGCCTCAGCAGCTTCGTGCAGGTGCATGAAAGTACGGGCGGCACAGTTGAGTTCGCCCTGGCTTGGGCCGACTTGGATGGGCCGGATCGCGGACAATTCGCCACTGATCCCAAGAGCTTCCCAGCGGAGGACGGGACGGCCCATCCGAAACGCCCCTATGAGGGTGACAAGTGGATTTTCAACATTGCGCGAATCACCACGGACAGCGCCAACTTCCTCCCCATTTGGAGTTGGCAGAGTGCCCAATCGTTTGCCATGGCGCCACACGGTTACATCGAGTTCGCCGGTGGACCACGCCGTTATGACGTTCAGTTCACCACAGCGGCCCCCACCATTGACGGTGTGATCGCCCCCAACGAATGGGATGCGGTTCCGTTTTCCACCAATTGGCACATGCTCCGTCAGGCCGTCACGGTGGCTGATGCCGAAAAGACCGCCTTCAAGGCATTGTGGGATCAAACCAACCTCTATTTGTTGGTCGTCTCGAGCAAGAAGGCTTGGTCTCCGGCCAACGGAGTGGTGGCCTCGCCTATGGTGCCTGGCCAGCAGAGCCAGGGCTTGGATTGGAATGCGGACAACATCAACCTCTACATTGATCCCAATGCGGATGGGGAGGCTGCCGCCCGACCTGACAACCAAGTGGACGGCTATCAGATCGCATGGAATCAACTTGAGGGCGTCGGATCGCTGGGAGACGACGGTGCCGGCGGGCGCGTCTTCAATAACACCGGCCTGTTTCTTGAAGACCACATTGACACGCCTTGGGGCAATAATGGGAAATGGCAGGGACTGCGCCAGAGCACCATGGTTCAGAACCACGGGGCTTCCGGCGGCGTCATCGAGCTGGCGCTTGCGTGGGCGGACATTGATGCGCCCAGCACGAATGAATTCCCCGAGGGCCTGCCGGCGGATGTGGGCACGGCGCATCCGCGTCATCCCAACGCGGGCGACGAATGGATCTTCAACATCGGCCGCATCAGTTCGGACGCGAACAACTTCCTGCCGATCTGGAGTTGGCAACCGGGGCAATCGTTCGCGTTTGCGCCGCACGGTTTCCTTCGTTTCGCCGGGGGGCCGCGTTCCTACAAGGCCCAATTCATTTCAGTCGCGCCCGTGATAGATGGCATCATTGATCCTGGTGAATGGAACCTTGCCCATACCGGCGGGGGCGCCTGGCATGTGCTGCGCCAGCCCGTGACCGCTACGGATAGTGAGAACACCCGTTTCAAGGTCATGTGGGATCAGACCAACGTCTATTTCTTGGTGCAGTCCGACAAGGCTTCTTGGAACGCGGCGAAAGGAAACACGACCCCGTTCGTGCCTGGCACGCAAAGCCAGGAAATGGACTGGAACGCTGACAGCCTCAACTTCTACCTGGATCCGAATACGGACGGCGAGGACAATTTCCGCCCGGACAACCAAGTGGATGGTTATCAGATTGCATGGAACCAGTTTGAAGGCGACGGGTCCTTCCTTGACAACGGCGCCGGCGGCCGCGTCTTCGTGAATACCGGCCTGTTCCTTGAAAACCATATCGACACGCCGTGGGGCAACAATGGGAAATGGCAGGGACTGCGTCGCAGCAGCTTCGTGCAGAAGCATGATGCCACGGGCGGCATCGTTGAGTTCGCGCTGGCTTGGGCGGACGTTGACGCTCCCAGCACAAATGACTTCCCCGAAGGGCTTCCGGCTGACAGCGGTACGGCCCATCCGAGGCCGGCGAGCAACGGTGGGAGCTGGATCTTTGACATCTCGCGCATCAGCACGGACGCGAACAACTTCCTGCCCATATGGAGCTGGCAAAGCGCGCAATCGTTTGCCATCGCGCCGCATGGACTCCTTACCTTCGTTGGGCGGCCCGAAGGGGTCCGGATCACCTCTGCCGTGCGCGCAGCAGGCAGCTTCACGCTGAGCTTCAACTCGCTAAGTGGCCAGCTCTACGACATTGGCTACTCGACCGATCTGCAAAACTGGTCGGTGGTGGCCACCGACATCGCAGGCACCGGGGCGGACGTGGTTTACACCGACAACGACGCCACCCGCATGGCGCGACCGGCCGGCTATTACCGAATCACTATCAAGTAGCAGAGACTTGTTCTTGAGCTTGTGGCGTTCTTCGCCACTCACCGCGCACGCCGGGTCCACGAAGGCCCGGCGTGCGCCTTTTGAGCTCTTTGAGATGTTGGCGGTCATCGCCATCATTGCGAACTCCGGCCCTGACGCGAACGCGTCATTGCTCTACGGCGGCCATCTTCTTTATGGTGAACCCGGTAAGTTACTAATAGCCATGTTGCCACCATCTCAAAATCCAGCATACTCGCGCCGCACGTTTCTTGGCCGCTCCGCGTTGGCCGCGGCCATTGCGCCGCTTGCCGCCAGCAGCCTGAGCAGCCCGTTCGTGCGTACGGCGCGCGCCGGGGAGCCCGGCGCCAATTCCAAAGTCCGCGTGGGCCTCATCGGGGCCGGCGGCATGGGCTGCGGCGACCTGTCGTGCTTCTTTGGCAACCCGGAGGTTGATTGCGCCGTGATTTGCGATGTGGACGATGCCCATATCAAAGACGGCTTGACCATCTGCGAGAAGAAGGGGCGCAAGAAACCGGACGTCGTAAAAGACTTCCGCCGGGTGCTGGACCGCAAGGACGTGGATGTGGTGATCGTGGCCACGCCCGACCACTGGCATGCGCTGCCCACCGTGCTGGCCTGTCAGTCCGGCAAAGATGTCTACGTCGAGAAGCCGCTGGCCACGACGATTGACGAGGGCCGCGCGATGTTGACGGCCTCGCAGAAGCACAACCGCATCGTGCAGATGGGGTCGCAGTGGCGAAGCTGCCAGCACATCATTGATGCCACGGACTTCGTAAAGTCCGGCAAGCTGGGCAAGGTCAGCATGGTCCGCGCATGGGCCTGGTTGGATTGGCAGCCCAGCATGGAGAACCTGCCGGATGGCACGCCGCCGGCGGGAGTGGATTACGACGCGTGGCTGGGGCCGGCGCCGAAGCGGCCGTTCAACCCCAATCGCTTCCATTACAACTTCCGTTGGTTCTGGGATTACGCGGGCGGCTTGATGACCGACTGGGGCGTTCATCTGATTAACATGGCGCTCATGGGCACGAACCAGGCGCCGCCCAAGACCATCTGCTCATCGGGCGGAATCTACGTCCAGCGGGACTCGCGGGAGACGCCCGATTCACAACTGGCCGTCTATGAGTTTCCCGACTACATGCTCGTGTGGGAACACAAGAGTGGCATGGGCACGGGCCTCAACGGACGCTCGTGGGGCATCTCGTGGAGCGGCACGGAGGGCACGGTCTTCCTGAACGACGAGGGTTGGGAACTCGTGATCGAGAAACGCAAGGCCAGCCTCGAACCCGAGAAGCACAAGAGCAGCGGCGACCCGCGGCCCGCGCATGTCCGCAACTTCCTGGATTGTGTGAAGTCCCGGCAGCAGCCCGTGCTGAACCTGGAACGCGGACATCATGTCTCCACCGTGGCGCACTTGGGCAACATCGCTTACCGCAGCGGCGAGAAGCTGGTGTGGGATCCGGTGAAAGAGAAGATCACCAACCATGCGAGTGCCGACAAGTTGGTGGGCGTGAAGTACCGCAAGCCTTGGAACCTGCCTTACGCCAAGCGGGCCTGAAGTGTCGTTGGATTGAATTCTCATGCAATCGTCAGTTGTTCACAAAGTCGCCGAGCGTCTGTCGGTTATGCGGGATAAGTCCCAGCCGGCTGGGCGGACGAAGGCGTTCACCCTCATCGAACTGTTGGTGGTCATCGCCATCATCGCCATCCTCGCGGGCATGCTGTTGCCGGTCCTCGGCAAAGCCAAGGACAAGGGACGATCAGCCTTTTGCGCGAACAACGAGCGACAGTTGATCTCGGCAGCGCTCATGTACGAAGACGACAATAGAGGAACCTTCGCGTTAGGATACTGGGCCGACAGGGCGGACCTAGCGGTGTATGCTTGGTATCGGGTGTTGCCTCCGTATTTCGGACGGAAATGGCAACAGGCGTCGAATGTTGAAACCAACGCGGTCTTCCTGTGTCCCTCAAGCCCTATCGGGGGGGTCGCGGGCAAACTGTGCTATGCGCAAAACCGGTATATCAACGGTGGCGATCGCTTCAATGTCGGCATGAAGGACATTCAACGGCCCTCTACGACAATCATGTTTGCGGAGACGCAGGGATACGACACGCTGCTCTACCCAGATACGTCGCCTATTGGCAACGTCTGCTATCGCCATAGAGGTGGGAACGAGACAAGCGTTTACTACGAGATCAAGTCTGGCATGTACAGCCGCAACCGGAAGAAGGGCCGGGCGAATGGCGTGTTTATTGATGGCCATTTGGAGTCGCTCAAGAGTGCGCCCACAAATATCTTCAACCTGACGAAGATCGACTGAGTCGGGAGCAGCGGGCTGGTGGGCTCCGATACCTGATACTGTTCTTCCCCCTGCTGCGGTTCTTATCGGTCGTTGCTGGAGCTGAGTTGCCTGTGCCGACTTCCGAGCGCTGTGGGAACAAACGTCCGTCGCGAGGCTACGGACGGCACTTTGGCGTTCATGTCCACTGGTCAATTGTGGCCGGTAGTGCTGGACGGGATGCAGTCATGGCCTTGGTCGCGATTGCAGATGACTTTGGTGATAGCGATGGGTTTGGTGGGCGTGCTATCGCTTGACAGTATGAGATTGCGATTCAAACTGACCATGTCCTTAACAGAACCAGAACACGTCGAATGATTATGAAAACAACTACAAACACATCTCGTTGGATTGGGATGCTGTGTGGTGGGCTCTTGGCCGCCACCGCCAGCGCACAAACGGTGATCGAGAACTTCGAATATGCCAGCGATGCCGACATGCTGGCTGTTTGGACGCCGCAGGCGGCCACGCTGAGTCTCTCCCCCTGGGTTGCCGCCGGTTCCACCGGCACGAATTCCCTGCGCGTGGATCGTGCGTTCGGCACGGGCCTCTGGGAGTTCGAATTGCTCACCCCGCCCGCCCTCGCGACGCCGATGGCCATTGGTGCCAACCAATACGTGAGCTTCCGGGTCACCGGCGAGCCGCAGTTCACCAACGCGACTTATCAGACCCTCTTCCTCTATGCCTATGACGGAGCTGGTAACTACGGCCGATGGGGCGACGCCATTCCCACCAAGAACACAAACTGGTACGTGTTCAACTTCCTCGCGAGCGGCATCCTGCTCCCTTGGGGGTCGCCGGGGTTGCCCGACTTGGCCAACATCGTGCAGTTCAAGTTCTACCTCTTTGGCCAAGGTGACCCTGCGGGCGTCGAATATCCCGCGACGGTTTTCATTGATGACGTGGTGATCCGTGACACGCCGTTGGTCGAGACTCCGCCGGCGAAATTCGGGGCCGGCATGATTGAAGATTTCGAATACCCCGGCGAGACGGAGTTCGCGGCGGCCTGGACTCCGCAGTATCCCAGCCTGACTACTTTGGGCCTCTCTTCCTTCGTGGCGGCCAAGTCGACCGGGACAAACGCAATGCGCGTGGAACGCAGCTTCGGGACGGTGCCTTGGGAAACGGAAGTCATCACGGGTCCGGTGCACGAGACTCCCATTGGCATCACGTCCACCCAATACCTGACCTTCCGGATCAGCGGCGATCCCCGGTTTGCCGACGCAAGCTGGCAGACGCTATTCCTCTATGCCTATGACGGTGCAGGCAATTTCGCTCGCTGGGGCGCGCCGGTGCCAACCACCACCAACTGGCAGGTGTTCAATTTCACCGCGGACAGTCTCGGATATACGTGGGACAAAAAGGGCCCCCTGAACCTGAGCAATATCGTGCAGTTTAAATTCTTCCTCTATGGCCAGGGCGATCCTGCGGGCTCGCCGTATACGGCCGCGGTTTGCGTTGACGACTTGCAGGTCCGCGACGCGGCGTTGATTGAGTTTGCTCCGCCCTCCGCCATGCGGACGGTGATTGATGATTTCGAAAGCTACGCGGATAGCACCGCACTCCAGAGCTTCTACAGTTACCAAAACAGCCCTGCGGCCACCGTTAGCACCGCCACGCTCGAAACTCCGGCGCCCCAGGGGACCAAGGCCTTGAAACTCGCGGTGGATCTTGCCGGCGGGCAATGGCCTTGGGGTAGCGTGCGCTCCTCCCTCGTGACGCCGTTCTCCATCCCGACGAATGGCGTGGTGTCGTTCCGAATCAAGGGCGATCCGAGTCTGGCGTCTATTGCGGACGCCGGCACGACGTTCTGGTTGTCGTTCTATGACGACGCCGGGCGGGCGATGCATTACAGCAGTGATGCCGCCCCTGTGATATCTGGCGAGTGGACGGTTATCCAGGTCGGCTTGGACCAGTTCTGGGGCGACACCATTATGGATACGGGAAACCTGGTCCAGTGGCGTATCTTGGTCGAAGGTTGGGAGGGAACCGCCGAGACTCCGGCCCAGTCTGCTGCCATCTACATTGACAACATTCGGGTGGGTGTTCCGCCAGTGCTGACCATGGTTAAGGAAGCGGGCGGTCTCAAGCTTCACATGGACCGTCTCCTGCCCGGAACCACCTACACGCTTCGCATGACGTCGGATTTCGCCCAGTGGACCACCGCGACGATCCAAGCGACAGCAACCAGTGCCACGTGGACGGTTCCCGCAGGCCAGGAGAAGGGATTCTTCCAGCTAGTCTATACCCCCTAATGGGTTGGCAGTCCCCGGCTGCGAGTGGCAGGGGGATGCCGTCAGGGCACAGATAAGATTCGCAACGCCCCTCGACTGTCTTCGGTCGAGGGGCAGTTTTTTTGAACAAGCTTGATCGACGTCGTGAAACCGTTGACGTGTCACGGGAGCGGACAACCAGAAGTGCGTCGCGTTCGTCACCTGATTTCATTTCCTCCGGTAGTGGATGGCAGAGCCGGATGACGTGTTTGCGTCATCTCGATCCTGAGTTTTTGCCTCGGTTATCTCTTTTGTTTCGAGCAGAGTGTACGGAGCGTGGGAAACGCATGGCGGTTCGATTTCTGCGACCTTCCCACGTCAGATAACCAGACCAACAACCAGTTCAGATACCTCTATGAGACTCGCAACAACAGCATGCTTCACTGCGGATCGATGGCTGCCACTGGCGGCGGTCCTCGCCCTATCCGGTGCCGCTACCGTGGTGGCTGACAGCTATCCCGCAACCGTCTTGGCCGACAAACCGGTCGTGTATTACCGGCTCGAAGATCCCGCCAGTTCGTCCACCATCACCAACGCCGTAAATCCAGACGTCTTCCAGGGCGCCGTCATCTACGACGATTATGGGGCGTATCCAAAGTTCGAGCAGGCTGGCATCAGCAGCAATTCAGCCAGCTTTCATCTCTACACCCCAGAGGGCGGCACGGCTCAGAAATCGCTGATCGAAATCCCGTATGCGCCGGAGCTGAACCCTGAGGGAGCCTTCTCGACCGAATGCTGGGTGCGGGTGACGAGTTGGAGCGGTGCGGGAGAGAATCGGTGTTTCCTCGCCAGTTTCCAGAACTACAATGCCGGGTGGTGGTTCCGTCAGGAACCGGGAGCGACGCCTCGGTGGCTTTACGTCCACAATGGTGGTGGCATCTACATGGCAGGCGGGCCCATCACCAAAAACGAGTGGGCGCACTTGGTCATCACCTACGACGGCACCACGGTCCGTTTCTACGCCAACGGCGTGCAACAGTGGACCGCGACGGGCACGGTGCCAGCCCCCAACACGGTCAACCCATTGCGCATCGGCGGCGAGTCCGGCACCGGTGATGCGTTCTTCGACGGCAACGTTGATGACGTGGCTATCTACAACACCGCCCTGACGGTGGACCAGATCAAGTTGCACTACGCGGTGGGGTTGACCAACATCGCCGTGCCGCCAGTGCCCGCCCGCGTGCTCGTGGATCCGGTGCCGGCTTCGGCCTTCGCCGGGCGCACCGCCACGTTTGAGGTGAACGCAGAGGGAACCACGCCGGTGTCCTATCAATGGTACAAAGGTGACGCGGCGATCGCCGGAGCCACCAGCGACATTCTGAATTACACCTGTGCCTATGCCGACAACAGCGCGACGTTCAAGGTAGTGGTGACCAACCTCTACGGCGCGTCCACCAGCGCCCCAGCGGCCCTCACCGTCATGACCGATCTGACGCTCGAATCGGGCCCGGCGTCCATCACGCGCAACGTGGGTAGCAAGGCGGCCTTCATCGTGGTGGCGGGTGGTGCCCTGCCCGTCAGCTACCAATGGTACAAGGGAACCACGCCCATCCAAGGCGCGACCAATCAGGTCCTGTGGCTGTCCAATCTGAAGCTGTCGGACGACCAAACCACCTACTCCGCCCGGGTCACCAATCCGTGGGCGAACACCAATAGTGACCCGGCCACGCTCACGGTGGTCCCGCGGGCGACGACTGTTCCTGTCACCGGCTATGCGAAAGTGGTTATGACAGATGATCCCGTGGCTTTCTGGCGGTTAGATGAGTCGGAGGGCAACCCAACGGCCGTGGACGCGGCTGGCAGTTTCGATGGCACGTACACGCCCGGCAACGGGGCTATCACTTACGGCGTCGCTTCGGGAATCCCGCTTGAAACCAATTTGGCCGTCTCCGTCTCGGGCAAAGCGCAGGTTCAAATCCCGTGGGCCCTGGAACTCAATCCACATGGCCCATTCACGGCTGAGCTTTGGATCAAGCCCGCATCGCTAAACGCGGGCCCGGATTTCCGCGACGTGGCCTCGTCGGAGGGCGCCGGCCCCGGTTGGAACGGTCCGAACGGTTGGTTGCTCTATCAGATGCTCGATAATTCGTTGGTCTGGGTGCTTTTCAGTCAACACTGGAATGGCGCTTGGCTGGGTGGTGGCAGTGCCGTTCAGGCCAACGCCTGGTACCACGTCGCCTTGACCTACGATGGCGTGGTCTTCCGCAGCTATTTCAATGGCAACCTCGCGGCGTCGCAGGCGTACGATGCATTCGTTCCAAACGGCGACGGCTGGACCAGCCTGGGCTTCCGGTTCGATGGCGGTGGCGCCGGTTTCGAAGGCGCGCTTGACGACGTGGCCTTCTACAACAAGGCGCTCACGCTCGATCAGGTCCAGGCCCACTATCAGGCCACGGTGAAGCTGGGGATCGCCAAGTCTGGGAATAGCATCGTGCTCTCCTGGCCGTTCGGCACGCTCCAGCAAGCGGACTCGGTCACCGGCGCTTTCGCGGACGTTTCGCCCGCGCCGACTTCGCCATACACCGTCACGATCGGCAGCACGCCGAAGTACTATCGTGTGAAAGTGCAGTAAGCGGGAACGGACAGTCAAGTTGCACGGGCCGGGGTGATGGCATCCCGGCCCTTCTTGTGGTTACCCCAGCCCTCAATTGTCGAGGTGACCCGATCCGGAACAACTCGATGTTGGCGTCGTCTCGCGTCCGCCGCTTCGCAGTAATCTTGAGAGTTGGCAGTCGGATGTTGAGGTGCGTTGGACGAAGTTGCGCTTACAGTTGCCAGTTTTTGCCGGATGTTGCCACCAGCACATCCTGAAGGGGTTGGTTGCATGCTGGAGCGGTCTAGCGAAATAGCTTGCTCCGCGTGCGCACTGTGGCGAAATAAGTGACGCAATGAGTCCGGGCCCATAGCTCAGTGGTTATGGGACAGGTGCGGATGCCGACTTTGGGTTCACGGGGCACTACTACCACGCCCCCAGCGGGCTACACCTCGCCCTCTTCCGCGCCTATGACGCCGATACCGGCCGCTGGCTCAGCCGCGACCCCATCGGCGAAGCCGGCGGGCCGAATCTGTATGGATACGTCGGAAACGATCCGGTGAACTGGGCTGACCCGCTCGGACTTGATGGGAATCCTGTTTCAAGCACGGTACCTGGCCTCTCGGGTTCTTGGAGCTCGGATCCTTATGGTTCTGGAGGTGTTGGCTACGACCCCGGCTATCTGTGGACGCCGCCATTACCGCCAGGTGTCAGGTACCCGTACCCACCTCGCCGCAGCCCGCAGGCACTGATTACTGGGATACCAAATGGGGTGTGTGGGCGGAGGGTGGTTTGCAGCAATCAGCTCTTGGGGATGCCTTGCTTGGAGGTGTTGGAGGACTTGCTCGGGGCAGTGCTCCTTGTGTTGCCTCGCGTTGGGGGCGTCCGGGCTTGCAGCCAAACGATTTTGTGATGACTGGACGGCCGAATCTGCTCAACTATGCTCTTTCGGGAAAATGGCAACCTGGACTCGGCAATCGATTTGCTGCTCCTTGGAACGGGGAGCAGTTCATCGTGAGTCCCTCTTCGTTGAGGTGGCCTACCGGTTGGGGAATCGATGGATGGTGGAAGGGACTTTATGGTCAGCGTATTTATCAACCGTAGCTCAAGATGATGTGGTTCTTTACAGCCTTCTTATTGGCGGCGTCCGTTTGGCTTTCTGCACTAAACGGCATTGCAGTTGTACAATCGCTGCAGAAGAAACGACGAGGGACACTAATCCCCTTTCTCGGCGGAGTTCTTGGGGCGTTAGCCCTATACATCGCGCCGAACCCAAGATTCCAGGAATTCTGGTACGTGCCTTTGCTCTTGGACGCAGGATCAGGACTCTTGTTGCTGAAATTACTGTTGTTTTGCGTTTACCCTAAGAGTGCAAAGTGGTTTTAAGAAATGGGGAAGGAGAAGAAGGTGGAGCCACAGCGGGACTGGACGGAGGAAATTCCAATCCCTCGCGGACGGACGGAGAGTCCGGCAAACGTGAAAGAAGTGCAACGGCCTTCGCGGGAGACGACGGTGACGCAGTGGTTGCGGATGCGAGCGAAGGCGTAACTGACGCACCTGCTGTGGGAGAGAAGCATGAGATTATTGACCAAGCCCTTGGTTCTGCTGTTAGCCACCGCCTTGGGAAGGGGTGCGGAAACCAACGGATGTCTCACACCTGCGGCTCTGGCTGCGAAGTGCGATGGCAAGACGCTGTTCGTCACTTGTGCTACGGCCAACCGGGTGCTGTGTTTTGACACCGCGAACCGGGAGCTGTCTGGTTCCATGGCGATGCCGGATTCGCCCTCCGGTCTGGCGGTTTCGTCGAACGGCGCACGGCTGTTCGTCACCTGCGCTGCGCCGGAAAGCCGCGTCTGCATCGTGGACACCGCAGGGCGTGAAATCGTGGGGACAATTCCCGTGGGTCACACGGCGATGTCACCGGTGCTCAGTCCCGACGGCAAGCGGCTTTACGTCTGTAATCGGTTCAACAACGACGTGAGCGTGATTGATCTGGAGGCTCGCAAGGAGGTAGAACGCATTCCTGTCCAGCGCGAGCCGGTGGCGGCGGACATCACGCGCGATGGCAAGTTTCTGCTGGTGGCGAATCATCTGCCCAAGGGGCGGGCGGATGTCGCTTACGTGGGCGCGGTGGTGAGTGTCATTGACCTTGCGGCGGGCGAAGTGGTGAAGGAACTGCAACTCCACAGCGGCAGCAGCGCGGTGAACGGCATCAAGGTGTCGCCGGATGGCAGGCATGCGGTCGTCACGCATGTCCTGGCCCGGTTCCGGCGAACGCCCAGCATGCCGTATCGCGGGTGGATCAACGCGAACGCGATCACGCTGATTGACCTGGAGCGGATGCAAGTCCGCAATCTGGCGTTGGTGGATGACGCCGGGCGGGGCGCGGCCAATCCCTGGGGCATTGCCTGGTCGGGGGATGGCAACCGGCTCTTGCTGACGCATGCCGGTGTGCATGAGATCAGCGTGACCGATTTCCCGATGTTGCTGGAGCAACGACCGAACCTGGCACTGCTCACCACGAACGAGACAGACAACTCCTTTGCCGCTCTGCAATCACGCGCGGAACAATCGGACCTTCAGCCGTTCCTGCTGGGCTCGCGCCGCCGGGTCAAGCTGCCCGAAACCGATCTCGGCCCGCGCGCGATCTGCGTGGTGGGGCAGACGGCGTATGTCGCGAATTACTTCTCCGACACGTTGACGGTGATTGACCTGTCCTCGCCGGAGTTCAAGCGCGAGTCCATCCGGCTTGGGCCGAAGGTGGAGATGTCGTCCGTGCGGAAGGGGGAGTTCTATTTCCACGATGCGGGCATTTGCTACGAAAACTGGCAGAGCTGCGCCAGTTGCCATCCGGGCGAGGGGGGGTGGATGGCTTCAACTGGGACTTGCTCAACGACGGCTTGGACAACCCGAAGAACACCAAGAGTCTCCTGCTTTCGCACCAAACACCGCCGGCGATGAGCCTGGGCGTGCGCGAGTCCGCCGAAGCCGCCGTGCGGGCGGGGATCCGGCACATCTTGTTCACCCAGCAACCGGAGGAAGTGGCCGTGGCGATTGACGATTACCTGAAGTCGCTGAAGCCGGTGACGAGTCCGTATCTGGTTGGCGGTAAGCTCTCGCCGTCTGCGCAGCGCGGGGAAGCGGTCTTCCGGCGGGCGGGCTGTGCGGAGTGCCATCCGCCGCCGCTGTTCACGGACCTTAAGCGCTACGACGTGGGCACGCGCGGCGGTTTCGATAAGGAGGCTGACCAGTTTGACACGCCAACGCTGATTGAGGTGTGGCGGACCGCACCGTATCTGCATGACGGTTCCGCAACGACCATCCGGGATGTTCTGACCAAGCGGAACAAGGATGACCAGCACGGGCAGACTTCGAAGCTCTCAGGTCAGGAGTTGGATGATCTGTGCACGTACGTGTTGTCGCTCTGAGTGACAGATTTCGCGGGCAAATATGGCGCTGGGTTCATTTGCGTCCATAAACGGGGTTATGGACGATTGAGCTTGCGGGGGTGGAGCCTTCCGTTTGAGAACAGAAGGCATGGAGGAAATCGTCGTCTCACAATCCGGCAAAACCCTGCTGAATTCAGAAGCCTTCCGACGCCTGGCGGAGGTGCCGCCAGAAATCGAGTGGTTTGCCGATCTCCAAAACCCCAACACGCGCGCCGCCTACCGGCGGGATGTGGCGCAGTTCATGTCGTTCCTGGGGATCCAACAGCCGGCGCAATTCCGCGAAGTTGCGCGGGCGCACGTTATCGCGTGGCGCAAAACGCTGGAGGCAGAGAAACTCTCCGCGGCGAGCATCCGGCGGAAGCTTTCGGCGGTGTCGTCGCTGTTTGAATACCTTTGTGAACGCAACGCCATCGCCCACAATCCGGCCATCGGAATCTCACGCCCGAAGGAAGGGGCGAACGAGGGAAAGACCCCGGCGCTATCAGACGACCAAGCGCGGGCACTGCTCGATGCGCCTAACACCGCCACATGGCAAGGCAAACGGGATCGCGCGATGCTGGCCGTGTTGCTGTATCACGGACTACGCGCCAGCGAATTGTGTTCCTTGCGACTGAGAGATTATACCGAGCGTCGCGGGGTGCGGACGCTGTGTGTCCATGGGAAAGGATCGAAACTGCGTTACATTCCCGTGCATCCCAAAGCGATGGCAGCGCTCAGCGATTACTTGGGGGCATCAGGGAATGCCGCGGAGGACGACACGCCGTTGTTTCTCCCCTCCCCCAATCGGTGCAAACGGACAACACCGATGCTCCGGCAGCGAATACGCGAACTGGTCGCCCGCTATGCCAAGCGTCTGCAACTGCCACAGGCCATCGTGCGACCACACGCCTTGCGCGCCACGGCCGCCACGAATGCCTTGGAGCACGGAGCGGACATCGCGAAAGTCCAAGACTGGCTTGGGCACGCCAATCCAGCGACGACACGGCTTTACGACAAACGCAAGGATCGTCCCGAAGAAAGCCCCACGTTCCGCGTAATGTATTAAAAGGGGCAGCGACAATTCGACGCCCCTCTCGGGCTCGTACACTCTCGGAGTTGCGTGCAGCCATCGCACTTGAGGGATACCAGCGGATTAGTGGCACAGTCCAAAACCTGCAAGGAAGCCAAACCGGATACGTCGAGCTGCTGGAGACGGTTGCTGGCGCAATTGAGAACGCGCAACGCGCGGAGATGTCGAACCTCCAGGCTGGTCAGGCGGTTGTGGTCAGCGTCAAGCGCTTGAAGGTCGGTCAAGCTGGAGAGATCGAGTTCGGTGAGTTGGTTGTGACAGCAATCCAGATGTTGAAGGCCGGTCAGGGCGCTGATGTTCAATGTTGTCAGGCCATTGCCGTGGCAATCGAATGCAGTGATGTGACCGACGGGTGTCGTGTCGGTGTAAGCGGCACAAGACCAGAAGCTGACGGAGGGGCTGCGTTTTAGGGAAACCTGCATCGCTTGGCTGATGAGCGTCGTCCCATCGGCGATTCTCCATGCGACAAAGCCGGTGGTAGAACACGCCTCAAGTAGGTAGCGTCGCGTGCCGCCGTTCGACAGGTGCCCGACGGGGTGGTCAGGTTTGAGACTGATGACATGGGATTCCATTATGTACAGGGCCGTCACTCGCGAGGGATTCCTATCCTAACGGAATTTTGCCGCAGTATGTCAACTCACAAGGGAGGAATCCCTTGCTCTTATTTCTTCAGGACTGCCTTGCGCGCTCTAGTGACGATCTCTCCCACGTCAACTTGAAGGGCGTCGCCGATTCGAAGCAACGTATCGAGGGTTGGATTCCAAGGGCCCGTTTCCAGACTGCTTATTAGCGATTGGCTCAACCCCGCCATCTCGGCCAGGGAATTCCCTGAAATGTGGCGGCGTTTTCGCTCCTCACTGAGTAGCTTAACGACCTCAGCACAGACTTTATTTCGAACGGCGTCTTTGGACACGCCTCCCTTCTAAACCGAAAGCAGCTTGACAACACATATCATTATACTGATAGTTCCTGCATGTTTTTAAAACGACTTGGTGAGCGTGGGAGGCAACTATGCCAGACTGGATTCAATTGCCCGCAGATACTGGAGATGGTGGACGGTGACTTCGCGGCAGCAGGCGAGGACATCACCGAAACCGCTGTTGGCAAGCTGCCACCGGGGCCGGGGATTGGCCCGAAGGAGCGAATTGTGAGAATTCCACGACGGTTAATGGTAGAAGTCCGGCCCGAAATACCTTCGGTCATCTGAACGATTGTTGAGGCTTGCCATCGTCGGCCCCCAGGCTTTAGAAGAGGTCATGGCGGATTTCCTCACTTGGCTCCAAAACAACTGGGCGACAGCGATCGGGGCAGCCGGCATTATTGCAAGCCTCTGTTTCTCGGCGATTACCACCCGGGAGGACTGCCGATCAAGACAGGTCGCAAACCATTTGTCGCTGGATGAGTGGCACAGGACGCTGTGGGGCGAGGCTCAACAGCGAGCGGACCTGAAGCGCATCATGTCCGATGAAGCTGACATGTTGGACCAGCCTCTCACTCTCGAAGAAGATGTGTTCCTGCGGCGGATCATCCTGCACTTCGAAACCGGTTGGCGATTGGAGAGAATCATGAACCGGGGAGAACTAAAGGTCCTTGCCCTGGATGTTGCAGACTTCTTCCGTCATCCTCTCCCCCGCGCGGTCTGGGAAAGAACCAAAAAGTACCGCAATCCCGAGTTCGTGCGGTTCGTGGAAAAAGCGCTCGCTGAGTGAGGTCAAATAGGCGTTGGCGGTCAACCCGGGGGCGGTTTGCTTTCATTGGTGCATCGCGACCATGGGGCGCTACCGGAATCGACATGCTGCGTGTCAAGTGCGTCCCCCAAAGCAGCGAAAGCGTATCGACGAATTTCTGCACGCCTGGGTCTTGAAGCTGGGCGCGCACTTTTGCGCAAGCCTCAACGGCGTCTTTCCCTGCTGCCTTTTCGACGAGGGTTCTCATCGAGAGGTGTGCGAGCGCCAAATCAACTGTTTCCTGTGTCCCGCCGCTCTCTTGGCTGCTTCGAACTAGGTCGATTGCCAATTCGGGCTGGCAGTTGAGGAGGTCGAGCGCGATTTCTACTCCCCAGCTGACTAGGCCCTTTTTCTCAATCTGAGTGTAGAGGTGGTTAACCTGCTCGATGAGTTCCGGCGCTACCGGGATGCCCTTCTTCTTCTTGGCCGATGCGATTATGGCGAGAATGTGTAGGCGGTCTTCTTTTGCAACGGCGGTCTGTGCAACGGAGTCTGCTGCGATGAAATCTCCCAATGCGACGTAGGCTTGCATTTCAGAGCGACGCTCTTCACAAGATTCAAGGTTCGTCACGGCGGCTCGTTGCATCCCGAACCGCATAAGGTCGTCACCTCGGTTGTGGCAGATTCTCCAGCAGTGTGAAACCGGCTGGCGCATGGAACGGATTATGAACCGGGGTGAGTTGAAGGCCCTTGCAAAGGACGCTGGCTCCTTCTTCTCCCTACCCCTCCCGCGTGCCGTGTGGCAAAACACGAAAGGCTTCCGAAATCCCCAGTTTGTCCAGTTCGTGGATTGGTCGCTTGAGGCCGACAGGCGCTTGTGACACCTCGAAAACGTTCGTCGAAATCCACAGGTGCGTTTTGTTGTGGGTGACAAGTCTGACCAGCTTGGCGATGCCGCAAGAAGCTACCTGTTCACTTTCCGGTATCATTCCAGAAGGAGTCTTATGAAATCCTGCAACCCACACGAAGTGGCGTTGTCCACGGTAAGGACTTCGCTGGTCCGGCAAGCGAAGAGACAGCGGGATATTATTTTCGCCGTTGCGTAAGTTGTTGACGGACCATCATATTAGGCACAATAAAGGCACTACTGGCATTAGGTCATGCCCCGCCAGCACGCGAACGCCAAGCACCTTCAACCGAACGTATCCGGTGTACTTCGAAATGCGCACAGCCTTCCCGATTGCGTGTCACGAGTGGGGCGTTGCATCAGCAAGCCGATTAAGAGCCGCACAATCGGAGCGGACCAGCTTCTGCCTGGTGCCGATGCTCGAGAATTACTCCTTGGGAAAGAAGTAGCCTCACCGCGGCGGGCCTGCCGGCTCCAGGAAGTCTTGCCAAACCTGAGCGGCCGTGCGCATACGATTGAAGATGCGCAATTCATCAAAGGCGGCCACAGCGGGCTGGGAATTGTCAATTTCGGCACCTATGACAAAGAAGGTCGTGCTGAAGCTGGCCACGTTGACGCCGTTATTCTCGGTTTGCATGAGCTCGCCATTCAGGTAACAGGCCAGCTCGCGGGTGGCCCCATTCCACGCGAAGGCCAAGTGATACCATTGGCCCTTGAGCCAGTTCTTGCCGCTGATCCCCAAGCCTCTTTCAATCCCCGTCTCCACTGTGGGGGTGGAGGGGTCGTCGCCCCATTGCAGGAAACGCAGGTTGCTGGCGCCGTCCTTGGAGAGCAATAGTCCTCGATTGAAATTGTCGCCCGCCTCGAAGAACACCCGGACATCGCTGTTGGTCCCGTCCCAGTCGGGCTGAATCCAGAATTCGATCGTGCCTTGGCGGGAATCCACGTTGTCCGCAACAGGGAAACGAATGTGCCCAGGGGTCCCAAGATAAGCAGCTTGTCCCACCTTGCCAGTTCGGTAGGCAACTCCTTGCTGCGACAGGGGCAGCTCCCCAGCCGCTCCCTGGAGGGTGCCATCAAACGTGAGCCACAGTTTGAGGCCGGAATCAGCCGCCGAGCGAGACGCCCGATAGAAGCGCGCGTGCCCAGGCAGGACGGTGCGATCCACCACGACGGAGGCGGTTGCACTCAGCGTCACGTTGCTCAACACCTGCCACGCCCCGGGAGTCCCCAATGTGTCGGCATATTGGAGATCGCAGGAAGTGCCTGCGGGGCCACTGATCTGGAGGACGGGTGCGCGAGTCTGGGGCTCAAGACTGATGGAGATGGACAGTTCATCCCCGGCTAAGGCATGACTGAAGGAGATCGCCAAGACCATTGAGAGGATGAGGGAGTAACGGATGAGTCGAGCCTGACGAGCCTCCGTGTTGATACCACGCCCCCCGCGGTAGATGTTAGGTGAGCAAGATGAACCTCGGCCTTTGGCGGTATTCATACGTGGCGCAGCCTGCCGAAACCAGTGTGGCGCTGTCAAGCGGTTCACTTGGTGTACTGCGCATCGCTCAGTGGAGCGGAGCCTGCAGAAGTGAGAACGCTGGCGGACGCGCCAAATTCGCCTCTTCAGAAGCAGACGAGTCTTTTATATCCCATTTTGTTTCCTCGACGTGTGGAAATGTGGCGAAGTCAGTCCGAATGGGTCATTTGTTCCGAAGGCTCTGGAAAACCAGCCCACTGAAGTCCAACTGGTTCCGTGCGAGTCGTTAGCGGAGGGACGATTTTGGCGTTTCCTCATAGTGACGTGCCATCGCCACCTCAAGTGTAGACTTGGTTCATGGGCACCGCCTTCGTGTGGAGCCAGAACGGGCACTAACCCCGAACCCGGCCAGTGCCCGTCGTCATCAAGACCGCCAGCTACCCGTGCTATTGAACCAACCGAAAGAACTGGGTCGCTGTGGCAGGGACGGTGACAACATTTTGGTCGCCAGCTACCTGCGGGGAAACGCCCACGTTCTGCCAGGAAACGGGAGAGAGATTGGTCGTGGATTGCAGCGTGCAGGGCGCCGCGTTGGTCGGCCAGCTAATCTTTACGTCCGTCCCGTCTCGGCCGATCGCCAAACTCGGCTTGGGGACGACATAAGCGTCTGCGGTGACGCTGGCCATGTCCCTCCAGAGGGTGACACCGGTCGTGTAGTTGCCGGATATCGCCAAGTAAGCGTTCGTACCTGCTCCACAGGCCGTGTCCTCGAACTCGCTGACGAGGCGGAAACCGAAGCTGGGATTGTCATCCGCCGCTGTCAATCCCGCGAAATCTAGAGAGAAGGAGGCACGCCGACCAAGCCAGGTTAAACCGTCGTCGGTCGAGTCCCGATCCGACTGGGGGAGCGTCACCTTCAGCCGCCAAGTCGGCGCGGTGAGATGCCCCTTGTTGTCGTTTGCGTACATCTGGCTCGCCAAACCGATTTGCATGAGGTTGGTCAGGCAGGAAACCCGGTTGGCCCGCTCCTTGGCTCGGCCTAAGGCTGGCAACAACATGGCAGCCAATATGGCAATGATGGCGATGACCACGAGTAACTCGATCAAAGTGAAACCGGGGGCGCGATCCCGGCAGGGGGACGTACGTTGCGAACCCAATCGCCGTGCAGCGAAATGATTCATCGTGACGTCCAGCTGGATACCAATGTTCCCACCGGGTATCCCCCATTTGGATAGGTTGCCGGTTCCATGTCGTTGCGGGAAGATGTCGCCGCATGAATTCGCCCGCCTGCCCGTTTTCGCATCGTGCCCAGCAGCGCTTGATGTTGTTCCCGCCTCTTGGATCAACCGGGCTAGCCCTGCTTTCCTACGCCTTGCTGATGCTTTGCGGTCAGGCGACGCAAGGCGGCGACACCGGAACAGTATCGGTCCGGCTGGGCGTGGATAACGCCGGCTCGATTTCCTACCATGAAGCGATCGCGAAGCGGCATACGTGGGAAAGCGAAGCTTGGTTTCGGGGGCTGAAGGATCTGGGTGTGGGCTACGTCAGCACACATTTTTGGCCCGTGTCGGACGCGGGCACAAACAACTCAGCGTTAACCCGCCAGCGACTCGAAGCCATTGACCGCGCCATGCGTGAGCATCATCTCGAATACAGCCTGAACGTCGAGTACGGAAACTGGGTGCCGCACGTCGAGATCACACCGGGCGTGGACGAGCTGGCGCGTCCCGGCGGGGTGCATCGTTTCGACCTGCGCATGAACTGGCTCTCCGCAGTGTTGCCCCCATCCTGTTCGTCTCCGCCCGCGCTGGCCGGCGTTATCTACGATGAGTGCGAACACATGATCCTCTCGAATAACAAGTTCGCGAACCCTCCGACGAACACGTTTGACGTGCCGTTTCTCGTCAACACTCACGGCCTGGCTCTCAATACAGCCTACGACCGACTGGTCGCCGAGGCGAAACGCCTGCGCGAGGAGCACTACGACAACCGGGTGCGTCTGCAAACGGAGCAGGTTTGGCCCGATCTGTTTCACATCTTTGCCCGCGCCGGCTGGACGATTACTCCCAAGTTGCTCAAAGAAAGCCTAAGCTCCGTGATGGTCTCCATCGCTTTGGGGGCGGCCATCCAGTATGAGGCCGCCGGCACGCATTTTTGGGTCTCTCCGGATTTGTGGAATTTGCGCAGCTATCCTGGTCATTCTCCGGAAGCGTTGCGATCCGCTCTGTTGATGGCCTACTGGCTCGGCGCGGAAACCATCTACGTCGAGAATCTCGATTTCCACGAATGGCAGCCGCGTCATGCGGAAGCGTCGCCGAAGGGCTCCTTGTTGATGTGGACCGACCCGGAGCACTACGAAATTACCCCGCATGGTCGCGTGGTTCGCGATTTTTACCGTGACTACGTTCCGCGCCATCCCCGCACCATCCGCTGGCAGGAATACGATCCGCGCGTCGCCATCATCCGCCTGCCAGACGGCGGGTGGGGACAACCCGGTAATGGGACGCCCTCACGAAACCGGTTGCTGGGCAATCGCGAGATGCCGCTGGACGCGCCGGCTTCGGAATGGCTCTACGTGTGGCCGACCCTCACGCACGGGAGTGCTCGTCCGGGAGCCATCACTCCGTGCAACAAGAAGGTTTACCCGAATGGCATCGAGGGCTTTTTCATGCCGATTGACAGCGTGGCCGTCTTCGATCACCTCGTTACGGCTCGGCAACTGGCGCATGTGGAGTGCCTCATCGTTTGCGGGCACGCGCTGCCGGCGGCGACGTTCCACGCGATTCGCGAGCGTGTCCGCAGCGGCGCGACGTGTGTCATTGCCCGCCGGCTCTACGCACAACACGCGACGAACAGCCTGCCGGGCGACTGGCTGGTGGTGGACGACTTCAAGGACCCGCAGATCGCGACGAAGCTCGCGCCGTTTCTTGGCCCGCCTGACGTGGCTCGGTTCCGCTTCAAGCACCAAGTGGTTGAGTTTCGCAAAGCAGACGCGCCGGACGCCATCGCAGTCCGAGTGACGGATCGCAAATGAGCGGCCATGCTGCGGTCTGTTCTCGCTCAATTGGGCTTGTCGAAGGGCGGCAGGGCAACAACTAGACGCAGTCAGTCTCTCGCGAGATGAGCAATACAACAACCCGGGCCCGCTGGAAATTGCCGGATGCCTATGTCATCATCCTCGGCATTTCCTTGCTCGCCATGGTGGCCACCTGGCTTGTTCCGGCGGGGGAATACGCATTCACGGTCAATCCGCAGACGAAGGTCAAACAGGTTGATCCGGACTCCTTCACGCTGGTGGCGCGCCAGCCCGTCATGCCTTACGAGTTCTTCCTCTACTTTCCGCTGGGATTGGAGAAGGCCGCTGAGGTGGTATTCCTGGTTCTCCTGGTGGGAGGATTTCTCCAGATCATCAGTGATTCAGGGGCCGTTGAGGCGGGCTTGTCCCGCCTAATACGGGCGTTGGGCTCTCGACGCATGCTGATCCTGCCGATGTTGATGACGTGCATGTCGGTGCTGGGGTTCACCGGAGTCCTGGCCAACGCAGTTGTGGCGTTCATTCCCCTGGGGTTGCTTCTTTCCCGGAGACTGGGATTGGATCCAGTCTGCGGGGCTGCAATCATGTACGTCGGATGCTATTCGGGCTTCGCGCCGTCGGCTATGTGCCCAGCCACGGCGCTCATCGCCCAACAAATCGCTGAACTGCCGCCGATGTCCGGTTTCTTTATCCGGACAGTGGTTTGGCTGGTGACCTTGCTGGCGACCCTTTGGTATGTGATGCGGTACGCCGCAAGAGTGGCGGCCGACCCATCCCGCAGTCATCACGCGACCTTCAATGATGAGCTGGTGGAGGCCGGCAGGGAAGCCCCCGCCTTCAGCCCGCGGCATGCCCTGACGCTGCTGTGCCTGGCGGGAGGCTTTGCACTGTTTGGCTGGGGAGCGAGTTGTCGCGACTGGAGCTTGCGCGACCTCAGCGCCGTAATGATGGCCGTGGGGATCATTGGTGGACTTGTGAGCGGCATGAAACTCCAAGCCATCACGCAATCATTTGTGTCCGGCTGCAAACACCTGCTTTATTCGGCGCTGATCGTCGGACTGGCGAAATCCATCACGCTGATCATGGAGGACGGGCGGATCATCCATACGTTGGTCCACGGGCTCTCAGCGCCGCTGACACACCTGCCGCCGATGGTCGCGGCGATCGGCATGTACCTGATGAGCCTGGTCGTTCATTTCTTCATCACGTCCGGTTCGGGCCAAGCGTATGTCACCATGCCGATAATGGCGCCGATCGCCGACATCGTGGGGCTCGACCGGCAGACGGCGGTTTCCGCCTACCTCTACGGCGACGGCTACATCAACATCGTCATTCCCACTTCGGGCGTGCTGATGTCGGTGATTGCCATCTCCAGGATCCCCTATTTCAAGTGGCTGAAGTTCGCGCTCCCGTTGTGTGCTATCTGGGTGCTGATCGGCGCCGCCGCCATTGCTTACTCAACTTGGTTTGGCTGGTAGGCCGGCAAATTCAAAGCTCAGAAGATGCGGCGGCAAAGCCCAGCATCCTGCCGACGACGTGTTGAAGAATCTCTGCGCCGTGAACGAGTGATTCGACGTTGAAACGCATTTCCGGATGATGCAGACCAGGTTTCAGGTCACAACCCAAACCGATGTAGCCCGCCTTGATCGTCGGCTTACTTTTCGCGTAGAAGTGGAAATCCTCCGCGCCCGGTGTGCGGATTGGCGGAAGCAGTCCCTGTCGCCCCAGCACCGCAATGATGGCGTCCCGGGCGAGTTCAATCATCTCCTCCGAGTATTCGGCTGCCGGAAGCCCGGCGGATATCCGGGTCACCGCTTTGGCGCCGACGGTTGCGGCGGCGTTTTCGATCACGGCTTCTGCCTTGCTGAGCAGTTGCTTCATCAGGCCGTTGTCCTGTGCGCGAACGTCCATCGCCATCTCGGCCCGGTCGGGAATCACGTTGATCGCCGCGCCTCCTGCCTGGAGCTTCGTCACCTTGATGCTGTGCGGCACGCCCGGATTCACGTGGATGGCATTGATGGCATTCACCACCGCAGCGGCGGCATCGATGGCGTTGACTCCGAGATGCGGTCGCGCGCCATGCGCAGCCACACCTTCGATCGTTGTTTCGATGCGGCAACTCGCCCCGTGATACAACGCTGGCGTCGCCTGCCCTTTCTTCGCTTCCTGCTCGGGGCGCAGATGAATCCCGAGGATTACGTCAACATCCGCGATCGCCCCGGCGTCAATCATCCCGAGCGCGCCGACGAGGATTTCCTCGGCGGGTTGAAACAGTATCTTCAGCGTGCCGGAGGCAAGCTTCCGCTTCGCGACCTCCTCCGCCACGCAGAGCACCATGGCCGAATGTGCGTCATGGCCGCAGGAATGGATGGCGCGTTCTCTCCCGTCAACCACGTGCTTGAGCGCGTCCATGTCGGCACGCAACGCCAACGTTGGTCCCGGCTTCTCTCCCCGCAGGAGACCGACAACTCCGGTGATTCCAACACCGGTTTGGACGGCATAACCAGCCCGCCGCAACTGCTCCGCCAGGAAAGCGGCTGTGCGTTCCTCCTTCAGCCCCAGTTCCGGCATCCCGTGAAGAATGCCGTAGAGCTCTCTCACTCGCTCTTCGGTTTTACACATGGTGGGTCTCTTTCGACGCGTGGAGGCCATCCGGTTCACAACGCAACGCCCCGACTGCCATGACGACAGCCGGGGCGGCTTTGGGCGCGACCCCGCCCGGGCTATTGAGCCCTGATACGGAAGTACTCTTGAGGGTTGGCCGGATTCACTGGAATGGTGAAAATTAGCGAACCACCGCCGGCGTTTGTCTGGACTCCAATCCAATTGGTGGGAGCGACCGTCGGACTGGCCTCAACCACGTAGCTGAAGCCGGCTTCCGACGCCACTTTGAAGACTAGGTTCGTGCCCTCCAATCCCACTTGCTGGATGGTCGGCTGTGCGGGCAGGTTTGCGGTTACCCGAAGGATTCCTTGGCTATTCAAGAGCGTCGTATCCCAATAGAGGCTCGTGGAGGACAATGCGGGCAGGTTGGTAGCGGCAAATGCTCCGCCCAACACCCCGTCGAACAGGTTGAAGGTGTCGCCGCTTTGGAGTGCGGGGCCGAGGTTGGTTACCGTCAGAGTCCCGCCAAACGTGATGCTTGCCGCAGTAAGCAGGTCGGCGTTGGATGCGTTGGTGCGGTTCAGTTCCATCACCGTCGTGCCGGAGAGAGCGAGCGTGCCGCTCACCGTCAGCGTTCCCACGGATACGCCCGGGCTGACAGAACCTGCGGCAGAGACGTTGCCCTGCACCGTGCCATTGCCGGAGAGAGTCTGGTAAGCCGCCAACGCCAGGCCGCTCGCCATCGCGCTCACGTTGAGTGTCGCGCCATTGAGGACCTGAACGTTGGTGCTGGCAATGGAAGGTGTGGCTGTGCCAAACGCAAGCGTGCCGCCTTCCACCTTGGTGTCGCCGGTGTAGGTGCCGCCCACGTCGAGTGTCCAACTCCCGGCGCCTTGCTTGTCCACTCCCAGACTGCCCGTGTCGCCGTCCACGATGCTGCCGACGATGCGGCCGGCGCCGTTCGTGCCGCTCAGGATCAACATGCGGCTGCTCACGCCAGCATCGAGGGCCACGCCGCCTTGAATCGTGAGTTGCCCGCTTTCGCAGGCGATCTCGCCGTGCGTGCCGCCGGTCAGCACCGTGACGCCGCTGCCGACGGTGTTATTGCCGCTGAGGCTGTGCAACGGAACCAAACCCGCGCCCGGAGTGGACTGTCCCCTGGAACCGGCAATGCGCACCGCCAGCGCCGCCGGGAGGGAGATGCCATCCTGCAACTGCAGCTCGCTGCGATAGATCGAGACAAGTTTGCCGGTCGCCCCATCGCCGAGGGCGTTCGCGTGGCGCAAGTTGATCTTGCCGCCGCTGCTGGTCGCTGAGCCCGCGACGACATTGCCTGCAAATGTGTTGTTGCCGGTGATGGTGACGGCGGCGTTGGTGGCCAACGTCAGCTTGCCTTCGCCCACGAGTTGATTGGTCAACATCAGACTGTTGGTACTGTTCAGGATCAATTCCGCAGCGACGCCGACAAGCTTGATTTGGGCTGCAGTCGGGAAGGCGCCACCTACTCCGGCGTCGCCGATCCGCAAGAAGCTGCCGTTGGGATACGCTTCCCCACCCAATGTCCCGTCGATCACGACGACTTCGGAGATTTGTGGCGCGTTGGTGGTGGCGATAACCACGTAGCCGTTGCTGATGACCAGGCTGCCGAAGGAATTGGTAGGGCCGCCGAGGGTCAAGTAACCCGGCCCCAACTTCGTCAGCGAGGCGGAGTCACCCAGAGAAACGGTATTCCAGAACGTGTGTTTGCCGCTGAAGTTCTCCGCCGAGCAAACCAGCGGCTGTTGAGCGGATGTTACCGTGTTGGAAAAAACGAAGACTGTGGGGCTCGTGTGGCGGATCAACGTGGGACTGGCGATCGTGATCGGCCCGGTGAACGTATTCGCCACGCCCGAGTTTCCCCAGAGCGCTCCGGCACCGGCGGACTCGAATCCATAGCCGTTGAGTGTCAGCGGCTCCGCGATGGTGTAGCTGGTGGTATTACCGGTGAAACCGAAGCGGGCACCCGATTCGACCGTTGTGCCGCTGCTCGCGTCGCCGAGCGCTTTGTTGTTTCGCACATAAAGGGCGCTGTTGGCTTCCACCACGGTGGGCCCGGTATAAGTGTTGGCGCCGGAGAGATAAGGCGAGTGGCCGCCGCCCGTCACACGCACAGAGCCGGTGCCGCCGATGACATTGGCATAGACCGCACCGCCGCGGGTTGAAAGATCGGAGCTGTAGAACTTGTTCAACACCAGCACGCCGTGGTTGGTGATGCGTCCGCTGCCAATCGTCCCTTGGATGCCGTCGCCGTCGCCAATCGAGAGCGTGCCCTCTTCGATGACCGTGGGCCCGGTGATGCTGTTGTTGTCATTGGCGAGGGCCAGCAGGTTTGTACCGCGTTTTGTGAAGGTGCCACTGCAGGTGATGCCCGCCGCGCTCGCCCGGCTGAACGTATAGACATTGGCCGAATTGCTCACGGTCACACTGCCCGGCTGCACTTGTTGGGCGATGTTGATTTCGGGGGACGCCGATCCTGAGTCGTTGAAGATTACAGAATCAATGTTGTAGAAAAGCTCGGTGCCGCTGTTCCAGTTCGCCGTCGTGGCCACGTCCCACGAGTTTGCCGATCCATCCCCGGACCAGACCAGGCTGGCCGGGCTGCCGCTGACGACGAGATTGACCTGGCCGGCGGTGCCGGTGTCAATCGCGTAGTTCGGGCGCGTCGGCGTCGGTGTCACGTCCAGCGCGAACGAGCCGCCGCCCTGCAAGGTGCCGCTGTAGTTAATCAGTCGGTAGGTGCCCGGGGCGGCAAACCCCTGGAGAAGATTCACCGCAATTGTGACGCTGCCGTTGACCGTCAGGGAGCCTTTCACATTGAGTACGTCATTTGACGACACTCCCGCGTCATAGCTGATGGTGTCACCGCCGCCCAACGTGAGACTGTTGCTCAGATTGAGTTGGCTGCATTGCGTGCTGAGACCGACCGAAATCGTGCTGCCGGAAGTTGTCAGGTCACCAACCACGCCCCCATTGCCGCGCAACGTCTGTGACAGGACAAAACTCGAAGCTGAGCTCACGTCGAAGGTACCGCCCGATTCCAGATGGATGATCGAGGTGTTGGGGATCGCCCCGGCGGCGCCGAGCTTCAGCACGCCGTTGGTAATGAAGGTCCCACCGCTGTAACTGTTATACCCACCGAAGGTGAAGGTGCCGGAGTTGCGTTTGATGACAGCGCCAGCACCCGTGACTTCGTTGTTGAGGACCAGATTGACGGGGGAGTTGAAGCTCAGCGTATTCGTTGCGCCGACCAGCGTGATGGTGCCCGAGCCGAGCGGCGAGGTCGTGCCGCTCCAGAGTTCCATCCGGCCACCGCTCACGGTCCAGTTGCCACTGAAAGCACTACCATTGCCGGAAAGGAACAGCGTGTTGGTGTACAGGTTCACGGTCAGATTCCCGCTGCCGCTTAGCGTGGATTGCAGCCAAATGTGGCGCGGGCCCACAGCAGCCGGAGCGGAGAATGTGGCATCACCCGAGACGGTCAACGTACCGGCCAGTGGGGTGTTCGTGGTCGCGGGACTCGAAGGGCCTTGCGAATGCTGGATGGTGGCGCCGGAAAGGAGAGTCAGATTCACCGTGGCGGGGGAGTTGCCGTGTTTGAGGGCCACGATGCCCGCACAAGTCAGGCTGTCGCCTGCGAAGTTCAGCGCCGACCAGTTGGTGCTCACGTACGGTGTGCGCACGGTCCACCCGGAGGGAGTCTCATAGGTGTTGCCGGCTGCCGGAATCGCGGCAGGCGTTCCCCAAAGCGCGCCGTTCCAGTTGGTGTTGTTGGTGGCGTTGGTGTTGTTGATGGACTGGGTAATGGCGGCGGCGCGGGCCGCGGTTTCAGTCAGCATCCACAAACCGGCGAGGCAAACGACCAGGGCCAGGACGCGAAGGAGAGAGGGGCGTTTCATGACGAGCTTGGTTTGGCAACAGCGATTTCGATGTTCGGATTTCATGCGCAGGGCCGAAAACATTCCGACCCCACGCCTGCCGACGTTAGAAACCCGTGGAAAGACCCGCATCCCCCATTTGGATAGGGGCGCTTAGCCGAGATACTTGATCACCGCTTCCGTGCGGGTGTGGACGTGGAGCTTGTCGTAGATGTGCTTGAGGTGATAGCGCACGGTAGCGTTGGAGATCGCAAGCTTGTCGGCGATCTCCTTGGTGACATAACCCGCGGCGAGGAGTTGCAGAATCTCCTGCTCGCGGGAGGTCAACTTGTCCTGCGGATGGTCGGGCGGTTTGCCCCGATGAAATGACTCGATGACCTTGCGCGCGATCTCGCCACTCATCGGCGCGCCACCACGATGCAGTTCGGCGATTGCCTCCAGCACTTGGGCGGGATTGGTGCGCTTGAGCAGGTACCCGCTGGCGCCGGCCTTCAGGGCGTTGAAGATCGCGTCGGTGTCCTCGTAAACCGTCAGCATCATCACCGGCACGGATGGAAGGGCCGATTTGAGTGCGGCGGTGCAGGCGATCCCGCTCATGCGGGGGAGTTGGATGTCCATCAACACCACGTCCGGCGGCGTCTGCGGGATCACGCGCAACGCCTCTTCGGCGGACGCGCAAACGCAGGTGCATCGGAAGCCCGGCGCGCCTTCGATATAGCGCGACAGGTTGTTCCGGATTTCCGGGTTGTCATCCACAATGGCCACTGAAATTGCCATGCGCGCGAATCTACGGTTTCACAGGCTGGGGGGCATCCCCCAAATGGTTGGGGCGCGGGCCGGAACACCGGCTTTCAAGCGAGCCCGGAGGCAAGGGCAGCCGCAGGCAAACCGTCGTGCCAGTTCCAGCGCTGCTACGCACCTCAAACTGCCCGCCAATCTCCTCCATGCGAGCCATCATGTTCCGTAGGCCATTGCCGTCCTCGCGAGGCGCGATCGCATCGAAACCCCGGCCATTGTCCGACACCTCGATGAGCAGAGCTTCGCCTTCCACCGCCAGCCGGAGCCGGACTTCGCTGGCGGTCGCGTGGCGGGCGGCATTGTTCAGCGCCTCTTTCACGGCCAGAAAGGCGTTGTGCCGCGACTCCGCCGTCAGTTCAACTTCCGGCAAATCCACCGGCAGGTCTAACCGGCAGCGCAGATTCATGGCGCCGAGGAATTCCCGGGTGAACTGGCAGAGATACGTGACGAGCTGGCGCGAAGAATCGTTTTTCGGGTTCACGGCCCAAACGGTCTCATCCAGCTTGCTCGCCAGGTCGCGGGCGCGATCCACGATCCGCTCGATTTGCCCGCGGGCTTCGCCGAGCGACTGGGCATCCCGCACGGCCAGCGCGCCCAGATAACCGATCTCGGTGAGGCTGCTGCCGAGGTCGTCGTGGATATCGCGCGCCACGCGCACCCGCTCCCGCTCCAATTGGTGCAAACGTTCGATGAGTCGCAGATGACGCTGATGCCGCCGCTTCAACGTCATGCCGACCGCCCAGGCCACGAGGCCGCCAAACGTCACCAGGCACAAGCCCATGAACCACCAAGTTTGCCAGAAGTAGGGGAGGACGGTGAAGGCCACCGCGCTGCCGGGCAGACTCCACGCGCCTTCCCGGTTGCACGCCTGCACCCAGAAGGTGTAGTGGCCGCGCGAAAGCCGGCTGTAACTGGCGGACCGCCGCGTACCGGAATCCACCCACTCGGCGTCCACGCCCTCCAGCTTGTGGCGGAAGCGTACGTCATCCGGAGCGCTGAAGTTCAACGCCGTGAAGCGAAATTCAAAGAGCCGTCCCCCCGGCGGGATTTCGAGCGGCAGGCGCGGGGTCTTGGAATCCAGAGAAGCGCCTGCCTGCGCCTGCCAATGCACGGTGTCAATCACCCGGCCGTCCACGACAAGTTCCTCGGGCTGCACCGAAGGCGCGGTGGTGGTGGTGCGCACTTCCGCCGGATTTACCGCAATCAGGCCCCGCACGGTGATAAACCACAGCCGCCCATCCGGCGTGTGGCTTGCCACGGGTTGGTAGCCGCCCCAACATTGCAGTGCGGGCAAACCATCCGATTTGCCGTAGGCCGTGCAATGGATGGATGCCCGTTGCCCATCGGCGAACTCGTTCAACTCTGCCCGGCTGGCGCGAAAGACGCCTTGGTAGGAACTAAACCAGTATTGCCCAAGTCCGTCGTCGGCGATCGAGCAGATCACATCATCCGCCAAGCCCTGAAGTGTGGTGCAACTCACCGCGCGTCCGTCCTTGAGCCGGCTCAGCCCGCCGCCATACGTGCCCACCCACAGCGTCCCGTCGCGTTCCGGTTGAAGCGCCCAGATGAAATCGCTGCCCAGTCCGTGTGCTCGCGTGTAGCTCGTGAAGTTTCCCTCCCGCAGCCGCAGCAAGCCGTTGCCGTCCGTGCCAAACCAATAATCGCCCGCCGCATCTTCGGCGATCACGCGAATGTCCACCGCGCCCACGGAGCCGGGCAAGGGGATGGTTTCCAGATGTTCGCCTTCAATGCGCCCGACGGCGGGCATATTGCGCCAGCCCACCCAGATTCGCCCGCGTGAGTCCTCAAACAGACAACGCACTGTGAGTCCGGGGCGGACGCCTTCGCCGACGCGCGTCATCTGCCCGTCATGGTAGCGGAAGATGCCGCCGACGCGCGTGCCCACCCAAACCCGGCCCCGCCGGTCCGCCAGCACCGCCATGGCATGCAACGGAGAGGTGTTTGGATCGTCGCTCAAGGAACGGGCCTTCTCGCCACGCAGCCGTTTCAAGCCGGCACCATCGGTGCCGATCCAGAGTTCCCCGTCCGCTCCGGCGCTAACGCTGTTGAGATGCTCTAGCGGAAGGTTGTAGTCCGCTCCGTACACTGTGAACAACGCCGGCCGCAGCCGGTTCAAGCCGCCACCTTCCGTGCCCACCCACAGGTTGCCTTCGTTGTCTTCGCACAAGCTGCGGATGGAATCGCTGCCCAAGCCCTGCTCCTTGGTGAATCGGAGCAAGCCGCCCTGCGTATCGCAGCGGAACAAACCCTGCCCTTGGGAGCCGAGCCAGAGATTGCCCGCGCTGTCTTCCAGACTGCAACGGATGGCGCTGGCATTGGTGCCGGGGGTGGGAACGGTTGCGCGCCATTGGCCGTCAACCCAAAGCCGGATTTCGCGAGCCGAACCGATCCACCACCCGCCTTGTTTGCCGGGGCAATAAACCGAGTATTCGCCCGCCGCTCCGGTCAGGGCCGATGCCAGCCGGTCGGCCTCGACGCGAAATAAGCCGGTACGGCTGATCGCCCAGAGCCGGCCGGCAGCGTCGGCACGCACTTGAAACGATCCGGTCTCCGGCGAATTCCAATTGGTGGAAACCGAAGTCCAACGAGCCTCTTCGAGCCGCCCAACTTGACCGTCTTCTGTGGAAAGCCAGACGGCGTCAGCATCGTCCTCGGCCACCTGCACGGTGGACGATCGCGTCCGGACCGATTCAGGCAGCGGCAACGGGGTGAAGCGGCCACCTGCATGCCGCACAACGCCGCCTTCCTGCGTGCAAATCCACAACGTGCCGTTGCGCCCCGGGATCAGGAAACGGATTCGCCCGCTGCCCAGCGCCGGCGTGTTCCCTGCCTTGAACATCTGGAAGCGCACACCGTCGAACCGCGCAAGGCCGTCCAGCGTGCTGACCCAGAGATAACCATCCGGCGTTTGCGCCACGCCGGTGATGATGCTCTGGGGCAACCCCCGTTCAGCCTGCCAGACATCAATCAGGTAACGCGGTGGAGGGGCTGTGGGCACGGGTTCCGCGTTTAACGATCGGGTGAATGGGGTCAGCGGGATCAACGCGCAACTCAGCGTCAGCAGCGATGTCTGCAATGCCGCCACCCGCTGCGCACAACGAACGCCTGTGCGTCGCCCAAAGCACCTCGGCCCAACCATGCGCGGATGGTGGTGGCTTGCCGCGCGCGGCGTCAATCTCGCGTTGACGCGGAAACGGTTTTTCCCGCCTATTCAAATGGAGGATGCCGGCTGCGCTACGCAGCGCTAGAATTCTAACGGATGATTTGTCTTGAAGCATCTCGTAGCTGCGGCTCGATCGAGCAGCGCCGACCGGCTCTTTCCAATCGCCGACCTGTCGAGCCCTGGCAACGCGGGAAGGACTGTTGAATGAAACTCATCTCCACTGGAGTGCTTGCCCTCGTCATGTCGCTGCCACTCATCAACACCACGGGGCGCGCCGAGGAGGCGTTGTGGAAAGCCGGTGTGGCGCGCGCCAACATTACGCCCACGAATGCGCTGTGGATGGGTGGCTATGCGAAACGCACCAGTCCCGCCGAAGGAAAGGAAACCGATCTCTGGCTGAAGGCGCTTGCGTTCGAGGACGCCGCCGGACACCGTGCCGTCATCGTGACGAGCGACCTGCTCGCCATTCGTCCGCCCGTTTATCAGGCCTGCTTGCCGCGGCTGAAACAGCAGTTCGGCCTCGATCCCGCGCAGGTTCTGCTCACCGCCTCGCACACCCATTGCGGGCCGTTCTTAGCAACCCGACCCGACGGACTGCAAGCGTTCGACGAATCGCAGCAAAAGCTGCTCGCCGCGTATTCTGCGATGTTGCAGGACTGCATTGTTGAAACCGTGGGCAAGGCGCTCTCAGGTTTGTCACCTGCGAGGTTGGCGACGGGTGAGGGGCGAACCGGTTTCGCGGCCAACCGCCGTAACAACTCTGAGGAAGACGCGCCCCGGGTGATCCAACAGGGCGCGCTCGTCGGCCCGGTGGATCATTCCGTGCCGGTGCTCACTGTGTCGCGGCCGAACGGGACGCTGCTCGCGGTATTGTTCGGCTATGCTTGCCACAATACCACGCTTGATTTCAACAAGTGGTGCGGCGATTACGCCGGCTACGCGCAGTTGGCCCTCGAACAGAGCCATCCTGGCGCGCAGGCGATGTTTTTCATCGGGTGCGCTGGCGATCAAAATCCGATCCCTCGGCTGCAGTCGGGTTTGGCGGAGCGGTACGGCTACATGTTGGCCGCCGCCGTCGAGGAGACGCTGCTCAAACCGCCGGTCGCGCTCGCTCCGACGCTGAAGACCGGGATGGAAACCGTGTCGCTAGACTTGGGTTCGGTGCCGACGCAAGCGGAGTTGGAGAATCTGACGAAAGACGAGATGGCCTACGCCCGGCGGTGGGCGACGCAACTGCTCGTTGCGGTGAAGTCGGGCCAACCACTGCAACGAACCTGCCCGTATCCAATCCAAGTGTGGCGCTTGGGCGGTCGCCAAGTCTTGATCACGCTGGCCGGCGAACCGGTGGTAGACTACGCGCTCAAGTTCAAACGCGAGTTCGGTCCGCAAACCTGGGTGGCCGGCTACGCAAACAGCGTGATGGCCTACATCCCGTCGCGCCGCGTGCTCGACGAGGACAAGCCGCCGCTGGCCTCGCCGCTCTACGGCTACGAAGGCAGCCGGGCGATGCTCGTGCTTGGCTTGCCGGCGTGGCGCTGGGCCGACGACGTGGAAGATTTGATCACCACGAGCGTCCGGAGATTGGTGAAAGCTTCGGGCGAGTAGCCGCTCGCAAGCGAAGTCCGTCGCCGGCCTTCCTCACGGCAGGTCTTTCCACAACTGGTCCGCCTTCGGGCCGTAGCGGAACAGCACGAAACCCTTTACGCCACGGCTGCGGAGAGTTTCAACCTTCTCCCGCAATCCCAGCACGGGGAGCTTGCCGGAAACACCCCGGCCTTCACTTTCGTCGCTGCGCGACACGCCGGCGTCGCGATCTTCCTCGCACGCCCAAAGGCCGCCATAGGCCGGGCGGCCGGACTTTTTCTCGGCGTTGAGGGCCACGCGGGCAATCCCCACCGCGGTTTTGGAATAGGTCATGGGCAGGATGAAATCCACGAGCGCACCCGCCGTGGTGTAGTTCTGGCCGTAGTGGCACAAGGCAAAGGCATCGTCCGCTTCGCCGCCTTCCGGCATGAACGCGGCCGATAGCGGAAGCGCGGCATTCTTCCTCTTGACCAGATGGCGGATTTCCTGAATCGCCAGGTTGATTTCTTCCTGACGCAGTCCGACCCAACAGACGATGTCCGGATCGCCCTCGCGGTAGAGCTTTATGTAATGCTCGTTTTGCTTACGGGGCGCGAAGCAGGTTTCGTAGATGGCCTGTCGCAGCTTTTCTATGGAGATGCCGTTGCGGGTCGCGAGTTCACGATGCCGCGGGCAGAAGCAATAGGCCATGTGGCCGTAGCGGATGTAATCCAGATGGATGCCATCCACGTCATAACGATCCAGCACTTCCTGAATCAGGCCTGTGAGATGGCTGCGGTAGGCCCGGCTCAAAGGACAGATCGGGATTTTCTCCGGATCGTCCTTCTTGGAATACGGCCCTTGATCCCACGCCTCCGCCTTGCCGACGTGATACATGGCATCGTCCGGATGCGCCTGGCCCCAGTGGCTGTCGGCGTTGAACACAAACCACGCATGCACCTTGATCCCGCGTTGGTGGCAGGCGTCCAGCATCTCCCGCAACGTGTCTTTGCCCGGGTAGAGGTTGGGCGTCAACTGGCTCGGATAGCAGACCTTTCCGGAATAACCTTTGACCAGGAGGAACACCTGGTTGATCCGAGACTGGGCCAAGCGTTTCGCGACCGTCTCGGCCCCCTCGTTGGCAACGTCGGTACTCCACACCCACGCGCCGCGGATTTCGCCGGCGGGTGGAGTCTTCGCCTCCTTGGCGTGCGGGCTGGAAGCAACGCAACCGGCGGCGACCGCCAAGGCGAAGGTCAGCAGCAGCAGCAGCACAGAGCCGAGTCGTTCTCTTTGTCTGTCAAAAAATCTCCGCATACACACTGTTTGCGATTCCGTCGATTATCGGGAGGGCGGCGCTCGGCCTTTTCGTCAGTCCGATACTTCGCCCGGCATTCCAACGAGCGCTTCGCCAAGTTCATCGTCGGCGACAGGCTCCGTCACTGGCGCGGAGTCTGGCGTGATTCCCCGGATGCAACATCCCCCATTTGAATAGTGCCGGTCAGATTCCACCGTTGTGCAGGTAAAACGCGGTTCACCTTGGCGATTGGTCTCTCCTTTAGCGCACGCAAGATAGACCTGTGAAACAAGCTAGAGAACGCGCGTCTTGTTGCGGTATTCGGAGGGCCAGTGCCCCGCATGCTGGCGAAACGCGCGGCTGAAAGAGGCTGCAGTTCCATACCCACAACTGCGCGCTACCTCAGCGATGGGCTGCGAGTTGTCCACCAACAGTCGCCGCGCCAGTTGCATCCGTACGCGGGACAGTTCCTCGCGCACGCTTCGGCCCAAGGCTTGGGCAAAGCGCCGGTCCAGCGTGCGCCGGGAAACGCCCAGCGCCTGGGCGACCTGCTCGGCGCCGATGAGATTGCCGGCCTGGGCCCGGATGAACTGGATCGCGGATTTCACCAACGCATCGTCAACCGCCACCAGGTCCGTGGATCCGCGTGCCACGACCGCAGTGGGTTCCAGTTTGATATGCGGGGCCTTGATCCTGTTTCCGTTCATGGCTTGGGCCAGCAGCTTCGCCGCCTCATAGCCGAGCTTCGGCGTCGGCAGACGGATGCTGGAGAGCGTGGGCCAGCTCACTTCGCACATGAGTTCATCGTCGCCGATGCCCAGAACCGCAACTTGATGGGGGACAGAGAGGTTCGCCCAACGACAGGCCGTGAGGACCCGTTCGCCTAGCTTGTCGTCGAATACCAGCAAACCAATCGGCTTGGGGAGCTGTTTCACCCAGTTGATCAGCGAACCCAACGAGGATTCCCCTTCGCTGATGGGCTCTGAAAACGCCGCAAGCCGCCGCTTACCCAACGCGGCGCTGAAGCCCGTGCGCCGCTGTTCTGATGCAATCCGCCCGTCCACGCCGCAGTAGCCAAAGTGCCTCAGGCCGGCTTGTGCCAGATGTTCCGCCGCCAAGCGGCCGACGATATCATTGTCCAAGCTAACGGTCATCGGCGCGGCCAACTCGCTGACGGCCGTATCCACCAGCGGCACGCCAAGTTTCGCAGAAACGTCGAGCAGCCATTGATCGGCGACGTAGGCGATGATTCCGTCCGGCACGAGCCGCGCCACCTCTTCCGCTGCTGCCTCACCGCCATTCCGCACCAGCATCATTCGCCAACCGTGCTGCCGGACGTACTGGGCCACGCCATGCAGGCGATTGCGCCCGGCGCCATCGCGGGTGTCAATGCACACCGCGACGGCGCGCGCTTGGGATGACGCTTTGCGCATGTTGGGAAGGTGCGTGTCTAGAAATGCAATGACAATGACGAACTAAGTCAATTGCCGCTCTGCGCCGGTTTCCCTATCGTGACACCGGTTGTTTAGTCAACGACTGGGTATGCGGTTTAAAAACAAGTTCGTTTTGGTGACAGGCGCCGGTCAAAACACTGGCTTGGGCATTGCGGCGGCTTTTGCGGCGGAGGGCGCCACGGTGTTCCTCAACGACCGGTCGCCAGAAGCTGTCCACGGCGCGCTGAGGGTGCTGCGTCAGCGCGGCTTGAAACGGCTCGTGGGACTGCCGGGCGACATCAGCGTGGCGGTGGACGTGGATGCCATGTTCCGGCAAATCACCGCCAAGGCGAGGCAACTGGATGTGCTAGTCAACAACGCGGCGCATCTCGGCGTCGGGCCCGACTTTCTCGACACACCCTTGGAGTTTTTTGAAGCTGTGGTGCGCGTGAATCTGTTGGGAACATTTCAAGTCTCGCAGCAGGCGGCACGCATGATGAAGCGGCAGGGCGGCGGAGTCATCGTCAACATCGGCTCGAATGTTTCCACACGAGCGATCCGCAAGCGGGCGGCTTACGTCGCCAGCAAGGGCGGCATTGATGCGTTGACGCTCGCGCTCGCGGTGGAACTAGGGCCGCACGGCATCCGCGTTAACACCGTCGCGCCGGGCTACATTCACTCGGACCGTTGGGCGACGCTTGCGAAAGGTGTGGCGCGGCGCCGGCGCGCCAACGTTCCGTTGGGCCGCGAAGCCACGCCGGAGGATATTGCCCAAGCGGTCATGTTCTTCGCTTCCGATCAGGCGTCGAACATCACCGGCGCACGTTTCGTCGTGGATGGCGGGTGTTCTGCCCAACATATGCCTGCGGACATAGATTTGTGAGGTCCGCCGCTGAACCGGATCGCGGAGTCATACCCCGCCCGAATTACAGGTGGGAACTTCTGGCGCTGCTGTTCTGCGCGTTCTTTTTCCACCAGGGCGACCGCGCCATCTTCGGTGTGGTTTTGTCGGCGATCAAAACCGACTTACAGCTCACGGACAGCCAACTGGGGCTCGTGGGGACGGTCTTGTTCGTGATGCTCGCCGCGATGATGCCGGTGGCCGGTTACCTCGGTGACATCTGGAATCGAAAGAAGATCATCATTGGCAGCCTGCTGTTCTGGAGCACGGCGACGATGTGTACCGGATATGCGGGCGGACTGGTGACGTTGATCGCCTTCCGCAGCGTGGCCACGGCGGGCGGGGAATCATTCTATGCACCAGCGGCCTATCCGTTGCTTGCGGCACACCACACGCGCACAAGGGCGATCGCACTCTCAATCCATCAGGCCTCGCTCTACATCGGCGTAATGGTCACCGGCTTCCTCGGCGGCTTCATTGCGGAACGTTGGGGCTGGCGCTCGACCTTCCTCATGTATGGCGGCGGCGGCATCGTGCTGGGCTTCGTTTTGATGTGGCGCATGCTGGACGCTCCGGCAACCACAGCCCAGCCCGTCCCCGGGCCGCGTGACTCCGTCTGGCAAGCCTTGGCAGTTTTGTTCCGATCACCGACCGCGCTGCTGTTGACGACCGGCTTCACCGCGATCGTCTTTGTCAACAACGCCTACGTCGTCTGGGCGCCGGTGTTTCTGCAGGAGCGCTTCAACCTGTCGCTCACCCAGGCAGGTGGCTTCGCCATGTTCTACCATCACCTCGCCGCGCTGCTCGGCATCATTGCCGGCGGCTGGCTTTCGGACCGCGTGGCGGCGGCGCGACCGGTGTTCCGTTCGCAAATGATGGGGACGGCGATGCTCTTGGGTGTGCCGGTGATCTTCCTGATGGGCCGGGCTGACAGCCTGATCGTGGTCTGCGCGATGATGGCCTGCTTCGGTTTGTTCCGTGGCTTCTACGAGGCGAACACCCACGCGGCGTTGTTCCAGGTCATCGCGCCGCGACATCGCGCGTCCGCGGTAGGTATCATGACCATGCTGGCCTTTCTGGTCGGGTCGCTCTCTCCGTGGCTGCTGGGGCGGCTGCGCGAATCGTCGGCCGCCGGCCAGGGATTGGGGCATGGCTTCTCGATGTTGTCCGGCGCATATCTCGTCGGAGGACTGGCCGTGCTGGCGGCGGTATTGTTCACTTTTCAACGTGACCGTGTGATGGAGGACGAAACATGCAAATGATCCCGAAGCGCAAAAGACTGGCTGCTCTGAAAGCGCTGATAAGCAGCCTCGCGCTGTCTTCGCTGGCGATTGCGGTCGCCGCCCCGGTGGTGGACAACACACCCACGCGGGTGCAGACTTCGCTGAATCCTAACCTGCCGCACTTGGGGACATTGGTCCCGAAGAGCATTCACGAGATCGAATCGTCACGCTGGACGCTGGGTTGCGAGACGATTGACCGCGAGTATTCGGACTACCACGCGTTCAAGGAGTATTTGCCGCCGCTGGGCATAAAGCGGATTCGCTTACAGGGCGGTTGGGCGCGGACGGAGAAAGACCCCGGCATCTACGATTTCGCCTGGCTTGATTCCATCATTGACGATGCCCGTTCGCGTGGGCTGGAGATATGGCTGGAGACGAGTTACGGCAATCCGGCCTACCCCGGCGGCGGCGGTCGGACGCTGAAAGATGGCTTCCCGACCTCGGAGGCAGCACTGGCGGCCTGGGACAAGTGGGTCGAAGCGATGGCGACACGCTACAAAGGCAAGGTTCGCGATTGGGGCATGTGGAACGAGCCCAACCTGAACAAGGTGCACACCGCGGCGATGATCACGGAGTTCAACATTCGCACCGCCGAGATCATCAAGCGAGTCATTCCCGAGGCTCGCATCGGTGGGCTCGTTCTCACCACGCCCCATCCCAAGATCATTGAGCATTTCATGAGGACGCTGGCCGAACGCAACAAGCTTGGCCTGTTCGAGTGGGTGGTCTACCACCGCTACGGGCCGAACCCCGACGAGGCTTATCCCGCCGTGATCAAGGCGAAGGAGATCATTCGGAAATACTCACCGACCATGAAGCTGTGGCAGGGCGAATCCGGCGTCCAATCCGAGTGGTGTCCGGCGGGCGCGACGAGCAAGTATCCGTGGACGGAGTTGACCCAAGCCAAATGGGACACCCGGCGGATGCTCGGCGACATCAGCCACGACGTGGACTCAGCGGTCTTCACCGCAGCGGATTTGGACTACCGCACGACCGGCTTCCACAACGGCCTGCTCCGTTACGGACTGCTGAAGACGGCCGGTGCTGCGGAGGAATTCAAGGTGCTGAAGGTCAAGATGGCCTACTACGCGGTGCAGAACGTGGTGTCGGTTTTCAACGATAGCGTGGAGCTGATTCCGGACTTTGCGTGCGAAGTAAAGCGTGCCAAGCCCGTTGCCGTGTTTGGCCACCGGGTCAAAGCGAGTGGCCAGCAAATCCTGGTCTTCTGGGACAAATCCGGAACACCGCAAGACACGAACGACACCGTCCCCGCGACTTTCCAGATCGAGCGTGGGACGTTCAAGGATCCTGTCTGGGTGGATGTCCTGACGGGCAATGTCTATCAGTTGCCGGCAGAGCGAATGACCGCCGAGGGCGAGCACGTGATCTTCAAGGACATCCCCGTGTACGACGCGCCGGCGTTCGTCACAGACAAAGCGGCGCTGCAATTCGAGGAATCCAAGCAGGTTCAATATGAGCGCACCAAGACGAAGTAGAGGATTCAGGAGTGCCGGTGTGTCTGCTTGGGCAAGGGCCTGCAGTATTCCTTCTAACCCCACAATAGCGCACTTCGGAACGAAATGAGGCCGCAAGGTGAAGTATCAAACACCGCTTGGATCACAGCCACAAACTGACGGAGCGAGCATGAACATCACCTGGCTGGGACAATCCGGATACCTCCTGCAAAGCGAAGGGAAGCGGTTCGTGATCGACCCCTATTTCAGTGACGCTGTCGAGAACCGCGAAGGGCTACGTCGTTTGATGCCGCTACCGTGCCCACTGGTCAGCCTGTCACCAGACACGCTCCTGGTAACACACGATCACCTGGACCACTTCGATCCTGAGACCACGGCGCGGATTGCCCACACCTTTCCTGACTGTCCCCTGATCGGTCCGGCCAGTGTTATGGCTCATGGCAAGCGGGTGGGCTTTCGCGAAGGCCGGCTTCTGCCGATTGCTCCAGGCGAAACGGTCCGGTTGGGCGGCGGCACCGTTACCGCCACCCCCGCGCGGCATAGCGATCCGGCGGCGGTGGGTTTCATCCTCCAAACCAACACCGCGGCGCTGTGGTTTAGCGGCGACACACTCTATTACCCCGAGTTGGCGCAACAAGTCCGCAAGCTGGTGGGGCGCACGCTGGACATCGTCTTCGTATGCATCAACGGCCGGTTGGGTAACATGACCCTGCCGGAGGCGGTGCAGTTGGTCGCGGAACTGCAGCCCCGTCTGGCGGTCCCCACGCACTACGGGATGTTTGCGGAGAACACCGCGGACCCCGGCGAATTCGTTGCTGGCTGCCAGCATCAGAATCGCCCAGCCACCGTCCTCGAATGCGGGCGTTCTGTGAATGCCGCCGGTCTGCTGGCTAAGATCCCAACTCGCTAACGTCGATTCCGTTTACGCATGAAAATCTCCGCTCTTCAAACCTTCATCTGCCACGCGTATCGCACCAACTGGGTTTTCGTCAAAGTCCTGACCGACGAGGGGCTCCACGGCGTGGGCGAGGCCACACTCGAATACCGCGAGCAAACCGTCGCGCAGGCGATCAAAGAACTGGAGCGCACGCTCGTCGGTCTCGACCCGCACAACATCGAGGCCATCTGGCATCAAGCCTACCGCGATGTCTATTGGCGCGGCGGCCCCGTCCTCATGAGCGCACTTTCCGGCGTCGAGATGGCGCTGTGGGACATCAAGGGCAAGGCCTTGGGCGTGCCCGTGTATCAACTGCTCGGCGGTAAGGTGCGCGATGCGGTGCCGTGCTACGCGAACGGCTGGTTCGCCCCGGCGAAGACCCCCGATGAATTCGCAGAAAAGGCACGGCTCGCCGTCGTTGCAGGGTTCCGTGGTTTGAAGTGGGATCCGTTTGGCTCGGCCTACCTCGAAATCGGCAAGCGGGACTTGCGCGAAACCTTGCGCTGCGTTGAAGCCGTCGTCCGCGCCGTCGGGCCGGAGGTGGACATTCTCATCGAAGGACACGGCCGGTTTAATGTGCCCACCGCCGTTCGCATTGCGCATGCGTTGGAGGAATTCGACATTCATTGGTTTGAAGAACCCATCCCGCCGGACAATCTGGAGGCGCTGGCGGAGGTCAAGCAACGGGCGCGCGTGCCCATCGCCGCCGGCGAGCGACTCTACAGCCGGTGGGACTACCAGCGCTTCTTTGCGCTTCACTGCGCCGACTTCGCGCAACCCGACGTCAGCCACGTCGGCGGCATCATGGAGGTGAAGAAGATTGCGGCCCAAGCCGAGGCCAACCACATCGCCCTTTGCCCGCACAACCCCAGCGGCCCGGTCGCCAACGCGGCGAATCTCCAGCTCGCCGCCTGTGTCCCGAACTTCACCGTGCTTGAAACCATGAGTGCCGACGTGCCCCATCGCCGCGAGATCAGCACAGAGAAAGTCGTCTTCCGGGACGGCAAGATGGCGATATCTGACGTGCCGGGCCTGGGGATTGATCTGAACGAAGAGGCCATCGCGGCGCACCCATTCCAACCGCGTGAACTGCGCCATTACACCGGCAACCTCACGGACATCCGGCCTCCAGACGCCACGGACTACTTTCAATCGGCTCCTATGAGCTAAGGATCGGCCCGCGCTGCACTTGGCGTTCTAGCTCGGACTATCCAAATGGGGGATGTCCGTCTGAGCGGGTTTCGCTAGACCTCCGGCAAATGTGCCGGCAATCCATTTTCGCGATCCCATGAAGCCAGCTTTGGCGATTCTTGGCGGTCGACCTGTGCGTACGCGAGCGTTCCCTTCCTGGCCGGTATTCGGCAAACCGGAGGAGCAACGGCTGGCGCGCGCGCTGCGCAGTGGCAAGTGGGGCAAGCTCCACGGCGACGAGGTCGCCGCGTTCGAGCGCCGGTTCGCCACGATGCACGGCTGCAAACACGCCATCGGCGTCGT